>JBBJMS010000007.1:0-50874 GCA_037720315.1 Variovorax sp. | reverse complement strand
TCGCCGGCGCCGGCGGCGACGTCGAGCACCCGGGAGCCGGGGCCGATGCGTGCCAGGTCGAACATGGTCTCGGTCGCCTCGCCCAGCCAGGTGCCTACGAAGGGCCCCCAGCGATGCCATGCCTCAGCGGCGGCCTGCCATTGCGCGCGGGTCGTGATCTTGAAGGCGGAGGCGTCGAATCCCGATTGCAGAACGGTGCTCATGTTGCATCTCCAGAATAAAAATGATGGTGCGCGAAGGATCGTCGCGCGCGGTCCTCCACGCCAGTCCAGAATTTGTACTGGTCCCGGCGCCGCAACAGGAATAAATTTGCACCATGATCGACTACGGCCAGTTCTGCACAGTCGCTCGCGGCGCCGAAGTGCTCTGCGAGCGGTGGACACCCTTGGTCGTGCGCGAGCTGCTGTGCGGCAGCACGCGCTTCAACGACATCCGCCGCGGCGTTCCGCGCATGTCGGGGTCGTTGCTTGCGCAACGGCTACGCAAACTAGAGGAGGTCGGCGTCATCAAGCGCGAGCAGGGCAGCGGTTCGTCGGCCGAATACCACCTCACCAGCGCTGGCGAGGAACTACGGCCCATCGTGATGGCGCTGGGCCACTGGGGCGCGCGCTGGATCGGCAGCCGCCTGAAGCGCGGCCAGCTGGACGCAGGCTTCCTGATGTGGGACATCCGCCGCTTCGTGCGAATCGACGAATGCCCGACCGAGCGCAGCATCGTGGTTCACTTTCGCTTCACCGACGCGCCCGAGGGCGAACGTCGCTGGTGGCTGGTGGTGGCCAACGGCAGCGCCGACCTGTGCCGCGACAATCCTGGTGAGGACCCGACGCTGATCGTCGAGTCGACGATGCAGGCATTGACCGAAGTCTGGACCGGCGATCGCGATGCTGATGAATTGATCCACGAGCGGAAGCTGCGCGTCATCGGCACGGCACGCGATGCGCGCGACCTGTGGCGCTGGCTCGGTCGCAGCGCCTTCGCCGCGACGCGTGACGCTTCCAGGAAGACTGCGCCGGTCTAGGGTGAGCCCGGCCGGGGCGCGGACCAGCGGTTGCGGGCGACGCTGGCGCTGCCTCGCGGCGGACGCTAGCAGGCTGCTCTGCAATCCGGGCCGCGGGCGCATCGGCTACAGTCGACTCGCCTATGAATTCACCAGAGCTGCAGCGCGGCACTTTCCTCTTCCTGCTGGCGGCCGTAACAGTCGCTTTCTTCTGGATCCTGATGCCGTTCTTCGGCGCGGTGCTGTGGGGCATGGCGCTCGCCATCCTCTTCACGCCGCTCTACAAGAAGCTGCTCAAGCGCATGCCGGGGCGGCGCAACCTGGCGGCGCTGGCCACGTTGTCGATCGCGCTGGTGATCGTGATCATTCCGCTCACGCTGATCACCGTTTCGCTGGTGCAGGAGGCTTCGCTGGTGGCGCAGCGGGTGCGCTCCGGCGACATCAACTTTGCGGCCTACTTCCAGCAGATCGTGAACGCCGTGCCGCGCTGGGCAATCAACCTGCTCGACCGCTTCGGCCTGGGCAACGTCGAGGCGCTGATCAGCCGCGTGTCGGCGAGCGCTGCGCAGGGCAGCCAGGCCATCGCGAGCCAGGCCGTCAACATCGGGCAGAACACCTTCGATTTCCTGGTGAGCTTCTTCGTCATGATGTACCTGCTGTACTTCCTGCTGCGTGACGGCAGCACGCTTTCCAAGACGATCCGCGAGGCGCTGCCGATGGCGCGGCCCCACACGCACTATCTCCTGAACAAGTTCACCACCGTGATCCGCGCGACCGTAAAGGGCAACGTCGTGGTCGCCATCGTGCAGGGCGCGCTCGGCGGCATCGCCTTCTCGGTTCTCGGCGTGCAGGGCGCGCTGCTCTGGGCCGTGCTGATGGCCTTCCTTTCGCTCTTGCCGGCGGTCGGCGCGGCGCTGGTGTGGCTGCCGGTGGCGGTCTATTTCCTCGCCGTCGGCGCCGTCTGGCAGGGCGTGTCGCTGATCGTCTTCGGCGTGGTCGTGATCGGCCTGGTCGACAACATCTTGCGCCCGCTGCTGGTCGGCAAGGACACGCAAATGCCCGATTACGTGGTGCTCATCTCCACCGTCGGCGGCATGGCGCTGTTCGGCATCAACGGCTTCGTCATCGGGCCGGTGATCGCGGCGCTCTTCATGTCGGCCTGGGGGCTGTTCGCGACCTCGAACGAGGAAGAGGGCAACGTGCCGCCTTCGCCCTAGTTCCCGTTGCGCCGACACGTGCGCGAAGTCCGTTGAGCTTTTGCCCGGATCAAGAGGCCGCGTGTAAGGAGCCGACGGAATCCCGGATGAGCTGTTCCAGCTTCTCCAGATTTGCCGGCTTGACCATGAAGTGGTCAAAACCAGCTTTGAACGCCAGGGTGCGATCGCTTTCGCTGCCGTAACCGGTCAACGCGATCAGCACGGGCGGCGGCACCTGCCCGATTTCTCGCGTTTGCTGCGCCACCTCGTAACCGGTAAGACCAGGCAAACCTATGTCGCACACGACAATCTGGGGTTGCGCCTGCGTGATCATTTCCAGCCCGCTGGATCCGTCGAATGCCACGTCGACGGTGTGTCCCGACAGGCGCAGCAACTCCGCCAGCATGGCGGCGGCGGCAGTGTTGTCCTCGATCACGAGCACCCTGGCATTCGAAGACGCAGTGGCGGCCTGTGCAGGCGTTTCCACGGTGGGTAGAACGTCGATCACACCGGGCAGCATGACGAGGAATTCGCATCCGCTCCCCTTGCCGTCGCTGTACGCCGAGACGGTGCCTCCGTGCAACTCCACCATCGCGCGCACGATGGTCAGGCCGAGGCCCAGCCCACCCTGAGCACGATCGAGGGATTGCTCGTTCTGCACGAACAGGTCGAACACGGAGTCCAAATCTTCCGGCGCAATGCCGATGCCGTGGTCCTTGACCCTGATGAGCAGCGAATCGTCGCGCCGCTCCACGGCGACCACGATGGCACCACCGTCCGGGCTGTACTTGGACGCATTGTGCAAAAGGTTGCTCACGATCTCGACCAGCCTCACCTCGTCGCCTTCGACATACACAGGCTCGGGCGGTAACTCGATGCGAAGCGGTTGCCGGTGCTCATCGATGACTTCCTGTACGGTCTCGACCGCCTGCCTCACGAACTCGCTGACCTCGGTCGGCCGTCGCTGCAAGAGCAAGGTGCCATGCGTCACGCGCGAAACGTCGAGCAAGTCGTTGATCAGTCGGGTCATGTGGCGGACGTGGCGCTCGATGACGTCGTGCAGTCTCGTGCGGGATTGCTCGTCACAGTCCGGTCGCCTCAGGATCGCCACCGCGGTGCTGATCGGCGTCAGCGGGTTGCGCAATTCGTGGGACAGCATTGCCAGGAAATCTTCTAGCCTTTTTCGCGCCAATTGAGATGTCTCTCGCAACTCATCGGCATGTAACGCGGCAATCACAAGGTGCTCGTTGGCCTCCCGCAGTGCGTGAGCACGCTTGTCGACGTCAGCGTCGGACGCGGCGTCGGTCCGTCGCGCGACCTCACGCTGCCGGGCCGCTTGCTCCCGTGCGACCAGCGCGGCCTCGCGCTCGGCAAGAGCAATTTCCCGGCGCGCGAGGGCAGCCAACAAGGCAGACATTTCACCGTCGGCGTCGGTCGCCTTCCCGGTCATGAGTTAGCGTCGCCTGAGAGCACCGGGACGCCGCGCCTCGGATGGCCAGTCATGAAGCCGGCAATTCCCGGGTCCAGTTCGCGAATGACAAGGCCCTCTTCCGTGATGTCGTACAGCCGCAGGGCGTGGCTGTGCGCACTATTGCGAACTTTGACCACGCTCATGACTCGGCGCAGTGCACCGTCGAGTTCCACATAACGCTGCACGATGATTGCGTCGGTCAGGAACGCGGCGCCATAGGGGCTGAACCGGAGATCGTTGTAGCGGTCTTCGAGTTCGGAAACCATCAATATGGTTGCACCCATTGCGGTGAGCATCGCGACCATGCGATGAAGAGATTCGCGAAAGTCTTCGCGGAACGTCGGCGCCAGCGCCAGTTCGAAGCCCGACAGCGAATCGATGACGATGCGTGTGGCGCCGGTTTCACGAATCAACTCCGTGATCCTGAACAATGTCTCATCGATCGAAAGGTCGAGCGCGCGCGTGTCGACGACGGCGACATGGCCATCGTCGACCAAGTCATCGAGGCCCGGGTTGCGCGAAGTTCCCGGGCTTCTCTCGAAAGCAGCAACCACGCCTTTCTCGCCGTGCCGTGCCCCCTCGGCCAGGAACTGCGTGGCGAGCAGCGACTTTCCCGAGCCCGACGGGCCCGAGATCAACAACGAGTAGCCGCTCGGCAAACCGCCGCCCATCATCTCGTCGAGCGATGGCACGCCCATTGAAAGGCGCTGTAGCGGCGCTGCCTTCTCGCGTCGGCTCCTTTTCTCACCATGCGGGCTGGCCATGATCGTTCGCGGAAAGACCTGGATGCCGTCGGTGCTCATTCGAAAAGTGTGGAGCCCCGCGAGCATGGCCTGTCCACGGGATTTCGCCACCTGGATCTTGCGAACCATCGAGTTTCGATGGATGCTTTGTTGCAGCAACAGGATGCCGTCTGCGATGGTGAATACCGGGTTCGCCTCGCTGTCGATTGAATTCCACTCGCCGATCAGGAAGGTCGTGGCCTGCCAACTCGTCAGATGCATACCGAGTTGTTGGACGAAGTGCTGCAGCGCCGAGTCTCCACTGCTTGTGCCCTGCGACGCCAAGGCGGCCGAGCGGAACGAGTCGACAAAAACGAGGCCGGGCTCGAAACGCTCGACCTCTTCGACAATCTGCGCCAGCACAAGCTCGAGGTTTCCGTCCTTGACTGCTTCGCCAAGATTGACGAAGCGAATCGATTTGTTGAGCTTGGAGATGTCGAAAAAGCTGTACTGCTGCTGGTGACGCAGCATCTTCAACGCGGGCTCCCCCAGCACGGTGAAGAACAGCGCCTTGCGATCCGGGTTGGCCAGCGCGAACATCATCTGGTGAGCGAGCGTGGTCTTGCCTGAACCCGGAGCCCCTGCGATCAGGTTGAACGAATACTCCGCGAGGCCTCCATCCAGCAGGGCATCGAGCCCAGGCACCCCGGTCGGAAGCCGACCGATGACAAACTCTGAAGTCATAGTGGTTTCTCCTGGGTTGGCTGTTCGGCAAGGGGGCTGCCCCAAGCCGCGCAGAGCAGGTGGTTGGTCAAGGGGTTTCCAAGCAACGACACGAGAAGCGTCGTCAATGCGTGGAGCAGCGTCGCTGCAGCGTCCTGTACTTCGTCCGGGCGGCGTGCCGCGAGGTCCCGATGGAGATCCATCAGGTGCTCCGATAAAGCGACGGGTTGCGGCGGAGCCGGCCGCTTGAACGATGGCGTCAAGTGCAGGCTGCGCAAGTAGAGCGCGCGAGCGCCCTGCGCGCCGATCAATGGTTCGAGTTCGGCAAACAGAGAGCGCAGCGCGTCTGCCGTTGCATCGGCGACGGCAACCGGGCTGCCGGGAGATGCGGCGCCGTCGCTGAGCGCGGGCTCAATAGGCTGCTGGCTCATCGATGTGCTGGATGCAGATTTTGGATCGACGTGAGTTGTCGCGCGTATCGCAAGCGCAGGGCCAGCCTATCAGAAAAACGCAGCCGTTCATTTGATGTTCCGGCGCTCGATGAGGCATCGAATTGCCGCTACCTGCTCCGCCAGGAGCGCTCGGACCAACGAGAATGCCGGACCAAGGAACAATATGCGCCTCTCTGAATTCATCACCGCCCGCATGGAGCCAATCCTGAAGCAGTGGTCGGCATTCGCAGCCACAAGTCTGCCTGCAGCGGCGGAGATGAGCGAACAGGCGCTGCGCGATCACGCAGCGCAAATGCTGAATGAAATTGCTGTCGACATTCGACGCCCCCAGGACGAAAACCAGCGTTTGCAGAAGTCCCAGGGAAACGAAGCGGACTCGCCGCGCGCAGATGCAGCAGCCCGCGCCCACGCCCTCCAGCGCGCGAGGAACGGATTCGAGACCGAGCAGATGGTGGCCGAGTACCGCGCCCTGCGCGCAACGGTGCTGCGACTGTGGGCCGCGGAATTTCCCGCAGATGCTGTGCACGACCTGGAGGATGTCATTCGCTTCAACGAGGCAATCGATGCCGCGCTGGCGTCGTCGCTCAAGGTGTTCCTGGTGGAGGTGGACAGAACGCGCGATCTTTTCCTTGGAGTTCTCGGGCATGACCTGCGCGGCCCTCTCGGCGTGATTGCAAGTTGTGCGCAGCTGGACCGCAAGACGCAGCCGGACAACGCTCGCGCTGTCAGGGTGCTGCAGAACGTGGCCCACATGAGGGCGCTGTTGGACGACCTGGTCGAGTACGCGCGCAACCGCCTGGGCGCAAAAGCAGCCCTGCAGCGGACGTCGTTCGATCTCGGCGTGTTCACGTCGGAGACCGTCGACGCCATTCTTTCGGTGGCACCAGGCCGTCGCATCGAGGTGCGACTAAGTGGCGACCTCCATGGGTGGTGGGACTACCACCGTCTTCACCAGGTGCTCGCAAACCTTATCTACAACGCGCTCAAGTACGGCAAAAGCGATGAACTCATCACCGTGACTGCCGAGGAACTCGATTCCAGCGAGCAGCTGCTCCTGAGCGTCCACAACCCAGGCGCGCCGCTCCCGAAGGCGCTGATGGAGAACCTGTTTGAACCGCTGGTTCGCTATGACGACGGGACTCCCTCGGAAACGCAGGCAGGCGCCAACATGGGTCTCGGTTTGTATGCAGCTCACGAGATCACGTCCGCCCACGGCGGCACTATTTCGGTGACTTCGAATGAGGGCGGCACCCGCTTCGCGGTTTTGCTTCCTCGTGGGGAAGCGTCGAGTGGTGGAGCGGGCTAGTGTTCCGTTGCGCCGATGCATTTGATCGGGTTCATCCACCCCACCAGCCGGGGTTGAAGCGGCCCTGCAAGAACGCGACGAAGCTCGACACCTTGCCGGGCACCAGCTTGGGCGACGGGAACACGGCGTGGATTTCCTGCTCGGCCAGCGCATGGTCGGCCAGCACTTCGACCACCTGCGCGGCGGCCAGCGAGTCGCTCGCAACATAGCGCGGCATCAGCGCGATGCCGAGTCCGGCCCGCGCCGCAGCCAGCACCGCCGAGACGTTGTTCGACCGCAGCCGGCCCGACACCGGCACCGTGACCGGCTCGCCCCGCGCGGTGTAGAGGTGCCAGACGTCGTCGCCGACCACGCTGCTGTAGATCAGCGCGACGTGCGCGCTCAGGTCCTGCGCCTTTTTGGGCGTGCCGTGCTTCTTCAGATAGGCCGGCGCGGCCACCATGACCCACGGATTCATGCCCAGGAAGCGCGCGCCGAGCGACGAATCGGCCAGCTTGCCCATGCGGATGGCGACGTCGACGCCCTGCGCGACCAGATCGACGTAGCGGTCCTCGAAGCTCAGGTCGACCTGCACTTGCCGGTGGCGCGCCATGAACTCCAGCGCGAGCGGCACCATGACCCGGCGGCCGAAGGCGGTCGAGGTGCCGATGCGCAGCAAGCCCTGGGCCTGCGACTGGCGCAACTTGACGATGCTGTCGGCCTCTTGCGCGTCGCGCACGATCGTCTTGCAGCGCTCGTAGTAGAGCGCGCCCGATTCGGTGAGGCTGACTCCGCGCGTATTGCGGTTGAGCAGGCGCACCGCGAGGCGCGCCTCGGTGGCCGCGACCTGCTTGGTCACGGTGGGCTGGGTGGTGTTGAACTCGCGCGCCGCCTTGGAGAAGCTGCCGGTCTCCACCACGCGCACGAACATCTCCATCGCTAGCAGTCGGTCCATCGATCGATCGTATCCACTTATTCCACTGCGGAATAGCTTTTATGGTGCTGTGCCGCCTTCTGCCGGAGCCTTGGAATTTCTAAAGTCGAGGCAACCCAAGGAGATCCGACATGGCAAAGATGACTGCGGCGCAAGCCGCCGTGCTGGTAATGGAAAAAGAAGGCGTGACGCAGGCCTTCGGCGTGCCCGGCGCCGCCATCAATCCGCTCTATTCCGCGCTGCGCAAGCACGGCACCATCGCCCACATCCTCGCGCGCCACGTCGAAGGCGCATCGCACATGGCCGAGGGCTACACGCGCGCCATCGCCGGCAACATCGGCGTGTGCATCGGCACCTCGGGGCCGGCCGGCACCGACATGATCACCGGGCTCTATTCGGCCTGGGCCGACTCGATCCCGATCCTTTGCATCACCGGCCAGGCGCCACGCGCGCGGCTCTACAAGGAAGACTTCCAGGCGGTGGACATCGAGTCGATCTCCAAGCCGGTCACCAAGTGGTCGGTCACGGTGCGCGAGCCGGGCCAGGTGCCGCAGGTGTTCCAGCAGGCCTTTCACCTGATGCGCTCGGGCCGCCCGGGGCCGGTGCTGATCGACCTGCCCTTCGACGTGCAGATGGCGCAGATCGAGTTCGACATCGACACCTACACGCCGCTCACGCCGTACAAGCCAGCCGCCTCGCGGGCCCAGATCGAGAAGGCGCTCGCGATGCTGAACGCGGCCGAGCGCCCGCTGATCGTGGCCGGTGGCGGCATCATCAACGCCGACGCGAGCGACCTGCTGGTGCGCTTCGCCGAGGCCACCGGCGTGCCGGTGATCCCGACCCTGATGGGCTGGGGCACCATCCCCGACGACCATCCGCTGATGGCCGGCATGTGCGGCCTGCAGACCAGCCACCGCTACGGCAACGCGACGATGCTCGCATCCGACTTCGTGCTCGGCATCGGCAATCGCTGGGCCAACCGCCACACGGGTTCCGTCGATGTCTACACCAAGGGCCGGACCTTCGTGCACGTCGACATCGAGCCCACTCAGATCGGCCGCGTGTTCACGCCCGACCTCGGCATCGTCTCCGACGCCAAGGCCGCGCTCGCGCTGTTCGTCGAGATCGCCGAGGAAATGAAGGCCGCGGGCCGGCTGCCCAGTCGCGGCGAATGGGCCGGCCAGTGCCGCGAGCGCAAACGGACCATGCTGCGCAAGACCAATTTCGCCGACGTGCCGATGAAGCCGCAGCGCGTGTACCAGTGCATGAGCAACAACTTCAGCCGCGACACCTGCTATGTGAGCACCATCGGGCTGTCGCAGATCGCCGGCGCGCAGTTCTTGCACGTCTACAACCCGCGCAACTGGATCAACTGCGGCCAGGCCGGCCCGCTGGGCTGGACGATTCCGGCCGCGCTCGGCGTGCGTGCCGCGGACCCGACGCGCAAGATCGTCGCGCTCTCGGGCGACTACGACTTCCAGTTCATGATCGAGGAGCTGGCCGTGGGCGCGCAATTCAAGCTGCCGTACATCCACGTCGTGGTCAACAACTCCTACCTCGGCCTGATTCGCCAGGCGCAGCGCGGCTTCGAGATGGACTACTGCGTGCAGCTCGGCTTCGACAACATCAACGCGTCCGACGACGCCGGCGTCGAGCGCAGCTACGGCGTCGACCACCTCAAGGTGATCGAGGGCCTCGGCTGCAAGGGCCTGCGTGTCTACAAGCAGGAAGAGATGGCGCCCGCCATCCAGCGTGCCGAGCAGCTGATGGCCGAGTTCAGCGTGCCGGTGGTGATCGAGGTGATGCTGGAGCGCGTGACCAACATCGCGATGGGTACCGAAATCGACGCCATCAACGAGTTCGAGCCGGTCGCCGACAGCCGCGAAGACGCTCCGACGTCGGTCACGTTCGCGATGCTGGATTGATTGGCTCACCCCCAGGCTTCGCGCACTTCGTGTCGCTTCGCCACCCCCCTGCAAGGGGGCGATACCAGCGGCCCGGCTAAGCCGGTTCCGCGGTATCTCACGAACAGACATTGTGTCGAGCGTCGCCTGCAGCTCAGGACGCGACAACTCACAGCCAAGGAAACCCGATGCCCAGATTTGCAGCCAACCTCACGATGCTCTTCACCGAGCTTCCCTTCATGCAACGCTTCGAGGCGGCCGCCAAGGCGGGCTTCGAGGCGGTCGAATACCTGTTCCCCTACCCGTACGACAAGAACGAACTTGCCGCCGCGTTGAAAGACAATGGACTCGCGCAGGTGCTGCACAACCTGCCCGCAGGCAACTGGGACGCCGGCGAGCGCGGCATCGCCTGCCATCCCGAACGGATGGGCGAGTTCCGCGAGGGCGTCGGCATGGCGATCGACTACGCCACGGCGCTCGGCTGCCCAAGGTCAACTGTCTGCTGGGCAAACTGCCTGAAGGCGTCAGCCAGGCCGATGCCCACCGCGCCGTGGTCGAGAACCTGGAGTTCGCCGCAAAGGAGCTGCAGGGCGCGGGCATCCGGCTCTTGATCGAGCCGGTCAACCACTTCGACATTCCCGGCTTCTTTCTGACACGCACCGACCAGGCGCTCGCGCTCATGGACGAGGTCGGCTCGAACAACCTGCTGCTGCAGTACGACATCTATCACGCGCATGGCGCATGGAGGGCGAGCTCGGCGCTACGCTCAGCAAGAACATGGCGCGCATCGGCCACATCCAGCTGGCCGACAACCCCGGCCGCGGCGAGCCGGGCACGGGCGAGATCAACTACCCATGGCTCTTCAGGCACATCGATGCCGCCGGCTACACCGGCTGGATCGGCTGCGAATACAAGCCGCGCACCGACACGGTCGACGGCCTGGGCTGGCGCCGGACCCTCACCCAATGAACCAGCAGGAACACATGTCCGAAGCAACGCAACAAAAAATCGGCTTCATCGGCCTGGGCATCATGGGCGCGCCGATGGCGGGGCACCTGCTCGAAGCCGGCTACCAGCTCTTCGTCAACACGCACGGCGAGACGCCGGAGCCCTTCGCCTCGCGTGCGACCGTGTGCGCATCCGCCGCCGAGGTGGCGCGGCAGGCCGACATCGTCTTCATCATGGTGCCCGACACGCCCGATGTGGAGAAGGTGCTGTTCGGCGTCGGCGGCGTCGCGGCCGGCCTGTCGAAGGGCAAGACGGTGGTCGACTGCAGCTCGATCGATCCGATCGCGACCAAGGCCTTCGCGCAGCAGATCGTGGCGCTCGGCTGCGGCTGGGTCGACGCGCCGGTATCGGGCGGCGAAGTCGGCGCCAAGGCGGCAAGCCTGACCATCATGTGCGGCGGCGACGAAGGCACCTTCGGTCGCGTGCGGCCGCTGCTCGAGAAGATGGGCAAGAACGTCACGCTGGTCGGCGGCGCCGGCGACGGCCAGGTCTGCAAGGTGGCCAACCAGATCATCGTGGCGCTCAACATCGCGGCGGTGAGCGAGGCGCTGGTGTTCGCCAGCAAGGCCGGCGCCGACCCGGCCAAGGTGCGGCAGGCGCTGATGGGCGGCTTCGCGTCCTCGCGCATTCTCGAAGTGCATGGCGAGCGGATGATCAAGCGCACCTTTGCACCGGGCTTTCGCATCGCGCTGCACCAGAAAGACCTGAACCTCGCGCTTTCGAGCGCGCGGTCGCTCGGCGTGGCGCTGCCGCAGACCGCCGGCGTGGCGCAGTTGATGAACTCGTGTGCTGCACTGGGCCATGGGCAGGCGGACCATTCGGCGCTGGTGCGGGCGCTGGAGGCGATGGCGCAGCATCCGGTGGCGCCTGACGTCGCTTGATTTTGTGGGTGCGCGGGGCGGTGGTGGGCGAACCTCTCTGCGCCGCCGAGCGCGGAGCTTTTAGGATCAAGGTTCGCCACTGTTGAAGCGAAACGAGGCTGAGCGAGAGCTTTCTGAATCAGCCTCTACCGCCGCTATCGACCCGTCTGCGACTGTCGCGGGCTACAACTCGGCGCCCCATTCCCGTCATTCGACCTCGAAAGCCGCTGGGCTGTTGACCGGTGCGCCGAGCACGCCTCGCAGTAAGGCCGGCACGAAAAGGCGACGCGTAGGAAAAAAGGGCGTCAGTTTTCCGGCCAAGCCGTTGTCGAGCCGCTCCACCAGCGTTCCCTGCGACACCACATGCTTGACGCGCTGCGGAGCGCACAGCTTGGTTACCTTGATGGGCATTGGCATGCCCGACTATGCCCTGTGCCTTCCATGTCGGTATCCCGCAGAGGAAGCGAAGCCGCAGAGCCGATCACGGAGCCACCCGTTGGGAGGGATGCAGACCTCGGCGGGCGTGCAATATTCAGGTGCACAAGCCGAGTCAGGCCCCAGCGTTTGCTGCCGATCAGCTTGTCGCATCTTCAGCAAGAGCAGAGGCTCAGGGTTTCAGCGCAACTCCGAAGAAGCCCAAGACCACCGCGTTGAACTCGCGGTGAGATGCCACCCTGTCAAAGCCGGGCTGACTGCTGCATAACGGTGGCGCCATCGCGGCAAAGCGCGGCGTGCATGGCGCCAGAAGTCGAATGGCCCGCCTTGGGCACCTCGCGGTAGTCCAGCGGCTTGGGCATCGCCGCACGCACCGCTTCGGCATACCAGGGGTGCTGCACCGATTCCAATTGATTCCGCGGCGGACATTCAGCAGCCTTGCTGAGGCGTGGTCCTTGCAAATCGCATTGAAGAAACGCGCTCCAGCTGCACCAGCTTAGTGAGTCAGCCTGCGTTGCGGAAGGCGCATGATTTGCACTTGGTTCGTGCATGGGGCGCCATGTCAGGACTGCAACGCTTGGAGCGACGCCTTGGCCAGACCCGATCTCAACCTGTTGTTCACCCTCGACGTGTTGCTCGCGGAAGGGAACGTTGCGCGCGCCGCACGACGCTTGCGCCTGAGCCCGTCGGCAATGAGCCGCGCGCTGACGCGCTTGCGCGAAGCGACCGGCGATCCGCTGCTGGTGAGGGCGGGTCGCGGCATGGTGGCCTCGCCGCGAGCGCTCGAGCTTCGCGATTCCATCACTCAACTCGTTCATGACGCTGAAGCTGCCCTGCGCCCTGCCAACAAGGTCGCCCTCGGACAACTCGACCGAACGTTCACGATGCGGGCCAGCGAAGGCTTCGTGGAGAACTTCGGGGCCAGGCTCCTGGCTCGTGTGGCCGAAGAGGCGCCCGCCGCACGCTTGCACTTCCTGCACAAGCTCGACAAGGACAGCGGGCCGCTGCGCGACGGGACTGTCGATCTGGAAACGGGCGTGGTCGACAAGGCCATCGGCCCGGAAGTGCGCACGCAGGCCTTGTTTAGAGACCGCTACGTGGGTGTCGTTCGAGCGGGGCACCGGCTGAGCGAAGGCGAAATGACACCCTTGCGCTTTGCCAAGGCAGCGCACGTCCACGTCTCGCGCCGAGACAATGACAAAGGGCCCATCGATTACGCCCTCGCAGGGTTGGGGCTGGAACGGCGGATCGCCGTCATCGTTGGTGGCTTCTCGGCGGCGCTGGCATTGGCCCGCTCCACCGATCTGGTCGCAACCGTTCACGAACGGCACACCGGCAATCTCTACGCCGGAATGCACAGCTTTGCTATTCCGCTGACCATTCCACAGTTCACGGTTTCATTGCTCTGGCATCCGCGGCTGGATGGCGACACCGCACATCGTTGGCTTCGCGGGTGTGTTCGAGAGGTCTGCCGAGCGACGTCGGGTCTGGACGGCTTTCCGGAGCCGACGGTGATCGCGCGTGATCAGGCGGAGCGCTGAACACTCGCGTGAACTTGCACCGAGCGTGAGCACGGCCCAGTAACAGCGCGGCGGCCACCGACCAGACGATCTCGTCGGACAGCTGCGCGACAACGAAGAGCAAGGTCGAGAGCGCCAAAGCACACTGAGTGCCCCAGGCCTGCCAGTCGATTCCGAACACCACGTCGCGCATCAAGAGTTCTTCCATCACCGATACGAGCAGCATCTCCGGAATCTGCTTGAGGGTGAGCAGCAAGGCTTGCGTCACGGCGAAGCTCAGCGCCAGAAGCATTACAACGATGCGGCCAGCACGCGCGCCAGGGGGTGGCGCAGGACCCGGCGCCACCGTGGAATGGAGTCAGGCCTCGCGGGCTGAGGACCATCGACGGTGCGAAGTCACGGCGGAAAGGGTCCAGGGTTTGATGGGGAGGCCGATTCGGTCAGCGGTCGCCCGTCGGCTCGACCCGCAGCGTGCTCACGAGTCCTGCCGACAACGTCAGCAGCGCTCCCAGGGCAAGGCCAATTCTCGGTGCCACCTCGGCGGACGCCACGGTGAAGAGCAGGCTCATGACGACCCCACCAGCGGTCTGGCCCGCTAACCTCGCGCTGGCCTGCATTCCACCTGCTGCACCACTTCTTTCGCGCGGTGTCGAGAGGAACATGTTGCGGTTGTTCGGCACCTGAAAGAGGCCGAACCCAAGGCCACACAGCATGGTGAGCGGCACCAGCGGAAGCGGCTGGCCCTGCAGCGGCCAGAGCGAGGCGGCAGCGAGCCCCACTGCCAGACAGGCGCCGCCGGTGGCGCAAAGCCGGGCAGTAGGTATGCGGTTAGCGAGGCGGCCCGCCAGTGGGGCTACGACCGCCACTGTCAGCGGCCAGGGGGTCATGTAAAGCCCGGTCGTCAACGTGTCCTGGCCAAGGCTGTGCTGCAGATAGAACGGCAGTGCTAGCAGGGCAATAGTCATGCCAGCGAAGCAACAAATCGAGGCGATCACCGATGTGCGGAATGAAGTCGCGCGCAGAAGGTCGAGCGGGATCAGCGGCACTTCGCTTCGCATCTCCCGGCGAACCAGCACGGCAACGCCGAGGGCTGCCGCAGCGAGCAAGGCGGCAGCGAGCGCCGGCTCGGTCACCAAGACTTCCGCGCCGACCACCAGCGACGCAAGGGCCCCAACGTTCAGCGCCACGCTGAGCCGGTCGAGCCGGCGCGCCGATCCGGGGCGCGCCGGCAGCGCACGGGCCGCGTAGAGCACCATCGCACCCAGAGGCAGATTGACCGCGAACAGCCAGGGCCAGCTCGCGCATGACAAGATCACCGCGCCGATCGTCGGACCCGCCGCCGAGGACAGAGCAACCGCGAGTGCATTCCAACCGATGGCGGCGCCGAGCTGGCGCTGAGGAACAACAAGGCGCAGCAGCGCGATGCCGAGCGCCATGATCGCCGCAGCCCCGAGCCCCTGGAGAAAGCGTGCTGCGACGAGCCACGGCAGCGACGGCGAAAGCGCGCATAAGACGGAAGCGGCCGTGAACAGCGCAACGCCCAGCGTGAACACACGGCGATAACCCAGGCTTTCCCCGAGCGCTGCGCAAGGCAGCAAGGCCATCACAAGGGCCGTCTGGTAGGCGGTGATGATCCACACCGACATGCCTGGCGTCACGTTCAGGGACTGGGCGATCGTTGGAAGCGCCACGTTGGCAATCGCCGCGTCGAACACCGCGAGCACCATGGCCGCCAGCACCGCGGCAATCGCGACCGTGCGCCGCGGCTCAAGCAACCCGGCGCTGGCATCGTCCGTCTGTGTCAATTCACCGTCCATGAACCGTCTCGCTCGACATACCGCGTCACGCGGTGTTCTTCCTGATCTTCCTTCTTCAAGTCTCTTTCTGTGAAGCGGAACAACAGCGCCGGCCCGGTCACGCATCGTGTGTCATGGACATCTCCTGGCAGATAAACCTGAACCTGCCCGGGCCGCACCAACGTTGTATTCCTCTTCACGAGCCGAATGCTGCCGTCCGGCTCCTCGATGCGGGCATAGGTAGCCATCTCGATTTCACCTTGCTGAATGGCATAGATGACCCACCCCCGTCCGTGGTCATGGGGCGGTCTGTACAGCCCTGCGTACTCCGTGTGCGCCAAGAGCACGTAGCCATGCGACGGGTCGCGGTAGAGCTCCTTGTTGGCCGGGCCCTCCCTGTGCAGGGCCGCCAACCATTCCTCGGTGGCGGGCGCCTTGACCAGATCCTCCAAGTGCTTGAGACAACGAGCGACCACTTCGGTGCTCAGGGGTCCCCAGACTGACTTGACGCCCTTCATTGATGCGTCGAGAGTGTTGCTGTCCATGCTTCTTCCTTTCGTTTCGCTCGTACGAAACCTGTTCGAGCGCATGTCCAGAAGATAGTCATTCACCCGAGGCGGGGGAAGGCGCAGCGCCTGCACTCAGCTCTTGCGTTTGACGCCATGTCTTGATGCCACGCTCCCTCTGCGCGTCGGCTCGATTCGACCCGTTGCGGCCATCCAAAGTCTGAAACTCGCAGCCACAAAGCGGTCTGGCCGCTGCACAGCAAGCGTCCGGCGATCCCACCGACCCTGCATCAATCGGCAACCAGTGCGTGGATGATTGGGCAAATACCTTTGGTCGAATCTGTATCGCACTGGCGCAGAAGCGCCGTGAGCGCCTTGCGCATCGCTTTCAAATCAGCGAGTTTTCCTTCGATGACTTGCAGCTTATTCGCAGCCAGTTCTCGCGTGTCGGCGCAGGCGTGCGCCTCGTCGAGTTCAAGCAGGCTGCCGACTTCGTCTAGGGTGAAGCCCAGCACCTGCGCCCGCTTGATGAAGCGCACGCGCTTGACGACAGCCATGGAGTAGCGGCGCTGTCCATTGATCGGCCTGTCTGGCTCCAGCATCAATCCGCGGCGCTGGTAGTAGCGGATCGTCTCGACGTTTACACCGGCCTCGTCGGCCAGACGCCCTATCGTCATCTCGGTCCCGCTGTGCATGCTTGACTCCGTACCATGGTACGGACTTTAGACTCTCGGTCACCAAGTACGTTCACACACGCGGATGCCAACGCTCAAGTTCAAGAGTTCACTAGTCGCCGGGGCGCTGGCTGCCATCGGTGCGTCGATCTGCTGCGTCGGTCCGCTGGTGCTACTGATGCTAGGCATCGGCGGCGCCTGGGTTGCCAACTTGACCGCGCTGGAGCCGCTGCGGCCTTTGTTCATCGCCGCAACGCTTCTGTTCCTGGCTCTGGCGTGCAGGCGCCTTTACTTGCAGCCGCAGGTCTGTGAGCCGGGTGCCGCCTGCGCTGAACCGATCGTCGCCAGGCGCCAGCGGTTGATCTTCTGGGTCGTCTCGCTGGCGCTCTTACTGTTGCTGTCGGTGCCTTGGTTGGCTCCGCTTTTTCTTTGAAGGGACTTCCTATGCGTTACTCGCTCTCCGCCCTGTTTGTCGCGCTGATGCCGCTGGCCGCGTTTGCTGCAACGCCCCAGACTACTGTTCTCGATGTGAAGAACATGACCTGCGGCCTGTGCCCAGTCACGGTCAAGAAGTCCCTGGAGAAGGTTTCCGGCGTGAGTCAGGCGCGCGTCGACTTCGAAAGGAAGACGGTAACAGTGACATTCGACGCCGATACGACCAGCACCGTGGCACTGGTCAAGGCCACGACCGAGGCCGGCTTTCCCTCGGGGGTTCGCAAATGACGACATCTGATCCAGTGCTTGAGTCGGTACTGACTTGCCCGCAGTGCGCCCACGTCAAGAGCGAAGTCATGCCCACCGACGCCTGCCAGTTCGTTTACGAGTGCGAGGGCTGCAAGACGTTGCTGCGCCCGAAGGCAGGCGATTGTTGCGTGTTCTGTTCGTACGGTTCGGTCAAGTGCCCGCCGGTGCAGATGTAGCGGGGCTGCTCAAGCTGCAGCGCCTGATGCCCGACGTACCGGCGAGATGCCGCACAGCAGTCCGTCGCGACCGGCAGTAGTTGGCCGATAGACAACCTTGCTCCGAACATTCTGAGCTGAGTCGTCGGCCTCGCCGCCTGCGCCCCGGCACTGGACTTGAAAACAAGGACAGCGCGTGCTTTCACCACCCCCCGGCTCGGCACTTTCGGTTTAGCCTTTCCATCGAGCCCAAGCAAGTCAGGAGACACCGATGGCAAACCCGCTCTCCCCCACCGAAGAAGCCCTGCGCGACGCGGCCCGCGAGTACCACCGCTCGCCGGTCAAGGGCAAGATCTCGATCTCGCCGACCAAACCGCTCTTGAACCAGCGCGACCTGTCGCTGGCCTATTCGCCGGGGGTGGCCTATCCGTGCCTCGACATCCAGGCCGACCCGTCGATGGCGGCCGAATACACCTCGCGCGGCAATCTGGTCGGCGTGGTTACCAACGGCACCGCGGTGCTCGGCCTGGGCAACATCGGCCCGCTGGCTGCCAAGCCGGTGATGGAAGGCAAGGCCTGCCTGTTCAAGAAGTTCGCCGGCATCGACGTGTTCGACATCGAGCTGGCCGAAACCGACCCCGACAAGCTGGTCGACATCATTGCCGCGCTCGAGCCCACGCTGGGTGGCATCAACCTGGAGGACATCAAGGCGCCCGAGTGCTTCTACATCGAGCAGAAGCTGCGCGAGCGCATGAACATTCCGGTGTTCCACGACGACCAGCACGGCACGGCCATCATCTCCGCGGCGGCGCTCATCAACGGGCTGGAACTGGTCGGCAAGAAGATCGAGGACGTGAAGATCGCAGTCTCGGGCGCCGGCGCCGCGGCCATCGCCTGCCTGGACGTGCTGATCGGGCTCGGCGCGCTGGCGAAGAACATCCATGCAGTCGACTCGAAGGGCCTGATCTACGAAGGCCGGCCCGGCGGCTTCGACGCGTCGAAGGCGCGCTATGCGCAGCAGGACACCGGCGCGCGCACACTCGCCGACGTGATGAACGATGCGGACGTGTTCCTCGGCTGCTCGGCGCCGGGCATCGTCACGCAGGACATGGTGAAAGCCATGGCGAGCCAGCCGATCATCCTCGCGCTGGCCAACCCGGAGCCGGAGATCCGGCCCGAACTGGCCAAGCAAGCGCGGCCCGACTGCATCATTGCCACCGGCCGCTCGGACTATCCGAACCAGGTCAACAACGTGCTCTGCTTTCCCTACATCTTCCGCGGCGCGCTCGATTGCGGCGCCAGCAAGATCACCGAAGAAATGAAGCTCGCCTGCGTGCGCGAGATCGCCGACCTGACCAAGGCCGACATCAGCGAAGAGGTTGCCACCGCGTACGCCGGGCAGGAGCTCACGTTCGGCCCCGACTACCTGATTCCCAAGCCCTTCGACTCGCGCCTCATCCTGCGCATCGCGCCGGCGGTGGCCAAGGCGGCGCAAGCGTCGGGCGTCGCTGCCCGGCCCATCGAAGACCTGGAGGCCTACCGCCAGCACCTCACGCGCTTCGTCTACCAGACCGGCATGTTCATGCGCCCGGTGTTCACCGCCGCCAAGCTGGCGAGCGCCAAGCGCGTGGCTTTTGCAGAGGGCGAGGACGACCGGGTGCTGCGGGCTGCGCAGCTCGCGGTCGACGAGGGCCTGGCGATGCCGATCCTGGTGGGCCGGCCCGCCGTGATCGAAACGCGCATCAAGAAAGCCGGACTGCACATCCGCCTGGGCACCGACATCGACTGCGTGAACCCCGAGGACGACCCGCGCTTTCGCACCTACTGGGAGACTTATCACACGCTGATGGGCCGCCGCGGCATCACGCCCGAAGCGGCGAAGGCCATGGTGCGCCGCTCCAACACCACCATCGCATCGCTGATGGTGCTTCTGGGCGATGCGGACGCGATGCTATGCGGCCTGGTCGGCCGTTTCGACAGCCACCTGAAGATCCTCGACAACGTGCTGGGCCTGAAGCCGGGCGCGCCCGGCTTCGCAACCCTGAATGCGCTCACGCTCGAAAAGTACACGCTCTTCATCGCCGATACCCATGTGCATGAAGACCCGAGCGCCGAGACGCTGGCCGAGATCGCCGTGATGGCCGCCGAGGAAGTGCGGCGCTTCGGTCTGCCGCCGAAGGTGGCGTTTCTCTCGCACAGCAATTTCGGCTCGTCCGACCGCGGCTCGGCCCGCAAGATGCGCAGGGCGCGCGAGCTGTTCGCCACCATGGCGCCCGACGTGGAATGCGATGGCGAGATGCATGGCGACGCGGCGCTTTCCCAGCAGGTGAGGCACACCGCCATGCCCGACACCACCCTTGCGGGCGAAGCCAACCTTCTGATCTGCCCGAACCTGGACGCGGCCAACATTCTGTTCAATGTGCTCAAGATGACCGGCGGCAACGGCGTGACCGTCGGCCCGATCCTGATGGGCACCGCGCGCTCGGCCCATATCCTCACGCCTTCGGCGACGGTGCGGCGCGTGCTGAACATGACGGCGCTGGCCGTCGCCAACGCCACGCCCGCCGGTCAGACGCGTTGAGCGCCCTGCCACGGTGCACGGGCAACGCTTGTCGATGCGGATGCGCACCCTTGAGGCCCATCGGGAGGGTTCGCACCAAGTGCGTGCCGGCACCGTTTTTGCTTGAATGCCTTGCACCAACCCTCCATGGATCTCGCATGAACAAGCGCCAACTCATTCAGACATTTCTCGCCGTTTCGGCACTCGGCCTCGGCCTTGGCGCCGCGCATGCGCAAAGCCCCACGCCGATCAAGTTCCAGCTCGACTGGCGCTTCGAGGGCCCGGCCGCGCTCTTCCTCCACCCGGCTGCGAAGGGCTACTTCAAGGACGCTGGCCTCGACGTGACCATCGATGCCGGCAACGGCTCGGGCGGCACCGTGACGCGCGTGGCGTCCGGCGCGTATGAAATGGGCTTCGCCGACCTCGCCGCGCTGATGGAATTCCACGCCAACAACCCCGACAGCCCGAACAAGCCGGTCGCGGTGATGATGGTCTACAACAACACCCCGGCCTCTGTCATGACGCTCAAGAAGAGCGGCATCACCAAGCCGTCCGACCTGGCCGGCAAGAAGCTCGGTGCGCCGGTGTTCGACGCCGGCCGCAGGGCCTTTCCGATCTTCGCCAAGGCCAACAACGTCGGCGCGGTCAACTGGACCGCGATGGACCCGACGCTGCGCGAGACCATGCTGATTCGCGGCGACGTCGACGCCATCACCGGCTTCACCTTCACGTCGCTGCTCAACCTCGAAGCACGCGGCGCCAAGCCGGCCGACATCGTGGTGCTTCCCTACCCCGACTACGGCGTGAAGCTCTACGGCAACGTGATCATCGCGTCACCCAAGCTGATCAAGGAGAACCCGGCGGCAGTCAAGGCCTTCCTGTCGGCCTTTGCCAAGGGCGCGAAGGAAGTCATTGCCAATCCGGCGGTGGCGATCGAGTCGGTCAAGAAGCGCGACGGCATCATCGACAGCACGCTCGAAACGCGGCGTCTGAAGCTGGCGATCGAAACCGTCATCAACAGCCCGGACGCCCGCACCGACGGCTTCGGCGCGGTCAACGCGGGCCGCCTGTCGCTGATGGCGTCGCAGGTGTCGGATGCCTTCAACACCAAGACGCGGGTGGTTCCGGATGCGGTGTGGACGTCGGCGATGCTGCCGCCGGCCGCCGAACTGAATATCCTGCGGAAATAAGCTCTCCCCCGGCTTCTCACTTCGTGTGGTCGCGCACCCCCTTCCGGGGGCAATGCCAGCCGACCGGCAAGCCGGATCGACGGCATTTCTGGCGGGACAAACCCGACCGCCCTTGCATTGAATTGAACTGATCACATGCCGGAACCCCACGCATCACAAACCGCCGCTTTCGTCGACTTCCAGGACGTCTGGCTCGCCTACAACGAAGAGTTGCTGCGCGCCAATCACTTCGCGGTCGAGGCCATCGACCTCCAGGTGAAGCAGGGCGAGTTCATCGCCATCGTCGGGCCGTCGGGCTGCGGCAAGTCGACCTTCATGAAGCTCACCACCGGGCTCAAGATGCCGTCGATGGGCAAGATTCGCATCGACGGCCAGCCGGTCACCGGGCCGCTCAAGATCTCGGGCATGGCGTTTCAGGCGCCGTCCCTGCTGCCCTGGCGCACCACGGTCGACAACGTTCTGCTGCCGCTGGAGATCGTCGAGCCCTACCGCTCGAACTTCAAGGCCAAGCGCCGCGAATACGTCGAGCGGGCACGCAAGCTGCTGCAGAAGGTGGGGCTGGCGGGCTACGAGGACAAGTTTCCGTGGCAACTCTCGGGCGGCATGCAGCAGCGCGCGAGCATCTGCCGCGCGCTCATCCACGAGCCCAAGATGCTGCTGCTCGACGAGCCCTTCGGCGCGCTCGACGCGTTCACCCGCGAAGAGCTGTGGTGCATCCTGCGCGACCTCTGGACCGAACAGCGCTTCAACGTGATCCTGGTCACGCACGACCTGCGCGAATCGGTGTTTCTGGCCGACACGGTGTACGTGATGAGCAAGAGCCCAGGGCGCTTCGTCGTCAAACGCGAGATCGAGCTTGCGCGCCCGCGCGACCTCGAAGTCACCTACACCAAGGAATTCACCGACATCGTGCTTGAGCTGCGCGGGCACATCGGCGCGATCCGCAACACCGGCATCGGCGCCGCGCAAGCCGCAGCCGCGGGGGCCGCGGTATGAGCAGCATGATGAACAGCAAGCGGGTCGAGCGCTGGTCGCCTTGGATCCTGCTGGTCGCGGTGATCCTGCTCTGGGAGATCATCTGCCGCGGCTTCGGCGTGTCGGAGTTTATTTTTCCGAGCCCTTCGCGCATCTGGACCCAGTTCTGGGAGTTCAAGGAAATCATCGCCGGCCACGCGTGGCGGACCTACTGGGTCACGATGGCGGGCTTCGGCCTGGCGATCGTGGTGGGCGTGCTGCTGGGCTTCGTGATCGGCAGCTCGCGCCTGGCCTATGCCGCCGTGTACCCGCTGATGACCGCCTTCAACGCACTGCCGAAAGCGGCCTTCGTGCCGATCCTGGTGGTGTGGTTCGGCATCGGCGCCGGCCCGGCCATCCTCACCGCGTTCCTGATCAGCTTTTTTCCGATCATGGTCAACATCGCGACCGGGCTGGCCACGCTCGAACCCGAGCTCGAAGACGTGCTGCGGGTGCTCGGCGCCAAGCGCTGGGACGTGCTGATGAAGATCGGCCTGCCGCGCTCCATGCCTTACTTCTACGGCTCGCTCAAGGTGGCGATCACGCTGGCCTTCGTCGGCACCACCGTGTCGGAAATGACGGCCGCCAACGAGGGCATCGGCTACCTGCTGATCTCCGCCGGCTCGGCCATGCAGATGGGTCTTGCCTTCGCCGGCCTGATGGTGGTGGGCGCGATGGCGATGCTGATGTATGAGCTCTTCAGCGCGCTCGAGAAGCACACCACCGGCTGGGCGCATCGCTCCTCGCAGAATGATTGAGGCTCGTCCTCCTCGACCCTGGACTCACCAGCAGGCAAATCGCAATGGAACTCGGGATCGCCGAACTCACCGTCTAGATCCATCGTTTAGAGAATGCTGAGACCGTTCGGCGTCAAGCGCCGGGCGCGGCGTTTAACTGCGCCGGCACCTCGGCTCGCGTCAACGGCGATCACTTTGAGGCGACAGCGCTTGAACCTGGAGCGCGCAGTCCCCGCTGGAGCAGGCCACGGACAGGTCTGTCGAACCACCGGATGCCCGCCCAGCTTGCTACCACTAGCAAAACGAGCAACGGGATCACAGCCGCCGGCCAAGCGTCAGGGGCCAGGGACCATCGTTGCAGGGCTGTGGCATAGAGCAAGCCGACACTCGAATGCAGCATGTAGAGCGCGTACGAGACGACGCCCAGCTCACGCAGCGCTGCACCCGCTCGGCCGGATGGAAGGCTTGACGAAGCCAGCGTCCAGATGAGTGCCGGAAAGATGAAGAAGATTGCGAACGCATGCATTAGCGGCGCAGACGGGCCGATAAGGCAGGCTATCAGCAAGGCCAAGGCCCCCAAGCTCCAGGACCCCTGCCGTTTTGTTGCACGCGCGGGCCCGCCCCCGCGGCGGTGCCACTCATACAACTGCACTCCTACGAAGAAGGAGAAGACGACGCGCGGAATGCCAAAGGCCAATGTGTTCCAAGTGGGGCCGCCCTCTTCGACGCCCAACCCCAAAAGTTGGATCGCCAGCAATGCGCCCGAGACGGCGATCAAAGTCCAGCGGATCCGAGGGACCATTAACTGCCGACAAAAGACAGCGAAGAACAGGTTCACGAGCAATTCGAACAGTATCGACCAAGCTGGAATATTGAAAGGGTAAAGGAAGCCTCGCACGTCCAAGGAAGGCGACGGCAGCATCAAAAACGCGGATGGGAGTTTGCCGATCATCGCGTTGGTGGACCAGGGCAAATCGAGTCCCATCGCCAGGCGAAAACCGAGCACGGCGAGCAACAGGAGCAGTCCCAGCAGATACAGCGGATACAGCCGCACCACTCGCGCCACCATGAACTGACGCGCATTTATAGTTCCGTTGCAGAGCTTTCCGGCATAGGCATGTGCAAGCACGAAGCCGCTAAGCCCAAAGAAGAAGTCGACTGCCAAAAAGCCACTGTCGAACCATTGGCCGGAGAAGTTCTCCCAGTGATAAAGCACGACCACGAGTGCGGCCGCGCCGCGAGCGGCGTCGAGCGATTGAAAATGGTGCTTGTCGGGCGTTGAGGGCACTAGCTACCTTGGTTTTTCCGCGATCGCCGCCTGCAACAGACCGGCGTTGACGCGCACGACGCTCCTGAAGCAAGTCAGGCGGCACGTCCAGAGGGTTATAGATAGATCGGCCTTGTTTCCGGGGATCCACTGACGGGACCCTCTCGCCGGGCGTACACCTTGCAACCATCGCGGACATTGCCACCGTCAAAATTGACGATGGTGGGAGTAATCGCGTCACGACAGAAGGCGCCTGCTCTGTAAGCGAGGCCGTCCTAGACTGCAACGGCGAAGATTGCGTGCGTTTCTTCCTGGGCATTGCCCCCGATTAACGCTAAAGTTCGTAGGAAATGGCCTACGACCTATCCTCCGACGCTGCGAACACTACGATCTTGCTGCCCTCACCCGAGTGGCGCATGGACATCGAGGTCATCGGGCTCAGTGATCGGACAGGCGCCTACCATGCCGATTTGTTGTGCGGGAAGCGATTGATGTGCCGAGTCGTTCTTGCGGGGAATTTCAAGGATGAGTCAAGCGCTAGATCAACGCTCTTGGCCCGCGCGCGCACCTGGCTGAACGACTATGGCGCCCGTCATTCTGTAGGCGACGCAGGACCGAAGTGACGTCGGGATCGCGAGAGCAGTTTCTGAATTTCTCGGCAGGACGCGTAGACAATTCCCCAATCAAGGCGTCCATAAACTGATGGACGGCTCGGTAAGTCCGGGTGCAGCACCACCGGGAAGCTGCAGAAGCTCGTAATTCAGCGTGTAGACGTTGCGCCAGAAATCCACCGTGAGCCGCGCAGCGTTGACGTTTGGCGTGGTTGATATGGGCTGATTTCCGGTTTGCTGAGGGTGATAGATGTCGAGTCGGGACGCCAGAGTGATGCGGTTGTATGCCAGCACATAAAGGTAGCCGGTGTATTCCACGGCGAGGTCCAGGTAGTCCCAGCCCTGCTGCGGATCGGTACCCCCAAGGCTCAGGCTGTACGGCGAGGTGGCCGCACCGTTCTGGCCCGGAAAGTGGCGCACCGGGTTGCCGCCCAGATCGAAAGCCTGGATGCGGTTGTTGCCAGATTCGAGCACGAGGATCACGCCGTCTGCCGACACCGCAGCAGCGACCGGTGTGTTCATCAGTCCGGGACGCGAGCCCTTGCCGCTTTTCACGTGGGCGAGCAATTGCAGCCGCGCGTCCGCATCCGCCATCCCCGCGCGCGGAATGCGCAGCGTCTCGAGGGTGTGCAGCGTCTTGTTGATGCTCACCACATAGCCCGCAGGATGCAGCAGCAGCGCATCGCACGCATGATTGAGCGCCCCCCAGGCCTGGCCCGACAACGGTCCCGCGAAGGACGGCTGGGGCTCGAGCACCACCTGCCGCAGCATGGGTGCACTGGGCAGGGTGGTGTCAAGGTAGAAGTTCAGAGACCCATGGGACAGCAGGCTGTAGGCCACGCGCACGCCATGACCGCCGATGCCGCAGGCGCCATTGGCATAACCCAGTTGCGCGTCGCGCCCGCCGTTGGTGGTGCCGTCCGTGTTGAGGTTGGCCACCTGGTCGAGCTGGCCTGTGAGCCCTCCGACGCAACTGGGCGCGATATTTGGGTCGGTGTTTTGTGCCTCCCACGCATAGCCGACGTACCCCGGCACCGACGGGCCGGTACCCTGGCGCACGGAAATGCTGCGGTAGGCACACGCAGTGCCGGCGCCGCCGCACGCGGCGTCCGTGCGCACCGTGGGTGCCGCGCCGGCGCCCCAGACGTGCCGCGCCGTGGGGTCAAGCTGGGTCTTCTGCCGGTGCGCGTAGACCGTGGCGGCATCGATGGGATGCCGCATCTCCTGGATGGTCAGGCTGGGGGCGGCGCCGACGTCGTTGGCGATCGGGCCGGTCGAACCCTTGCCGAGCATGATGTCGGGCGTGCCGGGCGACGTGCTCTCCTGCACGAAGGCCACCGACACGTTGACCAACCCGCCGAGCGGCACGGCGCCGAAGCCAACGGGTGGCAACGTGGCTGGCACCAGTGGCGGCAATTTGAAGCTCTGCACGTAAGGGGTTCCGTTGTCGAACATGGCAGTCACGGTATAGCGCGTCGCGCTGCTCGGGAAGGTGGCGTCATTCACGTCTTTCAGGAGCGTCACATTCAGGTCGTGCGTGAAGACCAGGTCATCCACGTAGGTCCACGGCGCTAACGCCATCGCCACGCCGGTCTCCAAGACGGAGGCCACGCCGACGGCGATGGAGATGGCCTGCAGAATCTGACCGACGACGGGAATCGAATCCTCCACGGCACCGGCCGTGGCTTCAGCCACCACCCACTCGACCAGCGACTTGACAGTCGCACTGGCCTCTCGCGTCACCAGCACCTTCGCCAAGAGGAGGCCCTGCGCTTCCCAGTACGCAGCCGTCGAGATCTGGTCGTCCAGCGACTTGCCGCCATTGATGGCATCGCTCAGGATCTTGACCAGCTCGAGCGCGAGCGCCTGCGCGACGGGAATGATCACCGCCTTGTACATGGCCGGAATCAAGGTCCCGGCGCCCAAGGCGCACAGCATCATGGTGATGCCGTAGTTGACGATGCCCGTCATCACCGCCCCGGGCACGACGGTCGCTGGATACAGGTTGCCGCCCTGGAACGACATCGTGCTCGACAGAACGCGCACCGTGTGCGCCGACGCGGGCACGTTGAAGGCGGCCTGGAAGGTGCCGGCCGCCACCGGGATCGCCAGCACCGTGAAGGCCGGGCCGATCACGGAGATGAACATGGCCGTGTCGGTGTCGCCCGTATGGTCGTGCCCGGCCACGATCGACCCGCTTTTGTACTCGGGGATCGCTGTGAGGTTGAGCACATCGCCCTGCGCGTTCAGGAACTGGAGCCACACGCCCCGGAATTCGAGGAACCAGTTGGTCAGCGACAGGGTCACCCGGGCGGTGCTGCCCGACGCAGTGGCATTGGCCTGCACCCCGAAGGCCACCTGGCCGTTCTGCTGTTTCAGCACCATCTTCACGGCCGCCGCTGTCGCACTCGGCTGCCCGGGACTCTGGTCGATGCGGGTCAGCCCGTCGTGGCGCAACCACATCGAGCCCAACAGGCGCAGGTCGAGTGGATCGCCGGGCGCGTACCCGGTGGTGTCGGTGCCTAGCATGGTGTCGTCCTTCACGCCGGGGGTGGTCGCAAAGGAGCCGGCTTTTGCCAGCGACCGCAGGTCCGGGTGCAGGCTTGGCAAGTACTGGATGCGGCCCGCGTGCTGGCCCGCCTTGTTGCGCAACGGCTGGTCGTCGTCACCCAGCACGGGCGTCAGCGTGCCCCACCCTTGGGCATTCGGTTGCCCAGGCGCCTGCTGCGGCAGCGCGGCGCCGTACTTGGGCTCGGTCAGCACCTGGCCGAGGTTGTAGACATTGATGTCGACGTCGACGTGGTTGGAATGAATCGTGTGCGCCGCACCCGGCTCCACCGCCATCAAGTCCGGCTGGAAGCCCACGAGGGTCGCGGCCTGGCTGGCGGTATCGAGCAGCGCGCGCTCGTCGCGCAAGTCTTGCTCCGTTTGCGCCGGGCCCACGCCGTAGCGTTTGCGCCGCGCCGAGAGCTGCAAGGGACCCTCGGGGGTCAACTGCCGCGCCGCGGCGTAGGCCCGCTTCGCACCGGCCGGCGGTATGTAGAGCTGCACGGATGACATCGACCAGGTGCCGCCGACTGGATTCGTTCCGGACGGCGGCAGGTCGGTGCTGACATAGCACAGCGTGACCGAATCATTGGCAAACAGGGCACCCGCGACATGGTGTGTGATCTGGTGGTCGGCCACCGCGCGCAAGAAAGCGTTGCTCTGCCGCGCGAGGTGCAGCACCCCGGGCTCGTCCGCCACGGACGTCAGTGTCAGGCGCTGTCCACCGCCTGTCAGGTCGTAGGTCTTGCCGGCATGATCATCGTGCGAGAGATTGAAGAACAGGGTCGCCGCGTGCTTGCCGCCCGAGGGGGTCCCGCCGGCGGTTCCGGCGGCGGGCACGTTGCCATCGGCGCCGCCCCCGCCGCAACCCTGCAACAGCGGCGGCAGGCCGAGCGCCAGCCCGAGGCCGGCACCTTGCGTGATGAAACCTCGGCGGTTGAGCTCGCCTGGCTGTTGGGGACCGGGGCTCGGTGGATGGGTCAATGCGCTCTCCTCGGGTTGCAGCGTTACCAGTTCGGATCGATCAGCGCAAAGGTGCAACTCGGCGGGTTGCCGCCCGCCTTGTCATAGGTCGCATCGAAGGCATACCAGCCCGGCACCGGCGAATTGGTCCCCATGGCGATGCCGCTTTTCCACCGCGCGATCGAAGCCGGTGTGCTTGCGTTACCGCAGATGCCGGAGCTGCCGTCCGGGCAGGTCATGGGCACGCTGGCCGGCACCGCGGAAGGCGAGGCGTAGGTTGGCCGCACGCAGGGCTTCGGCGCGCCAGACCAGCCCCTGAAGCGCGTGTAGTCGGCACTGAGCTGGAGGTACAGGTCGTTGCCGCTGGTGCCCGAGCCCGCGCGGCCGAAATCGACGAAGGCATTCAGGAAGACGGCACCGGGCAGGTTCGCATTGGCATCGAAGGTGGCGCCTTGCAGCAAGGCCTTTCCAAAGCTCGGCGCAGCGCCACCGTCGACGCTGAACTTTGCCCCCGCGAAACTCGCTCCGGTCAGGATTGCCGCGTCGAACTGCGTGCCGTTGATGGTGGTGGGGCCCGTGAAGTCGGCGCCGAATAGATAGGCGTTCGAGAAGTTGGCCCGCGTGAGGTTGGCCCCTGAGGCCGTCGCACAGGCGCAAGTGAACCCAGGGCTGCGGCACGTCGTTTGGCAAGGGATCTGCGGCGTGCCGCCGCCGAATGAGCCATAGAAGCTGGCGTACTGGAACGACACGCCCTCCAGGTCGGCGTCGGCGAGATTGACATTGCGCAAGTGCGCGCCATCGAAGACGGCCGCGGTCTGGATGGGAGGCTGCGCCGCGGGATTGGCCTGCAGCGCTGCGGCCGCGAGGCTGGAGTTGCTCAGGTCGGCGTTGGTGAACTGCGCGCCGTAAAGCGCGGCGTAGCTCAAATCGACGTTGCGCAGGCTCGCCCGATTGAAACGCGCTCCGGACAGGCGCGAGAGCTTGCCGACTGCGCCGCTCAGGCCCTTGGCGTTGTCGAGCGTCGCCTGCTGAAAACTGGCGCGTTCCAGCACGGCACCGGTCCATGTGCTGCCCGTAAGGTCGAGCCCGTCGAACACCACGTCCGCATACAACCCGCCGGAGAAGTCGTGCCCGGCCTTCCCGCCGTTTGCCTGCAGCAGGCTGGCGCAGGCGGTGATGTCGGCGCCCGAGAGGTCCAGCTGGCTCCATTGCGGTACGAACTCGCAGTTCATCGTTGCCTTCTGGAACTTCGTGCGGCAGCTGCGCGTGGTGACGATGGCGAGCGCCTGGTCGCCAAAGATTGCCTTTCCAGTGTTGAGGTTGACGCTGGAGAAATCCGAGCACGCCAGCGTTGCGTAGGTCAGGTAGGTCGCGCCGTCGAACTTTGCACCGATGAACTTCGCATCCGTCAGGTCGGCAAAACTGAAATCGCTCGGAAAGGTCGCGCTGCCGCTGTCGGCGAAAGTGGCGTTGCTGAAGTCCGCCCCAGCGAGGTTGGTGCGCACGAAAACAACGGCGGAGAGCCGGGCGCCGGCGAAGTTGGCCTTGCTCAAGTCGAGCCCGTTGAAGCTGCACGCCGTAAGGACCAGACCCTGATAGTCGTGCCCGCCTGCCACCCGGCTCGCCGGGCATGAAGGCACAGGCGCCTGGGCCTGAGCGGGCACGCCCTGGAGCAGCCCACTGAGCAGCAGCAGCCATGCTCCGACCCGGCGCGCGCGCGCGCCGGGTCGTGTGGCCGTGTGGCAATGTACAGGGCGGTTCAATGCAGCTTCCAGACCATGGCGCAGATCGTTCCTTCGTCCGAGGCCCGACGCGCCGTTACCGAGTGCCGACCGTGACGATCGCACCGGCCGGGGGTTTGTCGAGGTCGACCACCGACGCGGAGCCGCCCGGCAGGCCTGGGAGGCCGGGCGCACCGGTGCAGTTCGGATTGACGCCGCCTTGGCCGGTGCCGCCACCACCGCCCGGCGTGCCGCTGTAGATGGTCGCGAGCCCCGTCGGCGTCGGCGACGTGCCGCGCAATGCGATGCCGACCGACGGCCCGCCGTCACCCCCGCGCCACCGCTGCCAGCGCCGCCTGCCCCCCGGCCCGCCACTCGCGGGCGCAAAGCTCGCGTGGCAGGTCCCCCGCACGTCGAACGGGAACTGGCCACCCACCAGGCCCGGGCCGCCGCTTCCACCGGGTCCGCCCACGCCGCCTTGGCCTCCGGTACCGCCCCGCCCTCCGGGTCCGGGCACAAGGCTGTTGACTTGAACGACCGGCGGCATCTGCGAATCGATGAGCACCAAGGCCAGCGAGGCGCCGCCCTGCTGGCCGCCTTGCCCACCCGGTCCACCGCAGCCGCCCCCGCCCCCGCCGCCCCCGCCGAGGCCATTGCGATCGGTGCCGTCCCAGGTGGCATACCCGCCCGCGCCGCCACCTCCGCCTCCCGCACCGACGCTGGCCGTCTGGCCAACACCGCCGCTGCCGGGCAACCAGGCCGCGCCCTGCGCAACCGGCGCGCCCCAGATCTGCCCGCTTGCCGTGCCGCCCTGCGTGCTGCATTGCCCTTTGTCGGCTGGGCCGCCGGTGTCTCCCGGGCCCGGATTCTCGAGGCCCACCTCCGAGCTCGCCCCAGCCAGATAGCAGCTGCATCCGTACGCGCCGAAACCGCCGCCCTTGCCGCCGCCCGCGTTCCCGCTTCCCTGGCCCACCAGACCCAGGCTGTCCGCAACCTGCTGCGGCTCGCAGCGGCAGCGTCCAATGCACTGGTAGCTGTAGACCACGTTCTGCGACGCACCGTCGCCGCCGCTGCCGATGTCGCCCGCTGGCAAATTTGACGGACAGGCCTTGCCAGCTGCGCCGCGGCACGTCGTGCACGTGGGCGAAGCCCCCGAGCCGCCCGGCTGGCCGGGAGCGCTCGAACCGGTGGCGCCATCTCCGCCCTTCCCCGCAATCAGCACCATGCCGGTGAGCGCCAGTGCGCGGCTGCCGCTCACTGTCATTGCAATGCTTGGGCTGCCGGCGGCCGTTTCTTCCTTCGCGATCACCACCAACCCCTGCAGGATCGTCGGCGCGTTGATGCCCTGCCCTGCGATCGCCGGCATGCCCGGTGGCGGGTTGGCGACGATGGTGCTGCGGTAGAGACGATCGGCCTCTCCAGCAAACCGGCAACCGCCGTAGACACTGACACCGCTCCTGAGTTCGATAGTTGCAGTGGTGGGGTACAGGCCATGGCGCACCAGCACAGCGCACCCCGGGGCGCCGCAGGTGCCGATGCCCTGCTGCACCGTCTTGCAGGCCGTTGCGGCGCCCGTCCCGCAACCCGCTGCGTCCACGCCGTCCGGTGCCACATGCACGGCGGCCTTCACGCCGGAGAGGTCCGCGCCGCTGCAAACTGCGGCCCCCGGCGCGTGGGCGTCAAAGACATGCGAGCCGCGGGCATCGCCGCTGCCCAGACCGGCTCTGGGAGCGTCGCCGCCGCCGCACCCCGACACCAGCAGCGCCAGGCTCACGACAAGACCGAGGAGCGGCCAGCGCATCCGGTACATCAGGTAAACGCCGGGACGGAGCCGGCGATCTGCGCTTCGACTTCGAAGAGGTGCGACGTATCGCCGATCTCCTCGAGCGGGCCTGGGCAATGAGCGAACAGCGCAAAGGACAGCTGGTGACCGATCTTCTCGTCGAAGTTGCAGGCGCGGATGGCGCAATGGCGGCCGGTAGACACAAGTGGCCCTTTGTTCTTTGTTCTTTGTCGAACACGCTTGCAATCGGAACCGCAAGGCCCCTTCGTAGAGCGAAATGATTAAGACGCAGAACTAGGCTGGCACGCAAGCGCTTTCAGTAGGCCAAATGGCTGATAGGTCATACCTGGGTTGGATAGCCCGCACATTGCCGCGCTCGAGATTGCCTTCAACTCGCCAGCTCCCATTGCTGTTGCCCTGCTGTAGGACAAGACAACGGTGGCACTGCGCACTGCTGCATTGGCTGCCTGCGACTGATGGAGCGACGCCATCCCGCGACCAGCCGGAAAGCGAGCCCCGGGTGCGTCGTGGCGTCAGGCCCTGGTGCCCCGGACCGGGTACTGCTTTTCCCGAATGAACTTCAACCCGGACAGCAGTGACGCGAGGTCCGGCCGCGAAAACGGTGCATTCGAGATGTCGACGACCTGCACATTGCCGTCGGGATTGATCGCGAACGTCGCGGGTTCGGCGTAAGGCCGGTCGGTCTCCTGCGGCGACCGCGGATCGGAGATGTAGAGGCCGAGTTCTCGCATCTGCTCGAGGCTCATGTCGTAAGCCACCGGGAAGCGCCAGCCTTCTTCCTTGACCTCGGTCTCGGCCTTCTCGCGCGGATCAGCGGAAACCGCGGCGACCTTGATGCCGGCGGCTTCGAATTCCTGCAGCTTGTCGTTGAGGGTCGCGAGGTACTTCTTGCAGAGTGGACAGTGCTTGCCGCGATAGACGACCAGCAGGCGCCAGCCCTTGTCGCGGGTCAGGGTAAGGTCGCCCCCACCAGCCAGAGGCCAGGTGAGCGTCGGAAAGGGGCTGCCTGCTGCAATGCGTGTCGTGGTGCTCATGGAGTTCTCTTGGAGGTGCGCAAAGCGCGGGGCGTGTTCCGCATCGTCATCGGCCGCGAATGCAAATGACCGTTGGCGTGGCGGGTGGTGAACATCGTGAACTTGCAGTCCTTGATGTCGAGTGCGCCCCGGACGTCGCCCGAGGACATGCGGCTTACAAGATTCCACCGACCCACAGATGGCGTCTGTCGGACAGCGCCCTTTCGTCGAGCGTGAAGCGAATGGGTCGACGCCCTTCTCCTACCGATTCAACCGGCGCTTCGATCTCGTCGCCTTGGTCGCACGGCTAGAACAACGCCGCGGCGTGCCCGCCGTAAGCTCACCGCCTGAAACCCGACTGGACAACCATGACCGATTCGAAACCAGCAGTGATTTCGCCATGGCAATGGGCACTGCGCGGCGTATTCATTGCGGCACTGGTGGCGGGCTGATTCCTGCTGCCGATCAAGGAATGGTCCGATGCGTTCCAGGCCTGGATCAAGGGCCTGGGGCCGTGGGGTTGGCCGATCTTCGCGGCGGTCTACATCGTCAGCACGGTACTGCTGGTGCCGGTCTCGGTGCTGACGATCGCTGCCGGACTGGCTTTCGGCCTGGCCATCGGCTTTCCGCTGGTGGTGGTGTCGGCCACCATCGGCGCCGCCCTGGCCTTTTTGGTCGCGCGCTACCTGGCGCACGACAAGGTCGAGTCGCTGCTGCAGGAGCGGCCGAAGTTCAAGGCCATCCAGTCGGCCGTCAGCGAAGGCGGCTGGAAGGTGGTGGCGCTGTTGCGGCTGAGCCCGGTGCTGCCGTTCAACCTGCAGAACTACTTCTATGGCATCACCGATCTCAAGCTGCTCGAATACGTGGCGGCCACCTTCGTCGGCATCATGCCCGGCACGCTGCTCTATGTGTACCTGGGCGCGGCCGGCAAGGCGGCCTCGGGCGAGGGCGCAAGCACGCTGTAGTGGGTCTTCTTCGCCGTTGGCCTGGTCGCAACGGTGGTGGTGGCGGTGCTCGTGACGAAGAAGGCCAAGGCCAAACTGGAAGAGCACGGGGTCGGCAAAGAGGATGGCAAGCAGGGTGCAAATGACGGCGGCGGCGCGGCGCAAAAGGCCCGAGCAATAAAGGCCCTTTGTTGAAACCGTTGCGGGTCGACCTGTGTGTGATTGGTGCCGGTTCGGCAGGCCTCTCCGCAACCGCCTTCGCCGCGCAGCTGGGGGTGAAAGTTCTCCTGGTCGAACGCGGAAAGATGGGCGGCGAATGCCTGAACATGGGCTGCGTGCCTTCGAAAGCGCTGCTCGCTGCGGCGAAGGTGGCGCATGCGATGCGCAGTGCCACGCCCTTCGGCATTACCGCGTCGAGCCGCAGGTCGACTTCGCGGCGGTGCACGCGCATGCAGGGGGTCATCGCGGAGATCGCGCCGCACGATCGGTCGAACGCTTCGAGGGCGTGGGCGCCCACCGTGGTCCGCGGCGATGCGCGCTTTCTAGGCCGCGGAGCTGGTCGTCTCGGGCGAGATCGGTGAACAACGCATCAGCGCCCGGCGGGTGATCATTGCCACCGGGTCGAGCCCGGCGCTGCCGAAGATCGACGGGCTGGCGACCCCAAGCAAAACATGATGGGTGCGCCGCCGCCTTCGGACATCGGCCCTCGTGCCGCTGTAGATGGTCGCTAATCGGGCCAGTAGTGGCAGTTGCGCCTGAAATGATCGAGACGCATCGCGGCTTCTGGGCATCGGACGGACAGGTGTCGTAGGACACGACTGACACAACCGCAGCCGTTGCTCGGGCACAGTTCACGGTTTGTGACTTTTGTTTGCAGGGAGTTGACCCATGTCGGTCATATGTGACGTTTGCGGAAGCACGAACCGCCCCGCTGCGAATTTCTGCACTGGCTGTGCCAACCGGCTGCCAGGATTCGCGGCTTCCGGTCCGTCAGCGCTGCATGCCATGGGTGCGTTGCGGCCCCCGATGCACGTCTCCGCGCAGGAGCGCAATGGCTGGTTGCGAAATACCGCGATTCCATCGCTGCCGGCAGAGTCGCCTGCGTTCTGGTTCCGGCTCGGCATGATTCTGGTGGCCATGACGGTTGTGTTCATGGCCTGGTATCTGCATGTGACGCGGCAAATCGACCTTGCGCCGGGTGTGCCCGGGCGAATCGCGACGATGCCGGCGCCGGAAACGCCGATGGCGGCCGCGTTGCCGCCATCGGCAGCGCCGGCCGAAGCCGCACCGGCAACGGTGCCGGTGGCAGCCAGACCCCCGCCGGCACCTGCGCCGGAAATGCAAGCCAAGGCAGTCGAGCCTGCACCTGCACCTGCACCTGCACCTGTTGCCGCCGCCGCTGCGCCGGCACAAACCATCGCGCCGGCCCCCGAACCACGGCCGGCGCCTCGCGTGCGCAGGTATGCGCGGGAGGAGCAGCAGCCCGGCGAACCTTCGTACGAGGTTGTGCGCAGGGCGCTCGCCCTCGCCCGCGGCGAGAAGGACCTGGGCCCGCCGATCGCACCGGGTCCCGGGCCGCAATACGAATGGACACGCACGTCGCCGCCATCCGCGAACGATCCCGGTCCCCCGATCGCCCCGGGGCCCGGCCCCTTGTACGACGCGACGCGCCCCACCGTGCGCACGCCGTCTTGGTTTGCCAACGATCCAGGGCCACCGGTCGCGATCGGGCCAGGTCCGTTGGTCGACTATTCGGCGGGCGGTTCCAGGTAGCGGCTCGCAGATGCGCTATGCGGCTTGTGCCGCCTGTGCCAGCGCGTTCGTCTTCGGCGCGCAATGCACCTCGCTCTCTCCATGCTGGGCCAGAAGCTGCATCAGGTGCTTCCTGATCAGCATGCCGGGCCGGTCCGATTCCATCGAGTACTCGACCCCGCGCCGGCGCGTGTCGACCAGCGCGTCGGGGTCGGTCGATTCGAGGATGTCCTTGTCCTCGCGCGTGATCTCCTCGTCGAAGTCGATCAGCATCTGTTGCGCGCAATCGGCTTCGGTGTCGTTGCGAAACAGCCATTGGCACAGCTGCATGCGGCCGTCGTCGATCGGCGTGAAGCAGTTGATGATGATGTGCCGAATGCCGGACGGGTACTCGATGTCGAGCCGGCGCGAGAACGGCAGGAAATACGCGTTGCGCATGTGGCGCGTGGTGATCGCATCGGTCACGCCGCTGATGGCGTGGAACTTGGCCGGATTGGCCGCCTCGATCACGGTTTCGGCGTAGAAGCCGCTTTCGTTCTCGACCAGCTGGTAGCTGCTCGGCTTCGGGCTCGCGGCCACGCCGAAGGTGGCGCGATGCACAAAACTGAAGTGCGAGTTGTCGAACGAGTTTTCGAGCGCACGCATCGGGCTGGTCTGCCACTCTTCGTAGAACTGGAAGATGGTGCGGTTGGCCGGGTCTTCGAACTCCGGGATCGCCGGGATGTCGGCAATAGGCTCTTCGAGTGAAACCCATGCGTAGCCATAGCGCGCAGTGCAGTGGTAGGCGGGGGTCCTGTATTGCGGCGATATTTCGCGGCCGGCCGCGTACTGCGGAATGCGGATCACCTGCCCGCTGCGGTCATAGGTCCACCCGTGATAGCCGCACTGCAGCGCGCCCTGCGCGCAGGCCTGGCCTTCGGCGTCGACGCAGCGTCCTTTCGACAGTTTTGCCGTGCGGTGGCAGCAGCGGTCTCGCAGCGCGGCCGGTTGCCCCTGGGCATCGAGAAAGAGAACGATGTTCTCGCCGAGCAGGGTGAACGGCCTGGGGCCTTGCTGCAGAGCGGCGAGCGGCATGACGGCATGCCAGAACTTGCGAAAAACGGGTTGCTGCGTGACGAGCATGGAATCACTCCTTCGGTTGCGTAAACACCAACTTCAAAGAGCAATTTCCCGCCCGCGAGGGCTGAACGCTTCTACTCTGCGCGGAGCTTATTGCAAGTTGTGGGCCCGCCACCCTGGCATGCGTCGTGCATGAACGAGCGCAAGAGTAGAAGCGTTCAGCAGCGCACGCACAAGGTTCGTGCGCCGCCCGGAAATTGCTCTTGAAGTACCCGGCCGCGAGGCTGGGCGTTCAAGACCCACGATCTCTGGAGAGCACCTCATGCAACGCCGATCCTTCCTTGCCGCCGCCACCGCCGGCGCCGCCACCCTCGCCGCGCCCGCCGTCTTCGGCCAGGACGCCAAGCTCACGCCGCTCAAGTTCACGCTCGACTTCCGCATCAACGGGCAGACCGCGCCCTTCTTCCTCGCCGCAAGCAAGGGCTACTACAGGGACGAAGGTCTCGACGTCACGATCGACACCGGCGCCGGATCGGTCGCGTCGATCACCCGCATCGCGAGCGGCGTGTACCAGCTCGGCCTCGGCGACATCAGCTCGCTGGTCGAGTTCAATGCCCAGAATGCGGGCACTCCGGTGGTGCAGGCCGTCTACCAGTACTACAACCGCGCACCGTTCGTGATCATCGGCCGCAAGGACCGCGGCATCACCGGCGACTTCCGCAGCCTGCAGGGCAAGCAGGTGGCCGCCGCCGCGGTCGAGTCCACGCGCCGCGCCTGGCCGATGGTGGCGCGCAAGCAGAACATGAAAGCCGATGCCTTCCAGTGGCAGACCACCGATTTCAGCGCGCGCGACAACGTGATGGTGCGCGGCGACGTCGATGCCGCCACCTACTTTCACGACTCGGCGGTGTCGCTGTTCGCGCGCATGAAGATGGACGAGCTGGCGGTGCTCAAGTATTCGGATGCGGGCGTCGACCTGTATGGCAATGCGATCCTCGCCAGCAGCAACCTGATCGCGCAGAACCCGAAAGTGGTGGCGGCTTTCCTGCGCGCAAGCAACCGCGCGATCATCGAGACTTTTGCCGATCCTGCACCCAGCATCGCGGCCACGCGCCAGCGCGAGCCCATCCTCGACGCGAAGATCGAGCTCGACCGCTGGGCCATCACCGCGCAGTACGTGGGCGCAGCGGATACGCGCGCGCACGGGCTGGGCGACATCAAAAAGCTCACGCTCGAGCAGCAGGTCGACGAGGTGGCCGACGTGTTCGCGCTCAAGCGCAAGCCCTCTGCCGATGCGATCTTCAACAGCTCGATGCTCCCGCCCCGCGCGGAACGTACGATCCGGGGATGAGCTCACTTCCACTTCCCAAAGAAACCGAACTCGACGAGCGCGACGGCCGCTATCTGCGCAAGGCGATCGTGTGGTCGCATGCGGCGCGCCGGCGCGGCAACCGGCCCTTCGGCGCCGTCGTCGTGTCGGCCGCCGGCGAGGTGCTGGCCGAGGCCTACTGCAACACCGCCGAAACCGGTGATGTCACCGGGCACGCCGAAACCAACGCCGTGCGCCTCCTCGGCGAACGCAAGGTCCCGCGCGAGGAATTGGCGCAAGCCACCCTCTACTCGTCCGGCGAGCCTTGCGTGATGTGCGCCGGTGCCATCTTCTGGTCTGCCATCGGCCGCGTCGTGTTCGGCATCGACGCCGAGCGGCTGCGCGCCTTCCGCGGCGAACACGGCGACCAGCGCGATGCCGAACTGTCGTGCCGCGACGTGTTCCGCGCCTCTCCGCACGCCATCGAGTGCATCGGCCCGGCGCTGCTCGACGAGGCGAGCGCGGCGCATGTGGGTGCCCGGAAAAACTGATGCTCGTGATATTCGGTGGCTTGCCGGGCGTGGGAAAGTCGACCATCGCGCGCGAGGTGGCGCGCCGCAGCGCCGCCGTCTACCTGCGCATCGACGTCATCGAACAAGCCATGAAGGACGCTGGCCTCTCGGCCTCGGACGTGGGCGCGGCTGGCTACCTGGCTGCTTACTCGCTCGCGAAATCGAATCTTGGCCTCGGCCGCACGGTGGTTTCCGATGGCGTCAATCCGCTGCCGGAGACACGCACCGCCTGGCAATCGGTCGGTCGGGACGCCGGGGTGAAGTGGATCGAGATCGAAGTGCTTGCTCGGACGCCGCCGAGCACCGGCGCCGCATCGAAAGCCGCGTCGGCGACATCGACGGGCTGAAACTCCCGACATGGCCGAGCGTGCTTGCGCACTGCTACGACCCATGGACGCAGGAGCGTGTCGTCATCGACACGGCGCTTGCAAGCCCGCAGGACGCAGCCGCCCGCGTGCTTGCCATGATGGCGTAGCGTTCACCATGCCCTGGCACGCGCGGCTCGCGCTCGACTACGCATCCGAAAGCCACCGCACGGTGGCGCGCTTTCGCCATGAGGGCCCCTTGCGCATCCTGCAGAGCCTCTACCCCGAGGGCGATGCGGTGTGCCACAACGTGCTGGTGCATCCGCCGGGCGGGCTGGTCGGCGGAGACACGCTCGACATCGCGGTGCGCGCCGAAGCCGGCAGCCACGGCCTGATCACGACGCCGGGTGCCACGCGCTTCTACCGCTCCGACGGAGAGCTCGCGCTGCAACGGACGGAACTGACGCTCGCCGCCGGCGCCCGCCTCGAATGGCTGCCGCTCGAAGCCATCTGCTACAGCGGCTGCCGCGCCGAGAACCGCCTGACGGTGCGTGCGGAAGAAGGCGCCGAACTCATCGGCTGGGACGTGACCGCGCTCGGCCTGCCCGGCGCCGACAAACCTTTCGACAGCGGCACGCTGCTGCAGCACATCGAAGTGCCGGGCGTGTGGCTGGAGCGCGGCCGCATCGATGCGGCCGATGCGCGATTGCTGCAGAGCCCGATCGGCCTGGCCGGGCAGCGCTGCATGGCATCGATCTTCTTCGTCGCCGGCTCGCCGATCGCGCGGGCGCGGCGCGATGCGGCGCTCGACATCGCGCGCTCGCTGATCGATGCGCATCCGCTGCGCGAAAGCGCGGGCGCAACGAGCCCGCAGGCGGAGGTCATCGTGCTGCGCGCCCTCGCGCCGGTGGTCGAGCCGGCCATGCACCTGCTGCGGCAGGTGTGGAAGGCCTGGCGTGCCGAGCTCTGGAACATGACCGGCAACCCGCCGCGCATCTGGGCGATGTAGGCGCGCGAACGCTTACCTCAAGGTACGAGGCGCCAGCACCAGCGCCGTATGCTGCCCCAGCGTCGGCGCCGCGAAGGGCTCGGGACCCGGCGTGCGGTCGAACCGGATCGCCCGGGTGAATCCGCGGTACGTACCGAGTGTCGGATGCGCGAAAGTCGCCACCATGTCTTCCGCCAGCACCTGCTCGTGATCGAACATGTCTTCGACCGTTCGCGCCGCAGCGCAAGGAACGGCTTCGCCGAACAGCGCCTCCCATTCGAGCGCGGTACGTGCCGCGAGCGCGGCATGCAGCTTCGGGACGATCTCGGTGAAATGCTTCGCGCGCTTGCGCACCGTGTCGTAACGCTCGTCGGCCGCCAGCCCGGGCAGGCCGACCTTCTCGCACAGCGCCTTCCAGAAATGCGGCGTGTTGGCCGAGATGTAGAGGTGGCCTTGCCGGGTCGGATGGATGCCGGTGATGCCGCCGGAGCGCATATCGCGCCCCACGTCCTTCGGCTCGCCCTCGGCCCACACCATGCGGGCCGACTGCATGGTGAGCGCCGAACGCAGCAAGGACACGCCGACGAACTGGCCTTGGCCGCTCTTCTCGCGTTCATACAGCGCCGAAGCGACTCCAGCGGCCACCAGTGCCGCAGCGTAGTAGTCGACCACCGAGCCGTAGATGATCTCGGGCGGCCCGCCGCGCTTGCCCTGCAGGGCGCACATGCCGGTCATGGTCTGCAGCACCTGGTCGTAGCCGGCCTTTTCCTTCAACGGTCCGCTCTCGCCATAGCCGGTCACGCTGCAATAGATCAGCCGCGGGTTGACGACCTTCAGCTGGTCGTAGGCGATACCCAGCCGCGGCGGCACGTTCGGCCGGAAGTTGTGCACCATCACGTCGGCGCTGCGCACCAGCGCCATCAGCGCGGCGTGATCCTCCGGCTGTTTCAGATCCAGCGCCACGCCGAGCTTGCTGCGATTGACGCCGATGAACGCCCGGCTCTCCGCCTCCAGCGTCGACGGGTACTTGCGCAGGTTGTCGCCGCCCGGCGGTTCGATCTTGATGACTTCCGCGCCCTGGTCGGCCAGCAGCGAGCACCCGTAGGGACCGGCGATGTAGGCGCTGAGGTCGAGCACGCGCAGTCCGCTCAGTGGCCCCTTCGGACCGCTGCGCCCGGGCAGGCGAGCTTTCTCGTTGTCGGGGACGGGGGGCATGAAGCCTATTCCGCGGTGATGTTCTGCTGCTTGGCCAACTTCTTCCAGCGCTCCACGTCGTCGGCGATCACGGTGCCGAACTGCGCCGGCGTGAGCGGTGTGGCGATCGCGCCTTCCCGAAGGAAGTTGGCCGCCACCGTCGGGTTGGCCAGTGTCTGGTTGACCGCGGCGTTGAGCTTGCCGACGATCTCCGCCGGCGTGCCCGCGGGCGCCAGCAGGCCCCACCACAGCTCGAACTCGTAGCCGGGCACCGCGGTGGCCATCGGCATGAGCTCGGGCGCGATCGGGCTCGGCTTGAGGCTGGTGATGCCGATCGCGCGCAGCTTGCCGGCGCGCACCATCGGAAGCAGGGACGGACCGCTGGCGATCAGCAACTGCGTCTGGCCGCCGGCCAGATCGGTCACCGCCGGAGCCATGCCCTTGTACGGGATGTGTGCGATCTGAAGATCAGTGACCGCAGCCTTGAGCAGCTCGGTGCCGAACTGGTTCACGCTGCCCGCGCCGGAGGACGCGTAGTTGTACTGGCCCGGCTTGGCCTTGATCGCGGCAATCAGCTCGGCGGGCGTCTTTGCCGGGAACTCGTTGTTGACCGCCACGATGAACGGTCCCTTGGCGAACATGGCCACGGGTGCAAAGCTCTTGCCCGGGTCGAAGGGGAGCTTGGACTGGACCGCCGCATTGGTGGTCATGCTGGAAGAAACCGCTACCAGCGTGTAGCCGTCCGGCGCGGCCTTCGCGACCTGGCCGGTGCCGGTGTTGCCGCTGGCGCCCGGCCGGTTGTCGATGATCACCGGCTGCTTGAGCTGGTCGCCCAGCTCCTTGGCGACCTGGCGCGCGAAAGTGTCGTTCGAGCCGCCCGCCGGATAGGGCACCACGATCGTGATCGCCCTGGACGGATACGCCTGGGCGAAGGCGCTGCCCGGCATCAGGCAGCTGCCGGCGAGCGCGGCCATGGCCAAGGCGCGGAGGCGAAAGGTCGATGTGAACTGCATGCTTGTCTCCTTGAAATTATGGAACTCGGGGCAGAAGGCCGAGGCTGCGGGCGCTGGCAACGATCGCGCGGGCGCGAATCACGAACGGGATGTCGATCATTCGCCCGTCCACCACATAGGCGCCGATGCCCTTGTCGTCCGCTTCGTGGGCGGCCTCGACCACCTTGCAGGCGTGCGCGATCTCTTCGTCGGTGGGGCGAAACACGTCGTTGGCGATCTCGATCTGGCTGGGGTGGATGCAGGTCTTGCCGAGAAAGCCCAGGGCGCGCGACAACATCGCCTCGGCGCGAAATCCTTCGGTGTCACGGATATCCGCAAAAGCGCCGTCGTAGGCGTAGACGCCGGCTTCGCCGGCAGCAATGCGCATCGCGAACATCGCCTGCTGTACCGCGGCCTGCTCACGGCGCGCGATGCCGAGCGGCTCGAACAGATCGCCCAGGCCCAGCTGCAGCCCGGCCACGCGAGCATGCGCCTGGCCGAGTGCGGATGCTGTGCGCAGAGCCGCCGGCGCCTCGATGTTCAGCAGCAGGCCGACCGGCGCCTCGACGCCGTTGGCCCGCTCCGCCCGCTCGATGGCGGCGACGGCGGTGCGCACATGCGCCGGGCTTTCGGGCTTGGGCAGGTTCAGCAGGTGCACGCCGAGCTGGACGACCGCCATCACGTCCTTTTCGAAGTGCGGCGTATCCATCGCGTTGACGCGAACGATCACCGTCTTGCGCGAAGCGGCGGTGCTACCAGCCTGCAGCAATTGCCGCACTGCGTCGCGCGCCTCGTCCTTTCGCGATTCCGAGACGGCATCTTCCAGGTCGAAGCAGACCGCATCGGCGGCGCCGGCGAGCGCCTTGGCGAACAACTCGCAGCGAGCGCCGGGAACGAACAATTTGCTTCTCATGGCGGCAGTATCGGCAGTTCATGAGCTTGGAAAAGCACATGCTTTCTACGATCAGATAATAGAAAATCTATCTTCATGGAAACTAGCTACCTGCAAAGCTTTCTTCTGGTGGTGGAGTCGGGCTCGATGTCGGAAGCCGCTCGCCGGCTCGACCTGACGCCTGCCGCGATCGCGCAGCAGATCCGCACGCTCGAACGCGAACTCGGCGCGCCGCTGCTCGCACGAGCGGGCCGCACCGTGCAGCCCACCGAGGCGGGACATCGGCTGGTGCAGCGCGCCCGCGGCGTTCTCCGCGAGGTGGCCGACATCAAGACGCTGGTCGGCAACGAGGCGGCCGGCGGCGAACTCGTTCTCGGCACCATCAACACGGCGCTTCACAGCTTGTTGCCGGACATCCTCGCGCGCTTCGTGAAGACGCACCCCGGCGTCAAGGTGTTCCTGCAGTCGGGCACCACCGCGACGCTCTACAAGGCGGTTCAGCAGGGCGAGTTGGACGCCGCGGTGTGCCTCTACCCCGCCTTCGCGCTGGCGAAGACCTTCGACTGGTCCTTGCTGCGCGAGGAGCCGCTGGTCCTGCTGGCACCGAATCGCCTGGCGCGGCACGACCCGCACGATTTGCTGCGCACCTCGCCACTCATCCGCTACGACCGCAGCTTGGGCGGCGGCAAGCAGGCCGACCGCTACCTGCGCGCCGCCGGCATCGTGCCGCAGGAGCGCTTTGAACTGAGCTCGCTGCTGGCCATCGCGATGATGGTCGACCGCGGCCTGGGCGTCTCCGTCGTGCCCGACATCGCCTCGCCGCTGCTGCAGGGGCAGCGCATCGCCAGGATCGCCCTGCCGCTTTCGTCCGAGCCGCGGCGCTTCGGCGTCCTGTGGCTTCGATCGTCGGCCCGACTGCGCCTGATCCAGGGTTTCGTCGAAACCGCAGGCATCGTCATCGCAGGGAAAAGGACCGCTCGCAAGGCCTGATCCGCAGTCCGAGAACACGCCTTCGTCCGACGACCTGCATGCGCCGGGCTGCATAGACTCCGAAGCCATGCAAAGAAGAAGCTTCCTTGGCGCAGCCGGCGCACTGGTGGGGGCGGGTTGCTCCAACGTCCTGGTCCCGCCTGCCGCGTTGGCTGCCGGGTTGCGGCCGCTCGGCCAGCCGGCGGCGTTCGACTACGCGTGGCTCAAGGGCGCTGCACGCGACGTGTCGCGCAATGCCTATCGGCCGCACGGCAACGCATTGCCGGCCGACGTGGCGGCACTCGATTGGGACCAGTACCAGGCGATCAGGTTCAAGCGCGACCACGCGCTCTGGGCAGACGATCGGCTGCGCTTCCAGATCGAGCTGTTCCACCTCGGCCTGTTCTTCAAGCGACCGGTGCGCATGTTCGATCTGCAGGGCGGCCAGGCGCAGGAGATGGCTTACGACCGCGACATGTTCGACTACGGCAAGAGCGGGCTCGACGGTGCTCGGCAGCCACGCGACCTGGGCTTTGCCGGGTTTCGCGTGCAGGTCGCGCCGGCGTTCAAGGGCGATGTCGCGGCTTTCCTCGGCGCCAGCTACTTCCGCGCGGTCGGCGGTGAAGGCCAGTACGGCCTGTCGGCGCGCGGCCTCGCGGTCGACACGGCCCTGCCGCGAGACGAAGAGTTTCCGGACTTCACCGATTTCTGGTTCGAGCGCCCGGCCGCGGACGCGCAGACGCTGGTGGTCTACGCCCTGCTCGACTCGCCCAGCATCACCGGCGCCTACCGGTTCGCGATCACGCCCGGCGATGTGCTGCTGATGGACGTCGACGCGGCGCTCTATCCGCGAAGGGAAATCGAACGCATCGGCATCGCGCCATGCACCAGCATGTACCAGGTCGGCGAGAACGACCGGCGCATCGCCGGCGACTGGCGCCCCGAGATCCACGACTCCGACGGCCTGCAGATGCACAGCGGCAGCGGCGAATGGATCTGGCGCCCCCTCGCCAATCCGGCTGCATTGCGCTTCAACGCATTCGCGGACCGCGACCCGAAGGGCTTCGGCCTGATGCAGCGCGACCGCAACTTCGATCACTACCAGGACGATGGTGTGTTCTACGAGAAGCGGCCGTCGCTCTGGGTCGAGCCCAAGGCCGGCTGGGGCGAGGGGTCGGTGCATCTGGTCGAGATCCCGACGGCGGACGAGACCTTCGACAACATCGTCGCCTTCTGGAACCCGGCGCAGAAGGCGCGGTCAGCGAGGGCTTCTGTACGGCTATCGGCTGCATTGGGGCGCCACCGGGCCGCGCGCCCGGCGCTCGCGACGTGCGTCGCCACGCGCACCGGCATCGGCGGCGTGATCGGCCGCCAGCGCGCGCTGGTCGTGGCGCTTCGTGGTCGACTTCGCCGGCGGTCCGCTGACCCGGACCAATGCCGACAACTCGACGATCGAGCCGGTCATCACCGCGACGAGCGGGCGCATCGAGGTCGTTTCCGCGCGCCCGCTGGCATCGGTTCGAGGCATTCGCGCGATGTTCGACGTAGTGCCGACGGCCGGCGCGGGACCGGTCACGCTGCGCCTTTTTCTGCGCAGCGGCACGCAAGCGCTGAGCGAGACATGGCTGTACGAATGGACCCCGCCGCCGCTTTCCGAGCGCAAGCTGGGCTGAGGCGCGCGCATGACAACCGCCGTCGACAGCGACATCCCCGCCCGGCTCGACCGCCTGCCCTGGTCGCGTTGGCATTGGCGCGTGGTGATAGCGCTCGGCGTGGCCTGGATACTGGACGGGCTCGAAGTCACGCTGGTCGGCTCGCTCGGCGGCGTGTTGGAGCGCTCCGACACGCTGGGGCTGAACGCGGCGCAGGTCGGCTGGACCGGCTCGCTCTACATCGGCGGCGCGGTGGTCGGCGCACTCGTGTTCGGCCGGCTCACCGACCGGCTCGGCCGCAAGAAGCTTTTTCTGATCACGCTGGCGGTGTATGCGGCGGCCACGCTGGCCACCGCGTTCTCGCCGAACTTCGCCTTTTTCGCGGTCTGCCGCTTTCTCACCGGGCTCGGCATCGGCGGCGAGTATGCAGCCATCAATTCGGCCATCGACGAGCTGGTGCCGGCGCGCGTGCGCGGGCGCGTGAGCCTGGCCATCAACGGCAGCTTCTGGGTCGGTGCGGCGCTCGGCGCGGGCTTGAGCCTGTGGCTGCTCGACCCGAACGTGCTGGGCCCGGTGTGGGGCTGGCGCGCCGGCTTCGCGCTCGGTGCCCTGCTGGCGGTGGCGATCCTGCTGGTGCGGCGTGACGTGCCCGAAAGCCCGCGCTGGCTGATAGCGCACGGCCGTGCCGAAGAGGCCGAGCGCATCGTCGCCGGCATCGAGGCCGAGGTCGCCGCACAGCACGGCCCGCTGCCGGCCGCCGTCGGGCGGGTGCGATTCAGCGGCCGGGCGAGCCCGACCTGGCGCGAGGTTGCGCTGGTGCTGCTGCGCCGCTAGCCGGGGCGCAGCGCGGTCGCACTCGCACTGATGATCTCGCAGGCCTTTTTCTACAACGCGATCTTCTTCACCTATGCACTGGTGCTGACGCGCTTCCACGGCGTGGCCGAAGGGCGGGTCGCGCTCTACATCTTTCCGTTTGCGCTCGGCAACGTGCTCGGGCCGTTGCTGCTCGGGCCGCTGTTCGACAGCGTCGGGCGCCGCCGCATGATCGCGATCACCTATGTGCTGGCGGGTGTCGGCCTGGCGCTCACCGGCTGGGCCTTCATGCAGGGCTGGCTCGATGCGCGCAGCCAGGCGCTGTGCTGGTCGGTGGTGTTCTTCCTCGCCTCGGCGGCGGCCAGCTCGGCCTACCTCACGGTGAGCGAAGTGTTCCCGCTCGAGATGCGTGCGGTTGCCATCGCCCTGTTTTATGCGGTCGGCACCGGTGCCGGCGGCTTCATTGCGCCGGTGCTGTTCGGCGCCCTGATCGAAACCGGCAGCCGCGGCGCCGTGGCGGTGGGCTATGCGATCGGTGCCGTGCTAGTGATCGGTGCCGGTCTGCTCGCCCTGCGACTTGGGGTCGATGCGGAGCGCAAGCCGCTGGAAGAAATCGCGCCGCCAATGGGTTCAGCTTAATCAAAGGTCTCATGTCCAAAACACCACCACCACCCGCCATCGCCGCTTCGGAGGGCCTGGCCCATCCCCTGGGTTCCACCTTCACCGGCGATGGCGTCAACTTCGCCGTGTTCTCCGCGCATGCGACCCGCATCGAGGTGTGCATCTACGACGAGAGCGGCAAGCACGAAACCGGGCGCGTCGTACTGCCCGAGTTCACCGACGAGGTCTGGCACGGCTTCGTGCCCGGGCTCGGGCCGGGTACGCGATACGGACTGCGCGTGCACGGGCCTTACGAACCCGCGCAGGGACATCGTTTCAATCACCACAAGCTGCTGCTCGACCCCTACGCCAAGGCCTACATGGGCGAACTCCAGTGGGGGCCCGAGGTGTTCGGCTACACGCTCGACCATCCCGATGGCGACCTAAGCTTCGACGAGAGGGACAGCGCACCGTTCGTGCCGAAGTGCGTGGTGGTCGACTCGCGCTTCGAGTGGACGCAGACCGCCGGCGTGCGCATTCCCTGGGACCGCACGGTGTTCTACGAAACGCACGTTCGCGGGTTCACCATGCGCCATCCTGCGGTGCCCGACACGCTGCGCGGAACCTTCGCGGGGTTCGGCGACGAAGCCGTGCTGCGGCACATCGCCGAGCTTGGCGTCACCAGCGTCGAGCTGCTGCCGATCCAGATGTTCCTGAACCAGTCGTACCTGCTCGAGAAGGGGCTGACCAACTTCTGGGGCTACGACACCATCGGCTTCTTTGCGCTGGACCCGCGCTACCTGGCGCAGCCGACGATCGACGAGTTCAAGGCGATGGTCGACCGCATTCACGCGCACGGGCTCGAAGTCATCCTCGACGTGGTCTACAACCACACGCCCGAAGGCAACGAACTCGGCCCGACCATTTCATTCAAGGGCATCGACAACGCGAGCTACTACCGCCTGATGCCGGACGAGCCGCGCTTCTACATCAACGACACCGGCACCGGCAACACGGTGAACCTCAGCCATCCGCGGGTGCTCCAGATGGTCACCGACAGCCTGCGCTACTGGGTGACGGAAATGCACGTCGACGGGTTCCGATTCGACCTCGCAACGATCCTCGCGCGCGAGACGCATGGCTTCGACGAAGGCGGCGGGTTCCGGGACAGCTGCCGCCAGGACCCTGTGCTCTCCCGCGTCAAGCTGATCGCCGAGCCGTGGGACATCGGCCCCGGCGGCTACCAGGTCGGGGGCTTTCCACCGGGATGGGCGGAGTGGAACGACAAGTTCCGCGACACCGTGCGCGCTTTCTGGAAAGGCGAAGAAGCCCTGGCACCCGCGCTCGCGCAATGCCTGACAGCCAGCGGCGACCGCTTCGACGCCAGGGGAAGGCGGCCATGGGCCAGCGTCAACTTCATCACGGCCCACGATGGCTTCACGCTGGCCGATCTCGTGAGCTACAACGAAAAGCACAACGACGCAAACGGCGAAGACGGCAAGGACGGCCATTCGGACAACCGCTCATGGAACTGCGGCGTCGAAGGCGCGACCGACGACCCGGACGTGCTCGCACTGCGGGCGCAGCAGCAGCGCAACCTGCTTGCGACGCTGCTCCTTGCACAAGGTACGCCCATGCTCCTGGCCGGCGACGAGTTCGGGCGCTCGCAGCAAGGCAACAACAACGCCTATTGCCAGGACACCGAAATCTCGTGGGTCGACTGGGACGCGATCGACGAGCGCGGCACTGCGCTCAACGCGTTCGCCAAGCGACTGCTGCAGTTGCGCCGCGATCTGCCGGTGCTCAGGCGCAACCGCTTCCTCACCGGCCTGCCTTATGAAGATTCGGGCGCCAAGGACGTCGCCTGGCTCAAACCCGACGGCCAGGAAATGGACCCGGCGAGCTGGGACGATCCGCAGACCCGTTCCTTCGCCGTGATGCTCGACGGCCGAGCGCCGGCATCGGCGGTCCGGCGGCCGGCGGACGACCTCAGCGTCGTGATCGTCTTCAATGCGTGGCACGAGGCCATCCCGTTCCAGCTGCCCGCGAGCGACGAAGGCGGATGGAGACTGCTCATCGACACCGCAAACGACGAGGCCGCCGCGAAGGCACCGGACCGGTTCGGCGAGTACACGGCTTCCGGCCGCTCGCTGCTGGTGTTCGCGAGCGATCAGGTGCCTTGACGGCGCTGGCTGGAGTCGGGAACGACGCTCGTGGCGCCCGCTGGTTTGGCGTTCGCGTGCAGCATCGTCGGCCGGCCCGCGGCCACCCAGGCATCGAGCCCGCCCGCGAGCGGCCGGGCTCGCATGTGGCCACGCGCAAACAATGCGCGCGCCGCCATGGCGGCCGACACCTCGTTCGGGCAGTTGCAGTAGAGGATGATTTCCCTGTCACCGCCATCGAAGGGCAGCGGCTCGCGCCGTTTCTGCAGCGACTTCAGTGAGACGGGCAACGCGCCCGGAATGCGCCGCGGGTCGATCTGCGTGCCGGCATCGCCGCGCACGTCGATGACGATGGGCGGCGCGTCGCTGTCCATCAGCGCGAGCAGATCATCGACGCTGGCGCGCGGCATGTCGGTGAGCTGCCGAACCGCACGGCGGCGCAAGTAGCGTCGCGCCAACATGACCGCGATCAGCACGACCAGGGCAGCGGTCGCCACGCTTCCGGCATCGGCCAGCGCTTCTAGCACCGCCTGGATCTGTTCACGGAAAAGCCAGCCCAGACCGATGTAGACGCCGGTCCAAAGCAATGCCGCCGCGCCTTCGTAGGCCAGGAAGCGCAGCGTCGACATGCCCAGCGCGCCGGCCATCGGCGGCGCCACCACAGAGACGCCAGGCACGAATTTGGCCGCCACCAGCGACAAGCCGCCCCAGCGCGTGATGAGCGATTCGCTGCGGCGCACGCACGAGTCGGGCGAGATCGAGATCTTGCATAGCAGCCGCATGAAGCGGTAGCCGAAGGCGCGGCCCGCATAGAACCAGACGCCGTCGCCCAGCACATTGGCGACGACCGCCGCAGCAACCATGCTCACCACCACCGAAGGGTGCGCAACCGCCGCCAGCGCGCCGGCCACCACCAGCACGGGCGCGGCGGGCACCGGCAGCCCGACGCGGGCAACGAAAGTGAGGACGAACACGACGGCGATCGCGTGGTCGACCATGAGGGCCATCAGCGTCTGCATGCCTCTTGCTCTGGGTAAAGCGCGAAGCGTAGCGCCAATGCGGCGCGTGCGTCAGATCGCAACCAGTTGCCGCACGCCCTGCGCTTGCATGTCCTTGCCAAATCCGCGCGCAATCACCTCGCCGCGCTCCATCACCAGGTAGTCGTCGGCCAGTTCTTCGGCGAAGTCGTAGTACTGCTCGCAAAGCACGATCGCCATGTCGCCGCGGTCGGCCAGCATGCGGATCACCCGGCCGATGTCCTTGATGATGCTCGGCTGGATGCCCTCGGTCGGCTCGTCGAGGATGAGCAGCCTGGGCTTGGGCGCGAGCGCGCGCGCGATGGCGAGCTGCTGCTGCTGCCCGCCCGACAGGTCGCCGCCGCGGCGGTTCAGCATCTGCTTCAGCACCGGAAACAACTCGTACAGCTCGGGCGGCACCGGCGTGCTGCCGGGCTTGTAGGCCAGGCCCATGCGCAGGTTCTCCTCGACCGTGAGCCGCGCGAAGATCTCGCGCCCCTGCGGCACGAAGCCCATGCCGGCGCGGGCGCGGTCGTAGGGTGTGCGCTTGTGGATGGCGGCGCCGTCGAACTCGATGCTGCCGCTCCTGATCGGCACCAGGCCCATGAGCGACTTGAGCAGCGTGGTCTTGCCGACGCCGTTGCGCCCGAGCAGCACCGTGACCTTGCCGAGGCGCGCCTCGAAGCTCACGTCGCGCAGGATGTGCGAGCCGCCGTAGTACTGGTGGATGTTTTTTACGTTGAGCATTTGGTGTGTCTTGGCTCTTGTTCCTGCTTATTGCTTGGGCCTGGGGCCGGGTCTCGCCCCGGCGGTCGACTCACTTTTCTTTTGCGTCGCCAAAAGAAA
>JBBJMS010000217.1:0-5204 GCA_037720315.1 Variovorax sp. | reverse complement strand
GTTGAGCCATCCCGCAGGCAATCAGAACGTTCGCGCGATGCTCGATGCGCTCGAAGAGGCCGGCATGCTGGCGCAGTTTGCAACCACGCTCGCCGTGCTACCCGACAGCAACCTCATGAAAGTGGTGCCTGCCGGTCTGAGCCGCGACCTGCTGCGGCGGCGCTTCGACCTGCCACGCGAAAAAATCCTTCAGCACCCGTGGCGCGAACTAATGCGGGCGGTGTGCAACAAGGCCGGCTGGAGCCACTGGCTGCGCCACGAAGAAGGCTTTGCGTCGATCGACGGCGTGCTCCAGGATTTCGACCGCTTCACGGCCCGCGCGCTGCCGGGCGTGCACCGCAAGCGCGGCCTGGGGGCTGTCTACGCCTACGAAGATGCAGCGCTCGACACTTTCAAGACCGCGAAAACGCTGGGCCTGCAGTGCGTCTACGACCTGCCCATCTCCTATTGGGAAACCGGCCGCAAGCTGATGGAAGAAGAAGTGCTGCGCGTCCCCGCATGGACCGAAACGCTCGGCGGCGGCATGTCGGATTCGCCCGCCAAGCTCGAGCGCAAGGCGCAGGAACTGGCGCTGGCCGACTTGGTGGTGGTGCCCAGCCGTTTCGTGGCCGACTCGCTGCCGGATTGGGCCGGGCAGAAGGCGCGGGTCCTGTCGCCCTTTGGATCGCCGGCTTCCGGCGGCGCGAGGCCCCGCGAAGCGACCGATGCCGCGCGCCCGCTGCGCGTGCTGTTCGTCGGCTCGATGGGGCAGCGCAAGGGCCTGGCCGATCTCTTCGCTGCGATGCGCCTGCTCGAAGGCGAGAACATCGAACTCATCGTCATGGGCGCGCTGCTCGGCGACATGGCCTTCTACCGCAGCCAGTACGCCGGCTTCACGCATGAGAAGGGCCGCCCGCATGCCGAGGTGCTGGCGCTCATGCGTAGCTGCGACGTGTTCTGTCTGCCGTCGCTCTACGAAGGCCGTGCGCTGGTGATGCAGGAGGCCATGAGCCAGGGGCTGCCGGTGGTCATCACGCCCAACACCGGCGGCGACGACCTGGTGATCGAGGGCAAGACCGGCTTCCTGGTGCCGATTCGCTCGCCAGAAAAAATCGCCGAAAAACTCGCCTGGTTTAACCAGAACCGGCAGGCGCTTCCCGAGATGAAGGACATGGCGATGCGGCATGCCGCCACCTACAGCTGGAAGAACTACGGTGCCGTCGTGATCGACGCGATCCGCAAGCTGGCCTAGCAAGCGGCGGACCCGCTCCGACCCGTTTCTTTCTGGATGAAGCGCTACTGGGAAATCGACGCGCTGCGCGGGCTCATGCTCGTGCTGATGACCGTCACGCACCTGCCGACCCGCCTGACCGATCCGCTGGGCCAGCCCTTCGGCTTCGTGTCCGCGGCCGAGGGGTTCGTGCTGCTGTCGGCTTTCGTGGCCGGCGTGGTCTACAGCCGCATCGCCGACGGGCAAGGCATCGATGCGCTGCGCAAGGCGTTCTGGCGTCGTGCGCTCAAGGTCTACATGAGCCAGGCGGCGACGCTGCTGTTTCTTTTCACCATCGTCACGGCAGTCGGCCTGCAGATCGACCAGCCGGCAGTGAAGGACCTGCTGAAGTACTACCTGACCGATCCGCACCAGGCTTTTCTGTACTCGCTGCTGCTCGTCTACGAGCCCGCGCTGCTCGACATCCTGCCGATGTACATCTTCTTCATGCTGCTGAGCCCGTGGGTGCTGGCCTTCGCGCTGTGGCACGGCTGGCTGGGCGTGGTGATGGTCAGTGCGGTGCTCTGGGCGCTGGCGCAGTTCGGGTTGAGCGAATGGCTGTACGGGCTTGCCGTGACGTACCTGGGCCTGCCGGTGCCGTACCGCGAGCTGGGCGCCTTCAACGCGTTCGCGTGGCAGTTCCTGTGGTTCGTGGGACTGTGGATGGGCGCCAGCCGCAATGCGCCCGACGCAGTGCCGTTGCGGGTCCCGGCGTGGATGGTCGCAATCGCCCTGGGCGCGGCGATCTACGGCATCTGGTGGCGTCACGTCGGCATCAACGGGCAGGCGCCTTTCGGCGGCGACTCGTCGCTCAACCTGCTGTTCGACAAATGGCAGCTCGGACCGCTGCGCCTGGTGAACCTGCTGGTGCTCGGCATCGTGGTGGTGCGCTTCGGCCCTTGGTTCATCAGGCACATCCCGCGGCTGCACTGGCTCGAGGCGATGGGCTCGGCGTCGCTGCCTGTCTTCTGCGCGCACCTGGTGGCCGTGCTGCTGGTGCTGGCCATCTATGGCGGCAGCCAGACCGCCCGGCCGTGGTGGGGCGACGCGCTGTTGCTGGCCGCTGTCTTCACCAGCCTCTATGGCGTGGCGCGCGCGGTGCTTTGGTGGGAAGCGCGGCCGCGCGCCTGAAAGCCGGGTTGCGGATCGACGCGCCTGCGCCAGTCGGCGCCGCGACTATTGATCAGATTTCAACCCGCATAACAACCTGAGAATCCGCGCCTTGCAATAAAAGCAGGGCAGGGGATGTCGGTTCAAATTCTTGCTGCAGCGCGCCGCTGCTTGATCGTCGCCGCGATCGCGTCCTTTGCCGGTGGCGGGAGCCAGGCCTTCGCCCAGACCCTCCCCACCGCCCCCAATCCCCACCTCGAAGACCAGCGTCGGCAGGAGCGCGAACGCGCGTTGCGCCAGCAGCAGGAGCGCGCGGTCGACGCCCGGCTGCCGCGCGAGGCGCCGCCCGAGACACGTCGCCTGCCGAAAGGCGAAACCCCGTGCTTTCGCATCGATCGCCTCACGCTTGTGGGCGAAAGTGCAGAAGACTTCCAGTGGGTGCTTTCCGCGGCTGCCGGCGAGGACGGCGCCGACGCCGCCGTCGGGCGCTGCCTCGGCACCGAAGGCATCGACCTCGTCCTCACGCGCGTGCAGCAGGCCATCGTCGCACGCGGCCACGTCACCACCCGCGTCCTCGCGGCACCGCAGGACCTGAGCGGCGGCACCCTCGCGCTCACCCTCGTCCCCGGGCGCATTGCCGCCATCCGTTTAGCCGACCACAGCGCGGGCGGCACCAGCCTCGCCACCGCTGTGGGCGCCAGCTCCGGCGACCTGCTCGACCTTAGAGACATCGAACAGGCGCTGGAGAACTTCAAGCGCGTCCCCACCGCCGAGGCCGACATCCAGATCGAGCCCTCCAAGGCAGCGGGAGCGCGCCCGGGCGACAGCGACCTCGTCGTCCAGTACAGCCAGCGCCTGCCGCTTCGCGCCACCTTGAGCCTGGACGATGGCGGCACCAAGGCCACCGGCAAGACCCAGGCCGGTGCGACCCTCGCCTGGGACAACCCGCTCGGGCTCAACGACCTGTTCTATGTCAGCGCGAACCACGACGCCTTCAACCACAGTGGCCAGGGCACCAGCGGGCAGACCGTGCACTACTCGCTGCCCTACGGCGACTGGCTAGCCAGCGCCACCGCCTCGCAAAGCAGGTATCACCAGAGCGTGCAGGGTTTCGATCAGCACTACGGTATGCGGGCGAATCCGCCAACGCCGAACTCAAGCTCTCGCGCCTGCTGTACCGCGACCAGCGCCGCAAGACCACGCTCGGCCTGCGCGGCTTCAGGCGCAGCGCGCGCAACTTCATCGACGACACCGAAGTCGAGGTGCAGCGCCGCGCCACCGCCGGCTGGGAGCTGGGCGTTGCGCATCGCGAGTTCATCGGCCAGGCCACGCTCGACGCCAACCTCGCGTACCGCCACGGCACCGGCGCCTTCGGTGCGTTGCCGGCGCCCGAAGAGCAGTTCGGCGAAGGCACGTCGCGCTTCAAGCTCATCGCCGCCGAGCTGGGTGTGAATGCGCCGTTCCAGCTCGCAGGCCAGAAGCTGCGCTACGCGGGCCTGTGGCGCGCGCAGTGGAACCGCACGCCGCTCACGCCGCAAGACCGCTTCTCGATCGGCGGGCGCTACAGCGTGCGCGGCTTCGACGGCGAGGCCAGCCTGTTGGGCGAGCGCGGCTGGCTCGTGCGCAACGACATCGGCTGGGCGCTTGCGGCCAGCGGGGCCGAGCTCTACCTGGGCGTCGACTACGGGCATGTGGGCGGGGCGTCGACCGAGCAGTTCGAGAGCCGCCACCTCGCTGGCGGCGTGCTCGGGCTGCGTGGTGGGTTCAAGGGCCTGAACTACGACCTCTTCGTGGGGGCGCCGATCGGCAAGCCCGAAGGATTCCGCACCGCGAGAACCACAGCGGGATTCAACCTGAACTACAGCTTTTGAAGCAGGAGGTCATCGCCCAGAGACACCGCACGCAGAACCCGCACTTCCTCAATTCATTCATTCGTCACTCATGAACAACAAGATTCTCATCCCTTCCATGCTGTCACTTCTCCTGCTCCAGGCCTGTGGAGGCGGCGGCGGTGGCGGCTCTGGCGCGGCGCTTGACGCCGCCGCACCGCCGGCGGCGGAGGCGCCACCTTCGGCGCCGCCCGGCACACCCACGTCCGGAGATAGCGGCGCCGTCAGCGCGCGCTTCGTTCCGGGTGCGGATGCACGCTATCAATTCTTCGGCACGGGCCAGTCGTTCGGGCCGTTGACTCAGAGCGAGCAAGCACCGAGCGGCGCCATGGTTCGACTGGGCGACATCGTCTTGTCCGGAGCCACAGCAACGAAAGAAATCGGCGGCGACGCGAGCTTTGCAATTGGCCGCTGGGTTGCCGGCACCGTCACCCAACGCTCGGGTGCTGAAACCCTGACCGGCACCGATCATCGGGCCTATCACTATCTCGCTTTCAACCGATTGCCAGTACTGCCCACCACGGGCTCGGCCACCTGCGATGCCGGTGTTTTCACGGCGCCGACATTCACGGATGGCCCAAGTGGGGCAGGGAAGAACAGCGGCACGACGAGCGGCTCGGCGAACATCACGTTCAGTGCCGACGGCGCCGTCTTCAGCGGCATGTTGAGCATGGGGCCGAGGGCGGCACGGGCACGGCCACCCTCAACACCACAGCAGGTTCGCCGACAAGCGTGGCGATCTCGGGAGCGCTGTTCAGCGGCGGCTCGGGGGCTGCCATTCAGCTGGGCGATCACGGCGGCGGCGCCTATGCCATGGCGGTTGGCTACGCCATCAAGCTGCCGAGCGGCGCGCGCTACACGGGCGTCGCCAAGTTCCGCTGCGTCTGAGGCGAAATGTCGGGAGGCAAGCGGCATCGCTCGTCTCCCGGCGCTTGTGATCCGAGTCCGAACAAGTC
>JBBJMS010000216.1:0-5219 GCA_037720315.1 Variovorax sp. | reverse complement strand
AACCGGCTGCGCCCAAAGCCCCATCAGCCGATGCGAGGCCGCGCTGTAGGAACGCAGCCGCGGTTCGACCGACTCAGTGCGTCGTCTCGGCTTGGCAGCGCAACGGGACAACCGGGACGGCGTAGGCCAGCGGGGCCAGCGCTGCCGTGATGCGCTGCATCTGCGCTTCGCTGACCAAGCTGGCGAGCACCTGCAGGAACCGCGGCTCCATCGCGCCGAAAACGATGTACTGCCACCTGTAGGCCTTGAGCACGGCCGCATCGACCGCCGCCGCGCGGGCCTCGCCGCCAGGCATGCCGCTCGCCTCCATGAAATACGCCGCGTCGCTTTTTGCTTGTGCCTGCAGGATGCTGTCGACCCCGCCGATGAGTGCGATGAAATCGTCGACCGCGGCGTCGCGCGCTGCATCGGAGGGCAGCTTGCGGTCTTCCCGCATCCATTCGAGCTCGTCGACGATGGCGTGCTGCGACTCTTCTTTCCAGTGGTACAGAAACACGTCCTTGAACAGCCCCGACAAGCCCTCGGCGCCCGAGATGCTGGCGCGGTAGTGCGCCTGCGAGAACAGCTCGATGTGGCAGGTCAGCGCCAGCACCGACCATGTGCATTTGCCGAGCACGAAGGAAGCGACGTCGTTGGGGGCGGGCTCGAAGCGGTAGCCCGGCGCCATGGCCGCGCCGGCCAGTGCCTCGATGCGCCGGAACAGTTCCTGATGCTTCAGCTCCTCGTCCGTGAACCGGACCAGGGCCTCGAGCGCCGTCTGGTCGCCGAACCAGTGGTCGCGGCTCACTTCCAGCATTTTTGCGCCGATGAAGCGCTCCACCAGGCCGAACATGTTGGCGTAGGTGCGGCCCTGCACCTGGCTGAGGAAGCGTTGCTGCTCCGGTGACAGGAAGGCCAGTTCGTCGACGAGCGAAAGCCCGTCGGGAAGAAACTTGTGGCCAAGGTCGAACTCGCGGCCGCGAATCACGTCACGGTCGATGTCCCATCGGATGCGCTTCGAGACTTCGATCGTCTTGGCATAGCGGCCTGTTTCGGCCGATGCGGGGCTTGCGTGCATGACAACTCCTTTGAAGGTGGGTCCGTCGCATTGACGTGAACCCATGATTGCGCGCTGCGCCGCTCCACGCATGAGGCCGATGTCCCGTCCGGGCGGCATCGCCACCCCGGTCCAATGCAAGAACATGGTGCCGGCGTCCCATGCGCGCCCCGGAAAGGTGGATTTACAAGCCCGATGCGCGCGAGAATCGCACATGGTGTCCCGCCAGACCCTCCGCTTCTGCACCAGCCCGGACGGCACCCGCATCGCGGTCGCGTCGATCGGCTCCGGCCCGCCGCTGGTGCGCACCGCGCATTGGTTGAGCCATGTCGAGCACGACCTCGCAAGCCCGGTCTGGCACCCGTGGCTGCAAGAGCTCTCTCGGCACAACACCTTCATCAGATACGACCAGCGCGGCTGCGGACTGTCGGACAGCGACGTCGCGGACTTCTCGCTGGACGCATGGGTGGCCGACCTGGAGGCCGTGATCGACAGCCTCGGGCTGCGCAGCTTCGCGCTGTTCGGCATGTCGCAAGGCGGCGCGGTGGCCGTCGCGTATGCGGTGCGGCATCCGGAAAAGGTGTCCCACCTGATCCTTGCGGGTGCCTACGCCCGCGGCGCACTCCGCCGCGCCGCAACGCCCTCGGCCCTCCTGGAGGCCGAGACACTGGTCAATCTCATCCGCATCGGCTGGGGGCGGGACAACCCGGCTTTCCGCCAGGTGTTCACCAACCAGTTCATTCCCGGCGGAACGCCTCGGCAGCACCAATGGTGGAGCGAGCTGGAACGTGTGACGGCAAGCCCCGATAACGCGGCCCGCACGCTGGAGGCATTCCACCAGGTCGACGTCACCGACCTTGCGAGCCGACTGCGCGTGCCGACCCTCGTGCTGCATGCCCGCGGCGACGCCCGGGTGCCCTTCGAGGAAGGACGCAGGCTGGCGGCGCTGATTCCGGGGGCGCGCTTCGTTCCCCTCGACAGCGACAACCATGTGCTGCTCGACAGCGAAGCGGCCTGGCCGGCCTTCCTGGCAGAGGTGCGCTCCTTCATCGCCGTGGAGCCGGCGCTGCCCGAAGGCGCTTGCCTCACGCCGGCCGAACGCGACGTGCTGCGGCTGCTGGCGCTTGGCCTGGACAACGCCACCATCGCCCTCCGGCTGCGCAAGAGCGCGAAGACCGTGCGCAATCAGGTGTCGACCATCTTCGACAAGCTCGGCGTGCGCACGCGGGCCGAGGCCATCGTGCATGTGCGGGACCGGGCGGTGCAGTAGCGTCGCGATTTCGCCGAGAACTGCACGGCGGCCTGCCGCGGCTAGATCGCGCCGTGCGCCTCGACGTACAGCGCATAGAGCGAATGGCTGCTCGTCATGTAGAGCCGGTTGCGCTTCGGCCCGCCGAACTCGAGATTCGCGCATCGCTCGGGCAGGCGGATGAAGCCGATCGGCTTGCCCTGCGGATTGAAGACTTTCACCCCGTCCATTTCTTCGGACTTGCCGACCGGCAGATACGCCTTCATGCCACCTCCGATGTCGGTGGCTTCGGCGGCAACGGCCCCTGAATAGCCCCAGCCGCACCAGAGGTTGCCGTCGCGATCGACCCGAAAGCCGTCGAGCGCGCCCGGTCCGTCGGCATCGATCAGCTTGGTCTTGTTCGAGACGCTCAGGCCGTCCGAAGCCACGTCGTAGCGCCAGATGCTTCGGTTCGGCGTGCCCTTCCATTCAACGACGTAGAGCTTCGTCTCGTCGGGCGAGAACGCGAGGCCGTTGGGGTTGACCAGATCGGTGATGACGGCCGTGAGCTTGCCGTCGGTGGCGATGCGGTACACATTGGTGGTGGCCTGCTCCGGTTTGGCCCTGGAACCCTCCCACTCGCCGTTGATTCCGAAGAGCGGGTCCGTGAACCAGACCGAATCATCGGACCTGACGACGATGTCGTTCGGTGCGTTCAAGCGCTTGCCTTCGAAACTGTCTGCCAGCACCGTCATCGTTGCGTTCTTCTCGGTTCGCACCACGCGGCGAGTCACCGAGTGCTCGCACGTCAGCAGGCGCCCCTGCCGATCGCGTGTGTTGCCGTTGGCAAAGTTGACGCCGGTCTTGTGCACCGAGAACCTGGCCGTCTTCTCGTCGTACTTCATGAGGCGGTTGTTCGGGATGTCGCTGCACAGTAGATAACCGCCTTCCGGAAAGTAAACCGGTCCTTCCGCCCAGCGCATGCCGGTGCCCAGCTGCTCGATGGTGCTGCTGTAGATGCGGTACTTGGAAAAGCTGGGGTCCAGGATGAAGACCGCCGGGTCCGGATAGCGCTGGTTCGGCTTGAAGTCGAAGGACTGCGCCCCCGCCAGGCTGCCGAGCGCCGCGACACCGGCGCCGGCGGCAGCCTTGATGAAGCGGCGGCGGGGATGGATGGTTTCGCTCGGCATCGTGAGTCTCCGCTTGGGTTGTGGACTTGTCAGTAGCTGCCGGCCGCAGGCGGCGCCGGCTGGGCGCGCATCCTGGACATCACCTGCTGCGCGCCTGCGGCCATGAGCCGGGCATCGGAGCTGACGGTGAGGAACTGGAAGCCCGCCGCCATGCGCGCCAGCGCGCCTTCGGGCGTGCCGTTGTGGATGCCCGCCACCACCCCGTGCGCCTTGGCGCGCGCGAGGATGGTCGATGGCCTGCTGCGCCTTGTCGTCCACGTCGTCGAACACCGGCCGGCAGCCCAGGGCGAGCGACAGGTCCGAAGGGCCGATATAGATCGCATCTAGCCCCTCGACAGAAAGGATCGCATCGAGGTTGTCGAGCGCCTTGGCGGTCTCGATCATGGCGAAGGTCACGATGGTGTCGTTGGCATGCTGCGGGTAGTCGGCGCCGCCGTAGAGCAGCGCGCGAATCGGCCCGAAGCTGCGCGTGCCCCGCGGCGCGTAGTGCGTCCAGGCCACGAGCTTCTGCGCGTCCTCCGGCGTGTTGACCATCGGGCAGATGACGCCGTACGCGCCGGCGTCGAGGCTCTTCATCAGGATGCCGGGTTCGAGCCACGGAACGCGCACCACCGGCACCGTGCCGGTGGTCGAGATCGCCTGCAGCATCGGCACCATCGCCTGGTAGTCGACCATGCCGTGCTGCAGGTCGACGGTGAGCGAGTCCCAGCCCTGATGGGCCATGGTCTCGGCAGAAAAGCTGTTCGGAATGGCGAGCCAGCCGTTGACGGCGGCGCCCCCAGCCTTCCACAGCGTGCGCAGGCGGTTCTCTCATGGAAAGGCTCGGTCGGTCAGGCCGAGGCGACTTCGTGGCTGGCCATCAGCTCCAGCGCCTTCACCAGCGCCGAATGGTCGAGCTGCCCCAGCCATTGGCGGCGCAGGTCTGCATCAGCTGCGCGGCGTTGGCGGTCTGCGGGAGCGCGACGCCGATCGCCTTGGCGCCGGCCAGTGCGAGGTTCAGGTCTTTCTGGTGCAGCGCGATGCGAAAGCCCGGATCGAAGGTGCGTTTGATCATGCGTTCGCCATGCACTTCGAGGATGCGGCTCGATGCGAAGCCGCCCATCAGCGCCTGGCGCACCTTGGCTGGATCGGCGCCCGCCTTGCTCGCGAACAGCAGCGCCTCGCCCACCGCGGCGATGTTCAGCGCAACGATGATCTGGTTGGCCACCTTGGTGGTCTGGCCGTCGCCAACGCCGCCGACGTGGGTGATGTTCTTGCCCATCAGCTCGAACAACGGCCTGGCCTTTGCAAACGCCTCTTCGGTGCCGCCGACCATGATGGTCAGGCTCGCCGCCTTGGCGCCGACCTCGCCGCCCGACACCGGCGCATCGAGGTAGTCGCAGCCCCGGTCGTTGATCTTTTTCGCGAACGCCTTGGTTTCGATCGGCGAGATGCTGCTCATGTCGATCACGGTCTTGCCGGCGCTGAGGCCCGCCGCGACACCGTTCTCACCGAACAGGACCTCGGCGACGTCGGGCGTGTCCGGCACGATGGTGATGACCACGTCGGCCTGCTGCGCGACCTCCCTGGCGGTAGCGCATTCGACCGCCTCGCTGGCCCCGATGTCGGGATGCACCTTGCTGCGCTTGACGTAGTAGAGCGTGTGGCCGCCGCGCACCAGGTGCATGGCCATGGGCGCACCCATGATGCCGAGGCCGATGAATCCGATCTTCATGCTGTTTCTCCTTGTGGGTTGCTAGCGGTCGAAGGCCGGCCGCTTGGGGTC
>JBBJMS010000215.1:0-5220 GCA_037720315.1 Variovorax sp. | reverse complement strand
TGGACGTGCAGATGGCACGCGCCCGGCTCGATGCAGCGGGCAAGTCCCAGGGCATCAACCTGCTGGGCTCGTTCATCGACGTCGAAGCCGGCGTGCGGCGCGACACCATCTTCGACGGTGGCGAGCGGAGCACGCGGCGCGGCTTCGAGCTCGACATCCGGCTGCCCCTGTTCGACTGGGGTTCGGCCCAGCGAGACGCGCTGAACGCGCAATCGCTGGCCGCGGCCAACCGGTACGAAGCCACGGCGCGCAGCGCGAGCTCGCAATTGCGCGAAGGCTATTCGGCCTACCGCACGGCCTACGACATCGCGCGGCACTACCGCGACGAGATCGTGCCGCTGCGCCAGTCGATGGCCGACGAGAACGTGCTTCGCTACAACGGCATGCTGATCGGCGTCTTCGAGCTGTTGGCCGAAGCGCGCGACCAGATCGCCGGCGTCACCGCGGCGATCGATGCGCAGCAGCAGTTCTGGCTTGCCGATGCGTCGCTTTCCGCCTCGCTGATCGGCAAGCCGATCTCTGCCGCAGCGCCCATGGCGTCCCAAGGCCGCGCAGCCGCACCAGCGGCCGCCCACTGACCCACATGAAAAACACATGAACAGCAGACGCAATTTCCTGAGCGGCGCAGGCGCCATCACCGGCGCCGTGGCAGCCGCTTCCGTGAGCAAGGTGGCGATGGCCGCCCTGCCCGAGCCCGTGCTCCAGACCACGCCCGACACGATGCCGCCGCTGGCGCCCTCGACCGGCCGCCCCTACAACCCGATCGTCACGCTCAATGGCTGGACGCTGCCGTGGCGCATGAACGCCGGCGTCAAGGAGTTCCACCTCGTCGCCGAGCCGGTGGTGCGCGAAATGGCGCCCGGTTTCAAGGCCCACCTGTGGGGCTACAACGGCCAGTCGCCCGGCCCGACGATCGAGGTGGTCGAAGGCGACCGCGTGCGCATCTTCGTCACCAACAAGCTGCCCGAGCACACCGCCCCGGCCGGCGTGACCGGCCCGCCGCCGCCGCCCCACAAGCCGGGCAAGACCATCGTCTACGACGTCACGGCGCGCCGGCCCGGCACCTTCATGTACCACCCGCATGCGGACGAGATGACGCAGATGGCGATGGGAATGATGGGCTTCTGGGTCACGCATCCGAAGGCGAGGCACCCGCTGATCGACGAGGTGGATCGCGACTTCGTCTTCCTGCTCAACGCATACGACATCGAGCCCGGCAGCGCCACGCCGAAGATCATGACCATGCTCGACTTCAACCTCTGGACCTGGAACAGCCGCGTGTTCCCGGGCATCGACTCGCTCAACGTGCGCAAGAACGACAAGGTCCGCATCCGCATCGGCAACCTGACGATGACGAACCATCCGATGCATCTGCATGGGCACGAGTTCGTCGTCACCGGCACCGACGGCGGCCCGACGCCCAAGAGCACGCGCTGGCATGAGGTGACCGCCGACGTGGCGGTCGGGCAGATGCGCCAGGTCGAGTTCATCGCCGACGAGGAGGGCGACTGGGCCTTCCACTGCCACAAGAGCCACCACACGATGAACGCGATGGGCCACGACGTGCCCACCATGATCGGCGTCGACCATGCCGACGTGGTGAAGAAGATCACGAAGCTGGTGCCCGACTACATGGTGATGGGCGAGCGCGGCATGGCCGACATGGCCGAGATGGAGATGCCGCTGCCCGACAACACCGCGCCGATGATGAGCGGCGAAGGCCCGTTCGGCTCGGTCGAGATGGGCGGCATGTTCAGCATGGTCAAGGTGCGCCGCGACCAGAAGCCCGGCGACTATTCCAACCCTGGCTGGTTCAAGCATCCGGCCGGCACGGTCGCCCACGAACTCGACGCGCCGCCGGCCGAGCCGCCGCGAAAGCGCAGTGCCGGCGATGCCGCCATGCCGGCGCAGAACATGCCTGCCAAGAACATCGAAGTGCAGGTTCGCAAACCCAAGGCGAGCGGCCATTCCGGCCACTGAGCTTTTCTTTCACTTTCACTCGTCAATCAAGGAATCGCATGAAACACACGCTCCTAGAATTTGCGCTGGCAGGGCTGCTGGCGCTCATCGCAAGCGCCGCTCCCGCAGCCGGCAGCCACGCCGGCGGCCACGGTCATGACGACGCCATCGGAAAGCCCGGCACCGCCACCAAGGCCACACGCACCGTGAAGGTCGACATGACCGACGGCATGCGCTTCAACCCGTCCAGCATCCAGGTGAAGCAGGGCGAAACCGTGCGCTTCGTCGTCACCAATTCGGGAAAGCTCAAGCATGAGATGGTGCTCGGCACCGACGCGGAACTGAAAGCGCACTACGAAGAGATGAAGAAGAACCCCGAGATGGAGCACGACGATCCGAACATGGTCACGCTCGACGCCGGCAAGACCGGCGAGGTGGTCTGGCAGTTCACCAGAGCGGGCAAGGTCGACTTCGCGTGCCTTCAGCCGGGCCACTACGAAGCCGGCATGAAAGGCGCCGTGAACGTCGCCCGCACGGCGCGCAAATAGGCGCGCCGCTGCCACCAGTCCTCAGCAACCTCCTACAACGAAGGAACCCAAATGATCCAGATTCGAACTCTTCTTGCCGCCTCGGCGGCTGCGCTTGCGCTCTCGGGCCTCGGCAGCCTCGCCATGGCACAAGCCACCCCTGCGGCGGTCGAACTCACCGATGGCGAGGTGCGCAAGATCGACAAGGAAGGCAAGAAGCTGACTCTCAAGCACGGTCCGCTCAAGGCCCTCGACATGCCCGGCATGACGATGGTGTTCAGGGTCAAGGAAGACGCCATGCTGGACAAGGTGCAGCCCGGCGACAAGGTCCGCTTCACGGCGGAAAAGATCGACGGCAAGTTCACGGTTACCACGCTGGAAGCAGCTCGTTAGTCAGACCACCTCAACCCCCGAAGGAGATTGCCATGCCTCATGAAAAGTACGCCCAATGCATCGACGCCTGCAACGACTGCGCGACGGCCTGCAACCACTGCGCCGCTTCGTGCCTTTCCGAAGACGATGTGAAGATGATGGCGCCGTGTATTGCGCTGGACATGGATTGCGCCGCCATCTGTCAACTGGCCGCTGCGGCAATGGCGCGCGGCAGTGCGCACGCGGGTGCCATCTGCCGGCTGTGCGCCGAGATCTGCAAGGCTTGCGGCGATGAATGCGCCAAGCATTCGGCGCAGCACTGCCAGGACTGCGCAGCGGCCTGCCGGAAATGCGCCGAGGAGTGCCTGAAGATGGCTCGCTGACCTGTGGTGCCGCCGGAAGAACAGCCAGCGATACGGGTTCTGCTCGTCGGCAACTACGTGCCGGATGGCCAGCACAGCATGCTGGCGTTCAAGAAGGTCCTCGAACGCGGACTTCCGAGCTTGGGCTGCGAGGTTCGCGTCGTCGTGCCGCCGCAGCGCCTGCTGCGGGTGCCGCCCGCCTCACGCTGGTGGAAATGGCTCGGTTACGTGGACAAGTTCATCCTGTTCATTCCGACGCTCATTGCACGCCCGATGGGCGGACGTGGTTCACATCTGCGACCACTCCAATGCCATGTACGTGCGCTGGGTCAGAGGCAAGCCCAATCTCATCACCTGCCACGACGTCATCGCGGTGCAGGCCGCCAGAGGATTGGTCGACGGCTGGAATGTGGGCCGAAGTGGTCGTTTGTTCCAGCGCCTGATCTCGGGCGGGCTGGGAAGAGCCGATCTCGTGGTCTGCGTTTCCGGCCTGACGCGGCGCGCCTTGCTTGCACTGCGCCTGGCCGACGAGAGCAGGGTCGCGATGGTGCTCAACGGCCTCAACGACGATTTCAGGCCCGTCGCAGCCGCGTCCGCGGAGGCGGCAATCGAACGATTCGGCCTGTCGGCTTCCGACCGCTACCTGATTCATGTGGGCCTCGATCTGCCCCGGAAGAATCGCCGTGCGGTGGTCGAGGCCTTCATCGCCTTGCAGCGCCGGGCCGCCGCGCGCGGCGCCTGCGCCGTGTTGCAGAAGCTGGTGTTCGTCGGCCCGCCCTTGACGCCCGAAATCGTCGCGCTGGCACGCCGGCACCGGGTCGCCGATTCGATCACCACCGTGCAGGACGTTTCGCACGACGAACTCCGGGCGCTCTACGCCAGCGCGACGGCGCTTCTGTTCCCTTCGCTGCAGGAAGGCTTCGGCTGGCCTGTCATCGAGGCGCAGGCCTGCGGGTGCCCGGTGTTCACCTCGGACCTGGCGCCGATGAACGAGATCGCCGGCACAGCGGCGCGCTACGTCGATCCGCACGATCCCGAATCGATCGCGGGCGTCATCGAAGAATCCGCAGGCCGGCTGAACGAGATGCGCCTGCAGGGACTGGAGAACGCCGCCCTCTTCACGGCTGAACGGATGCTCGTCAACTACGTCGCGATGTACGCCCGGGTGCTGGCACTGCGCCGTGTGAGCCCGAGAACCCAGTGACCTCCGCCAGCTCGTCGATGATCGGGCAGTCCGGCCGCTCGTCGCCCTGGCAGCAGTCCGCCAGCCGCTCGAGCGTGCGTTTCATGCCCGCCATTTCCTCGATGCGCCGGCTCAGGTCTTCGGCATGCGCGAGCGCGATGCGCTTGACCTCCGAACTCGCGCGGCGCTTGTTCTGCCACAGCTTCAGCAGTTCGGCGATCTCGGCCATGCTGAAGCCGAGCGAGCGCGCCCGCCGCACGAAGCGCAGCGTGTGCACGTCGCGGTCGGTGTACTGGCGGTAGCCCGAATCCGTGCGGCCGACCTTCGGCAGCAGACCGAGCGACTCGTAGTGGCGGACCCTCTTCGGATTGACGCCCGAGCGTTTCGCTGCCTCGCCGATGTTGAACGGCTCGGCAGTCAAGTTGTGGTTCATCGTGCGCCTCCGGTCCAGCGCCGCAGCAGCAGCGCATTGCCGACCACGCTGACGCTGCTGAACGCCATCGCCGCGCCGGCGAGCACCGGGCTCAGGAAGCCGAACGCCGCAAGCGGAATGCCGACGACGTTGTAGACGAAGGCCCAGAACAGGTTCTGCCGGATCTTGGCGTAGGTGCGGCGCGAGATGTCGAGCGCCGCCGGCACCAGGCGGGGGTCGCCGCGCATGAGCGTAATGCCGGCCGCCCCCATCGCCACGTCCGTGCCGGTCGCCATGGCCATGCCCACGTCCGCCGCCGCCAGCGCCGGCGCGTCGTTCACCCCGTCGCCCACCATCGCCACGACGCGGCCGCAAGCCGCCTGGCGCAACCCGGCCACAACGTCG
>JBBJMS010000214.1:0-5224 GCA_037720315.1 Variovorax sp. | reverse complement strand
GAGGTCGTCCATGAATCCCTTGTTCACCGCGAACAGCGAAGCGGACATCAGCGAAACGGAAAGCGGGCTGTACTGTGCCTGCTTGAGCAGTTCGGTCACGCGGGCACCACGGTCGAGCTGCTTGCGGGTGGCTTCGTCGAGGTCGGAAGCGAACTGCGCGAAGGCTGCGAGTTCGCGGTACTGCGCCAGGTCGGTACGGATACCGCCGGACAGGCCCTTGATTGCCTTCGTCTGTGCCGCCGAACCCACGCGCGACACCGAGATGCCGGCGTTGATGGCCGGGCGGATGCCGGCGTTGAACAGGCTGGTTTCCAGGAAGATCTGGCCATCGGTGATCGAGATCACGTTGGTCGGAACGAAAGCGGACACATCGCCGGCCTGCGTCTCGATGATCGGGAGTGCGGTCAGCGAACCGGTGCGTCCCTTGACTTCGCCCTTGGTGAAGTCTTCGACGTACTTCTCGTTCACGCGGGCTGCGCGCTCCAGCAGGCGGCTGTGGAGATAGAACACGTCGCCGGGATAGGCTTCGCGGCCTGGCGGGCGGCGCAGCAGCAGCGAGACCTGGCGGTAAGCCACGGCCTGCTTGGACAGGTCGTCATAAACAATCAGCGCGTCCTGGCCGCGGTCGCGGAAGTACTCGCCCATCGTGCAGCCCGAATACGCGCTCACATACTGCATGGCGGCCGACTCGGAGGCGGACGCTGCGACGACGATGGTGTAGTCCATCGCACCGGCCTGCTCAAGCGCGCGCACGATGTTCTTGATGGTCGATGCCTTCTGGCCGATCGCAACGTAGACGCAGGTCATGTTCTGACCCTTCTGGTTGATGATCGCGTCCACCGCCACGGCCGACTTGCCGGTCTGGCGGTCACCGATGATGAGCTCACGCTGGCCACGGCCGATCGGAACCATCGAGTCGATAGCCTTCAAGCCGGTCTGCATCGGCTGGTCGACCGATTTGCGGGCGATCACGCCTGGCGCGACCTTCTCGATCACGTCGGTCATCTTCGCGTTGACCGGACCCTTGCCGTCGATCGGCTGGCCCAACGCGTTCACTACGCGGCCGATGAGTTCGGGGCCGACCGGCACTTCCAGGATGCGGCCGGTGCACTTGACCGTGTCGCCTTCGGAGATGTGCTCGTACTCGCCCAGAATCACGGCGCCGACAGAGTCACGTTCGAGATTCAGCGCCAGACCGAACGACGGCGTGCCATCGGCGCTGGGCGGGAACTCGAGCATTTCGCCCTGCATCGCGTCCGACAGGCCGTGCACGCGCACGATGCCGTCGGTGACGGACACCACGGTGCCTTCGTTGCGGATATTTGCGCTGACGCCGAGGCCCTCGATGCGGCTCTTGATCAGTTCGGAGATTTCTGCTGGATTGAGTTGCATGACTCTTTCCTTCTTTCTTTAAAAAGGGCTGGTCGGCCTCAGGCCGCCAGCGCAACTTTCATTTGTTCAAGACGCGCTTTGACCGAGGTGTCGAGCACCTCGTCGCCCACCACCACACGGATACCGCCGATCAGTGACGGGTCTTGTTGGACCGTGATCTGAAGCTTGCGGCCGAAACGCTTTTCGAGCGCCGCGGAAACAGTGCCCAGCGCATCGCCGTCGATCGGAAAGGCACTGTAGACGACCGCATCAGAGGAGCCGCTCTGCGCGTTGGAAAGCATGCGGAACTGCCTGGCGATTTCGGGCAGCGCAATGAAGCGCCCGTTGTCGAGTAGCGCCGTCAGAAAATTGTTCGCCGTGGGCGGCAACGGCGAACCGCGGGCGCCGGCGATGACGCCCAACACCTGCTCGGGCATGGCCTTGGGGCTGTCGGCGAACTGCTGAAGCTCTGGGCTGCCGGCGATGGCGGCAACCTTGTCGAGCCACGCGCCGGTGCCCGCGAGATCGGCCGAAGACGCCTTGAACAGCGCTTCGGCGTAGGGACGTGCAATGGTGGCGAGTTCGGCCATGGTGTCGATCAGAGTTCGGTCTGCAGGCGGGCAAGCAAATCGGCGTGTACGGCCGGATTCACTTCCTTGCGCAGGATCTGCTCGGCGCCCTTGACGGCCAGCGCGGCGACCTGCTCGCGCAGTGCCTCGCGAGCCTTCAGCGCCTGCTGCTCGGCATCGACCCGTGCCGCGGCCACGATCTTGCTGCCTTCTTCGGTGGCGCGCGCTTTCGCTTCTTCAACGATGGCCTGCGCACGGCGCTCGGCATCGGCAAGGCGTTGGGCCGACTCGTTGCGCGCCTGGCCGAGTTCGACTTCGACCCGCTTGTTCGCGGCGGACAGCTCGGACTTGGCCTTGTCGGCGGCAGCCAGGCCTTCGGCGATCTTCTCGGCGCGGTCGTCCAGCGCCTTCGCGATCGGCGGCCACACGAACTTCATCGTGAACCCGACAAGAATCAGGAACACGATCATTTGGACGATCAGGGTACCGGTAATGCTCACTTTTCACCCTCTCTTTGGGATTGATCCGGCGAGAAGCCAGGTCCCGATTACTTCGGCAGGTTGGCGATTTGCGCGAGGAACGGGTTGGCCGTGGCGAACCACAGGGCGATACCGGTACCGATGATGAACGCGGCGTCGATCAGGCCGGCAAGCAGGAACATCTTGGTTTGCAGTTCGCCCATCAGTTCGGGCTGGCGTGCAGCCGATTCGAGGTACTTGCTGCCCATGATGCCGATGCCGATGCATGCGCCCACAGCGCCGAGACCGATGATCAGGCCGGCGGCCAGTGCGACAAAGCTGATAACTTCCATGATGACTCCTAGGGGACTTGGGTTGAAACGAAAAAAGAAACCGAAAAGAACGAAGACCGATCAGTGATGGTCGTGCGCTTGGCCTATGTAAACCAGCGCCAGCATCATGAACACGAAGGCCTGCAACGTGATGATCAGGATGTGGAAGATGGCCCATGCGGTGCCTGCGATAACGTGGCCGATGGCCAGGCTGATGCCGGTGGCGGACAGCGTCCATGCGCCGCCCATCAATGCGATGAGCAAGAAGATCAGTTCGCCCGCGTACATGTTGCCGAACAGCCGCATGCCGTGCGAAACCGTCTTGGCGATGAATTCGATCATCTGCATCGCAAAGTTGAACGGATAGAGCGCCCAGTGGTTGCCGAACGGCGCCGTGAAGAGCTCGTGAATCCAGCCGCCCAGGCCCTTGATCTTGACGTTGTAGTAGAGGCAGATCAGCAGCACCGAGACTGACATGCCCATGGCCACCGACAGGTCGGCCGTTGGCACCACGCGCAGGTAGGCATGGTGCGGGTCGCCGCCGGCGGCGCCGTAGATTTTTTCCCAGATGAAGGGAAACAGGTCGACCGGGAACAGGTCCATCGCATTGAGCATGAAGATCCACACGAAGATCGTCAGAGCCAGCGGCGCAACGAACTTGCGGCTCGTGGCGTTGTGCACGATGCCCTTGGCCTGCTGGTCGACGATCTCGACCAGGATTTCGACCGCGGCCTGAAAGCGGCCGGGCACGCCCGAGGTCGCCTTGCGCGCGCCGAGCCAGAGCAGCCAGCAGCCGATGGCGCCAAGAAGGATCGAAAAGAATAGCGAGTCGAAATTGAAAACCGTGAGGTCGGCGACGCCCGATGGCGTTGAGCTTTGGAGATGCGTCAAGTGGTGAACGATGTATTCACCAGCGGTCTGACCTTGTCCCGCAGCGTTTTCAGCAGCCATCCGTTACTCGTCTCTCAGTTTCGAGCGCTTGGGAGCCAGCATCACTGCCACCCACGCCGCCTTCATTGTCACCACCAGGCCTACCAGCATCGCCGGCCAGCTCAGCGCCGTAATCAGCCTTGGCGCGGCGATCAGCATCGCCACCGACAAGGCCATCTTGACCATTTCCCACAAGAAGAATCCGAACACCGCAGTACCCGGATTCAACGAAGCGAACCTTCCGGTCAGCCCCCGCGCGAACACCGCAGCGGGAATGACCACTGCCAACGCGCCGTAGCCGGCCGACCATCCCAGGTTTTGCCTTCCCGTCAGGCCCCAGGCGGCCAAAGCCACCAGAAACCCTGCTGCAAACTGAACCGCAATCACGCGCCAGGGCGAGATCAGCGGCTTTCGTTCCCGCAGCCGCCGGGCCTCTTCGGCGGTCAGCGGCTTGAAGGCGGCATCCGGGTCTTGGCTGTCGTCATGACCATCCACATCACGGGCGATTGTTTTCATTCGAATGAAGCCCGGATACGACCCAGAATTTTCACAAAGCCATTGATTATAAGTAAAAACCCATGCCTCTCCACCTTGTTGCGGCGTCACCGGCATAAAAGACCGCGCAGAAGCGGCGGCTTGGAATGGTCCGAAGCGGCCCCACCATAATTGCTCATGAATCCGATCGCCGATGCCTTGCCCGACTCTCTCTGCTACTTGGACGGAACCTATGGACCGCTGCGCGACGCCAAGGTCAGCGTGCTCGATCGCGGGTTCATCTTCGGCGACGGAGTCTATGAGGTGGTGCCGGTGTATGCGGGGCGACCATTCTGCTTCGAAGAGCACATGGCGCGGCTCGACCGCTCGCTTGCGGAGTTGCGCATCGCCAACCCTTTCGATCGCTTCCAATGGCATGGGATCGCAACACGGCTGATCGATGCCCAGCCTGCCAGTCGCGCCGGCGCGCAGGCCGTCTACATCCAGGTGACGCGTGGCGTCGCACCGCGCGACCACGCCATGCCGAAAGACATCGAGCCCACCGTGTTCGCGATGCTCAACCCGATGGCGCCGGTTCCTGATGCGGTTCGCGCCAAGGGCGTTGCCTGCGTGAGCGCCGGCGACTTCCGCTGGCAGAAGGCGCATATCAAGAGCACCAGCCTGCTCGGCGCCGTGCTGTCGCGGCAGATCAGCGTCGATGCAGGCGCGGCCGAAACCATCATGTTTCGCGGCGACTGGCTCAGCGAGGCATCGTCGAGCAACGTCTGGGTGGTGAAAGACGGCGCGGTGTTCGGGCCGCCGAAGGATGAGCTGGTGCTGACCGGCATTCGCTACGGCTTGATCGAACGGATCTGCATCGATGCGGGCATCTCTTTCACGCTGCGGCGCATCGCACGCGACGAAGTCACCGGCGCCGACGAGTTGCTGCTGTCGTCGGCCAGCAAGGAAGTGCTGCCGGTGGCGCTTGTCGACGGGCAGCCGGTTGGTGCCGGCCGCCCCGGCCCCATTTATCACGCGCTTTATGCCGGCTATCAGCGGGCGAAGGAGCGCTCGGCGCAAGACGACGGAG
>JBBJMS010000213.1:0-5258 GCA_037720315.1 Variovorax sp. | reverse complement strand
TGCTGGATTTTTGCGAACTCGTCCGGCGTGCAGTCGGTCAGGCCGGCCTTGCCTTGCTCATGCGTGGACGCGACCGTCAGGCTCTTGCTGACCATGGCCTTGCCGGCGAGTTCGGGGTGGGCGCGGATCAGTGCCAGCTTCTCGTCGGACGAAGCCGCGGTCACGGCCTGCACCAGCGCGTGCTTCAGTTGCGCGAGCGATCGGAAGGGCCGCTGCGTCAGCACGCGCTCGGCGATCCACGGCGTATGTTCGTACACGCCGTCGAGCAGGGCCGCGGCTTCGCCGGCGGCGGCGGAATTGAGTTGGTCGATCGTGAGTGCCATGTCAGGCTCCTAAGCGGCGCAGTAGGGGTGCAAGTTTTGCCAGTGGCGTGCGATGTCGAGCCGGCGGCAGACCCACACCCGGTCGTGGTTGCCGATGTGGTCGAGAAAACGCTGCAGCGCGGTGATGCGGCCGGGGCGTCCGAGCAGGCGGCAGTGCATGCCGATGCTCATCATCTTCGGACTGTCGTCGCCGTCCGGGTCGCCTTCGGCATAGAGCGCGTCGAAGCTGTCCTTCAGGTACGCGAAGAACGGTTCGGCATGCGAATAGCCCTGCGGCAGCGCGAAGCGCATGTCGTTGCAGTCGAGCGTGTAGGGCACGATGAGCTGCGGCGCCACCGTGCCGTCGGTTTTGCGCACCTTCATCCAGAACGGCAGGTCGTCGCCGTAGTAGTCGCTGTCGTACGCGAAGCCGCCGTAGTCGGCCACCAGGCGCCGGGTGCGCGGGCTGTCGCGGCCGGTGTACCAGCCGAGCGCGCGCTCGCCGGTGAGCTTTTCGATCGCTTCCATGCCCAGGCGCATGTGCTCGCGCTCGGTGGCTTCGTCGACGTTCTGGTAGTGGATCCAGCGCCAGCCGTGGCAGGCGATCTCGTGGCCGAGCTGCTTGAACGCGGCCGTGAGTTCGGGGTGCCGTTCGAGCGCCATGCCGACGCCGAACACGGTGAGCGGCAGCCCGCGTTTTTCGAACTCGCGCAGGATGCGCCAGGCGCCGGCGCGCGAGCCGTATTCGTAGATGCCTTCCATGCTGATGTGCCGGTCGGCGTAGCTGGCCGGATTGAACATCTCGGACAGGAACTGCTCGGAACCGGCGTCGCCGTGCAGCACGCAGTTCTCGCCGCCCTCTTCGTAATTGAGCACGAACTGCACCGCGATGCGCGCGCCGCCCGGCCAGCGCGCATGCGGCGGATTCCGGCCGTAGCCGACCAGGTCGCGCGGGTAGGACAGAGTGGAGTCGTAGCTGGTCATCGCGGTCACGTCAATGCAAGTGCGATGTCGTGGGTAGGCACTTTCCGGTCGAAGACGAGGTTGGCCTCGACATGCTGCAGGTGTTCAGTCATGAGCCGCACCGCGCGCTCCTCGTCCTTGGCGGCAAGCGCCTTCACGATGTCGGCGTGCTCGTCGTTCGAATGCTCTGCGGCGCTGGCGCTCTGGTACATGAGCGTGATGAGAGCGCAGCGCGAGATCAGCTCGCCGAGGATCTGCGCCAGCACCGTGTTGCCCATCAGCTCGGCCATGCGGACATGGAAGTCGCCCAGCAGCTCGGTGCGGCCCGAGATGTCCTCGCCAGACACCGCGGCTTTCTCGAGCGCCACATGCTCCTTCAGCGCCTTGATCTTGCCCGGCGTGACGCTGCGCACGAACTCGCGCGTCATCTCGGCTTCGAGCATGCGGCGCACCGCGAAGACCTGCTTGGCCTCGTCCACCGCCGGCGCCGCGACGAACGCGCCGCGCGCCGGCTCGAGCCGGATCAGCTTGTTCTGCGACAGCTGGAAGAGGGCCTGGCGCACCAGCGTGCGCGAGACGCCGAAGTGGTCGGCGAGCTTCTGCTCGGCCAGCTTGCTGCCCGGCTGCAGGCGGTGTTCGACAATGGCTTTGGTGAGCGCATCGACGATGGCGCGGGTGGTGGTCGAGTCCATGATTTTCATGATAGACCCAAAGCCTAGAACTGTATACACTTTTGTCGACCGGAATTTCCCGAGTGCCTTCGAGGAGCAAGACCATGGGCCTGAGCACCCACGTACTGGACACCATGCATGGCAGCCCCGCCGCCGGCATGGAGGTCGCGCTGTTCACCACCGACGGTGAACAGGCAACGCTGGTCAGGCGCTTCACCCTGAACGCCGACGGCCGCGAGCCGGCCCCCTACGAAAGCGCGACCCTGAAGGCCGGCACCTACCGCCTGGTGTTCGACGTTGCCGGCTACTTCAAGGTGCGCGGCGTGAAGCTGCCAGAGCCGAATTTCCTGAATCGCGTGGCGCTCGACTTCGGCGTGGCGCACACCGATCAGCACTACCACGTTCCGCTGCTGGTGAGCCCGTGGAGCTACTCCACCTACAGGGGATCCTAGTTTTGCCCTTCGCTCAAGGTATCGAGCTGGAAATGACCGCCCTTGTCCCACAACCATGTATCGGTCCAGACCAGCTTGTCGATGCGGCTCGCGGCGGGGTAGGGCGAGGCTGCGAGCACGGTGCGTTCGATCTCGGCGATGACTTCGGGTGCGTGCTTCGGTGCGCGCATCCAATGCATCGAAACGACCCTGCCGTTGGCGTCGAGGCTGACCTGCAGCGTGCCGACCGCGTAGAGCAGCGGCGGCAGCTTGCCGGGATGGATGCGCTCGGCGTTGCGGGCATAGATGTGCCGTGCTGCGTCCTGCCGGTAGTCGCGCGCATTGGCGGCGTTGGAGGCGCGCGGTGCCGCGCGGTCGGTGGTGCCGCTTTCTGGCACGGCGCGGCTCACCTGGCCGGGCACCGGCAAAGTGATAGGGGCTGTGGGGGCGGGCGTGCCGCAGCCGGCGAGCCCGAGCGCGGCGGTCATGACGGCTGGAAGCAAGTGAAGATTCATCATCGGATTTATACGCGACCTGTCCACCTTCGAGGACGCGGCAGATGAACGGCGCGGTCGACGACCTGCTCGCGCGGCTGGCCGGTGAAGCGGGCGTGCTGGTGCGCGTCGAGCGCACGGCGGGCTCCGCGCCGCGCGAGGCCGGCACCTGGATGGCGGTGTGGCCCCGCTGCATCACCGGCACCATCGGCGGCGGGCAACTGGAGTTCCAGGCCATCGAAGAAGCGCGCGCCTGGCTGGCCGGCGGGCCGGCCATCGACGGCGCGCGGCGCTACCCGCTCGGTCCGAGCCTGGGCCAGTGCTGCGGCGGGGTGGTGTTTCTTAGCTTCCGCCGCATCGACGCGCCAGATGCGAAAGCGCTGCAGGCCGAACTGCTCGCGCAGCTGTCGCCGGTGGCGCTGTTCGGCGGCGGCCATGTGGGCGCGGCGCTCGCGAGGCTGCTCTCGAACTTGCCGTTCGCGGTGCGCTGGATCGACAGCCGCGACGGCGTCTTTCCCGCTGCACTGCCGGCGCAGATCGAGTGCGAGCATTCCGAGCCGGTGCAGGACGCGGTGGCGCAGCTCGCGCCCGGCTCGCGCGTCCTGATCATGAGCTTCAGCCATGCCGAAGACCTCGACATCGTGATCGCCTGCCTGAAGCGGCTTCGCGACCGGGACGACCTGCCCTACGTCGGCCTGATCGGCAGCGAGACGAAGTGGGCGACCTTCCGTCATCGCCTCGAAACGCGCGGTTTCACCGAGGTCGAACTGGCGCGCATCACCTGCCCGATCGGCATTCCGGGCATCGCCGGCAAGGAACCGGAAGTGATCGCGGTCGCGGTCGCGGCGCAGCTGCTGCAGTCGCTCGAAAAGGCAGCGCAATCGGTCTGAAAGTGTATACACTTCGGTCCACACGCCGCAGCGGAGCGAGGCCCTTCCAAGGCCTGCGTTCGCGGCCTTATCTGCTTACAGCGCCCGCAGTGGTGAGCAGGCCAAAACAAGGTTGAGCACATGGAAAGCTACTACCTCGACTGGGCCAACCTGCTGCTGCGCTGGGTCCATGTCATCACCGCCGTTGCCTGGATCGGCGCGTCGTTCTACTTCGTGATGCTGGACAACAGCCTGGAGAAGCCGCAAGACGCCGAATCGCTCGACAAGGGCGTCGGCGGCGAGCAGTGGGCGGTGCACGGCGGCGGCTTCTACAACATGCAGAAGTATTCGCTCGCGCCCAAGAAGGTGCCCGACCACCTGCACTGGTCGTACTGGGAGAGCTACTCGACGTGGCTCACGGGCTTCGCGCTCTTCACCATGTCGTACCTGTGGAACGCGAGCACCTACCTGATCGACAAATCCAAGATGGACTGGCAGCCCGGCGCGGCGGTGGCCGTTGCGCTGGCTTTCTTCGTCGTGTTCTGGATGGTCTACGACGGCATCTGCCAGGTCTTCGGCCGCCGCAAGAACGGCGACACCATCGTCGGCGTGCTGATCGCGGTCTTCATCGTGTTCGCGACCTGGCTCGCCTGTCAGTGGTTCGCCGGCCGCGCCGCCTTCTTGCTGGTCGGCGCGATGATGGCCACGACCATGAGCGGCAACGTGTTCTTCTGGATCATTCCCGGCCAGCGCAAGAACGTGCAGGCCTTGCGCGAGGGCCGGCCGGTCGACCCGGTGCACGGTGCGCGCGGCAAGCAGCGCAGCGTGCACAACACCTACTTCACGCTGCCCGTGCTGTTCGCGATGCTGAGCAACCACTACGGCTTCGCCTACGCCCCCGTACAACTGGCTCGTGCTGGTGCTCTCATGCTCGCCGGCGCGCTGATTCGCCTTTCCTTCGTGCTGCGCCACCGGCCCACGCCGAGGGCCGGCCGGTGCCGGCGGTACGCGTCGCGGGCACGCTTGCTCGTCGCGGCACGGCGCGGCGACATGCCGCGGGCGCCCGGCCGCCGCCGCGTCCGTCGCCGCGGCCGCGCCGCCGAGCTTTGCCGAAGTGCAAGGCATCGTCGAGCAGCGCTGCCAGATGTGCCACAACGCGGTGCTGCAGAGCAAGAACGTGCGCCTCGATTCGGCCGAGGCGATCAAGGCGCACGCGCAGCAGGTGTACCAGCAGGCGGTGGTGTTGAGGCTGATGCCGATGAACAACGCGACCGCCATCACCGACGCCGAGCGGGCTGCGATTGGTCGCTGGTTCGAGGCGGGCGTGCCGTCGAGGTGACGCGTAGACTGCTGGGCCGCCCGTCAACGAGGAGCCCGCCATGTCCCTGCGCATCAACGACACCGCGCCCGATTTCGAAGCCGACACCACGCAAGGAAAAATCCGCTTCCACGAGTGGATCGGCGACGGCTGGGCGATCCTGTTCTCGCACCCGAAAGACTTCACGCCCGTCTGCACGACCGAGCTCGG
>JBBJMS010000064.1:0-18136 GCA_037720315.1 Variovorax sp. | reverse complement strand
CCCGGCGTCTGGCGATTGACGATGGCTTGGTCCGGCAAGCTGGCCAGCGTCGAGAACGTGAACAGCAGGGTGTAGCCATCCGGCTTGCTTTGCGTGACCGCGGCCGCGCCAATGGCGCCGCCGGCGCCCGCCCGGTTGGAGATCACTACGGGCTGGCCGAGGCTGCGCTGGAGCGATGGCTGTAGCGCGCGCAGCGCTGTGTCCGCGACGCCGCCAGGCGGAAAGGGCACGACGATGGTGATCGGCCGTGACGGATAGACATCCTGCGCGAATGTCACAAGCGAACATGCGGCGAGCAGCGTCGCAAGGAGGGAGCGGTAGAGATAAAGCAATCTGCGCTTTCGAAGTTCAGCGCGCGAACGCGTTGAGGGTGGACATGTCCTTGGGCGGCGCACCGGTGCGCTGCGGCCAGACGTTGAGGAAGGGCCGGATGGTGACGGTGTCGTACACGCCCTGCTGGGTGAACGGCTCATCCTTCAACCACGCATCGAGCGCTGCGCGATCTTCGAAGTCGACGATCAGCAGGCTGCCGACCATGGTGACGCCGTCGTCTTCGAACAGCGGGCCGGCCGCCGCGAGTCGATCCGCGATCGTCGCAACGTGCGCGCGATGAATGGCGCGCAGTTCCAACCTGCGTGAGGAGCTGCCCGGCTTGTCGAGGCAATAGAGGGTGAAAAGCATGGGTGTCTCCCTGCGGCCGCTCAGGCCTGTATGGCCATCCGGATGCGCCGCTCCTGGATCTTCCAACCGGCTCCCGTGCGCTTGAAGCGGTCGTGGTACTCGACGACCGACGGTGCTTGCGACATCTTCGGAGTTCCTTCGTCGCCGGTGCCCTGAAAGAACAGCACGTAGCAGGAGCCCACGGCGTGCGCCTCGTTGTCGAAGATCACGCGAATATTGGTGCAGAGATGCCGGGTCGTGACACCCGTCGGGCGCGACGCCAGGAAGCGCCCGATTTCTTGCCGGCCCACGAACGCCGTGCCCATTCGATCCAGCGTGCCGTCTTCGGCGAAGAGATCGAGCACCTGTTGGTAGCGCCGCGCGTCGAGGTTGTTCGCAAAATCGACGCACAAACGCGCGCACGCGGCTTCATCTTCAATACGACCCGGCATGACGATAGGGTCCCCGATCATGGGCCGACCAACTTACTGGTGAAAACCGCAAAGCGCTCCATGTAGGCCGCGAGAAACTTGCGGGTCGATTCGTCCGCGAAGTTGCCCTCGGCATCGATCAAGTCTTGCTTGAACGACAGGTAGGCCTCGCCGCCCAAGACCGCGGCACCGAGGATGCCCAAGATCTGGCGCAGGTGCTGTTGCCCGACGGCCGTGCCGATTGCGCCTGGCGACGTGCCCGACATCGCGACCGGCTTGTCGCGCCAGACGTTGCGGTCCATCGGCTTGGAACCCCAGTCGATCGCGTTCTTCAGAACCGCCGGCAACGAACGGTTGTATTCCGGCATCACGATCAGGAATGCATCGGCGCACGCGCACTGCTCGGCGAAGCGATTGACCGTTTCAGGGCGATTGGCCTCCAGGTCGCCGTTGTACATCGGCAGTTCGTCGAGCGGCACCTCGCGGAACTTCAGCGCCGTTGGCGCGACGCGGACGATGGCGTTGGCCAGCTTGCGGTTGATCGACTCGCGGCGCAGGCTGCCGACGAGGACCGCGACGTCGTAGGTCTTCAATGTCGTTTCTCCTTGGATTTCATTTGGTATGGGATGCACTCAGGCGGCATCGGTCTCCAGTCCCAGATACGCCCGACGCAGTTCGGGTTGCGCCATCAGCGCTTCGGGTGACCCCATGGCAACGATCCGACCCTCTTCGAGAACCGCTGCGCGCTCGGCGAGGTCGAGCGCCATCGCGACGTTTTGCTCGACCAGAAGCACCGCAATGCCCTGCGCGTGGATGGCACGGATCGCCTGGAACATGTCGAGTACGACCGTGGGCGCCAGGCCGAGCGAAGGCTCGTCCAGCAGCAGCAGGCGGGGCTGCGCCATGAGCGCCCTGCCGATGGCCACCATTTGCTGCTGGCCGCCGGACAGCGTTCCAGCGGGCTGCGCAAGCTTCTCCTCGACGACGGGAAACAGCGCGCAGACCTGCTCCAGCAGTTGGCTGCGCGCTTTTCGCGCGGCTTTGCGGTAGCTGCCCAGCTCGAGGTTTTCGCGCACGCTCATGTTGGCAAACAACCTGCGTCCTTCCGGAACCAGCGCAATGCCGCGTTCGCAATAGCGGTGGGCCGGCAGCGCACGCATGTCCTCGCCTTCGAACATCACTGCGCCCGCCGCCGCCGGATGAACGCCGGCGATGGCGTTGATCAGCGTGCTCTTGCCCGCGCTGTTCGGTCCCACCACGACCAGGAGCTCGCCGTGATCGACCGTCAGCGAAAGATCCCAGATTGCGGTGGCATGGCCATAGTCCACACGGATGGAATGCAGTTCAAGCATGGATCACTCCGGTTGCTTCTAAGGCAGGCTGCAGCTTGGCCGCACTGTGATGCCCCGGCGTGCCGAGATAGGCCGCCACGACCTCGGGTCGCCGCATCACCTCATGCGGTGCACCCTGCGCCAGCACCTGCCCCTGCTCGAAGACGACGATGCGATCGCACAGGGCCATCACGGCCCGCATGACGTGCTCGACGAAGACGATGGTGGCGCCCTGATCACGGATGCGCCGGATCAGATCCACGGCGTCGTCGATCTCGGACGGTGTGAGGCCGGAGAGCACCTCATCGAGCATCAGGATCTGTGGCCGCGACGCTAGCGCACGGGCGAACTCGAGGAACTTGCGCTGGTGCAGGTTGAGGTCGGCGGGCAGTGCGTGGGCCTTGCCTGTGAGCCCGGTGAACGCGAGCCACTGCCATGCTGCTTGCTCCGCCGCTTGCCGGTCCATGGCCGCTGCACCGAACATCGCCGGTAGCGCGACGTTCTGCAGCACCGTCAGGTGGGCGAAAGGACGCGGGATCTGGTAGGTGCGTGCGATGCCGCTGCGCGCTACGCGGTGCGCTGGCAGATGGCTGATGCGCGCGCCCGCGAAATCGATCTCACCGGCCGTCAGGGCGAAATGCCCGCTCACCACGTTAATGAAGGTGGACTTGCCTGAGCCGTTGGGGCCGAGCAGCCCGAGAATTTCGCCGCGCCGTACCTCGACATCCACGCCCCGCAGGGCCTGCACCCCGCGGAAATGCTTGCGAACGCCTGTGGCGCGCAGCAGCACGGCACCCTGCGGGGCGGCATGAACCGCCGGTGGCGCATGGGAAGTTTCGACAGAAGGTGTCCTAGGCGGCGGCGACTCATTCGCCCGTACGCCGCGCCTCCGAGCCCACCATTTCATCCCCTGCCCGACGATCCCCTCCGGCATGAACAGGATCACGACCACCAGGATCAACCCCGTCAGACCTTTGCCGACGATCGCGGTTTCTCCGCCGGTGAATGCGTACATCAGCAGCGTGATCGCCGTCGCGCCGACGATCGGGCCGGCCCAATGACGCGAGCCGCCGAGCACGCACATCAGCACGACAGTGAGCGGCATGGCGATGGTGAAGGTATCGCCCGCCGTCACGTAGGAGACGAACAGGGCATGGATGCCACCGACCAGTCCGGCCAGCGCACAAGACAGTGCGAAGGTGCCGAGCTTGTAGCGGTAGGTGGGTACGCCCATGACCTCGGCAACGTCCTCGTCGTCATGGATCGCCAGGAGCCCGGTGCCCAGGCGCGAGTGGTAGATCACGGCCGATGCGAGCACGCTCAGCAACGCAGCCGCCAATGCCAGCAGATAGAAGGTGCCCGAAGGCGTGGGCCCGAGCGCCGGCACCGGGACGGCGTTCAGGTAGATGCCGGGGCCGCCGTCGATCGGCGTGTTGAGGATGACGGTGGCCACCACGAAGGTCGTCGCCAGCGACAACAGCGCGAACAGTTCGGCCCGCACCGAATGCACGCGGAAAGCGGCGAGCCCGATCAGCGTCCCCAGCACCGCGGACACGGCCGCAGCGGCGGGCAACGTCCAGAGAAAAGGCCAGTCGAACTTCGACGCCAGCACTGCCGTCGTATACATGCCGATGCCGAAAAACGCGCCGTGACCGAACGAAAAGTAGCCGGAATAGCCCGACAGCAGGTTCCAGGAACTGGCCAGTGCCACCCAGTGCAAGACCAGGTAGAGCATCGACTCGAACAACGGCGGCAATTTGAGCCAGGGCAGAGCCGCCAGCACGACGGCCGCCGCGAGCAGCGCAATGACGGAACGACGCATCAGATTCTTCCCGGCCGCAGCAGCAGTACCGCCATGAGCAGCGTGAAGGACACCAGCGGCGCCAGGGAAGGCGAAGCCACAGCCATCGTGAGGGCCTCGCTGACTCCGATCAGGCAACCTGCGATCAGCGGACCGAGCGGGCGTCCAAGCCCTCCCAGCATCACGCAGGCGAAGATGACGCCGATCCAGGCGTAGATTTGCGAGGGTGCGAGCGTGTAGCTCAATGCAATGCAGACCCCTGCCACGCCTGCCAGCGCCGCGTTGAAGCCCGACAGCATCAGTGCCATCGCCTGCTGGTTTACACCAAAAGCCGCGGCGATAGAGGCGTCTTCAGCCGATGCGCGAAGGGCCTTTCCCACATCGGTGCGCTTGAGGACGAGCCAGGTCGCCACCGCGATGACAACACTCATCACCAGTGTCATCATTTCAGGCGCAGGAAGGAACACGGAACCGACGCGCAGCTTGTACTCGGCGTAGTGCGACTCCAACTTGCGGTAGTCGGCTGTCCATGCCCACTGCAACAGTGCCTCGACCATGACCGTGATGCCGAAGGTGACCAGCATCGAGTTGAACGGGCTCACGCGAAAGCGGCTCAGCAGCGCATGCAGGCCAGCGCCGATGACGAAGAACAAGGGAACGATCAGCAACAGCGTCACGAGCGGATCGATGCCGAACGTGGTGGACAGTTGGTAGGTGAGGTAGGCACCCAGGAACGCCAGCGCGAAATGGGCCAGGTTGATCTGGCGGAGCATGCCCCACGACAAGCTCAACCCCAGGCCGAGCAAGCCATAGAGCGCGCCGGCGAACAGGCCGGACAGGACCGACTGGGCCAGCAGTGTCCAGCTGGGAAGCGTCATCTGCTTGAGCTCTCTTCAATGACTCAGCGAATCTGCACGCCGGGTGCCGCCCATTCCTTCGGCCAGACCACGACCCACTTGCCGTCCTGCACCTGCTTGACGCGGCTCAGGTCTTCGCCATAGTTGCTGCGTTCATTGAAGCGCAGCTTGCCCTGGATGGTGTCGACCTGATTGGCACGCAGCCAGGTCGCGATGGCCTTGTCGTCAAGGGTCTTGGTGGCCGTCACGGCCGCCTCGAGGATCTGCCAGGCCGAGTAGGACGCAGCCGCCTGCGTCTCGACCGCCGTGTTGGGCATGTTGGCTTGCGTCGCTCGATCGCGAAAGGTCTTCACGAAGCGCGCCGCGACGGCGTTGTCGGTGAACGGCGGGTGGTCTTCGAAGATGGTCATCGAGAGCGCGTTGTTCGCCTCCGGCGCCTTGAGCATCGGCCCCGGTGCCGGCGCATACCAGAAGCTGCTGCGCGGCGCATAGTCGATTTTCTTCAGCGCGTCGAGGATCTGGTTGGCTTCGAGGCCCAGCGTGCCACCCCAGATCATGTCCGGATTGGCGTCCTTGATGCGCCCTGCGATGGGCCCGAAATCGCGATTGCCGAAGTCCCACTCGAGAAACAGCACTTCCCGGACTCCGCGTTGCTTGGCGATCTCCCGCGCACCCAGCGAAACGAAATGAACCGACGGAAACTTGCTTGTGACCACCGCGATCGTTTTGGGCGACTTGCCGCCGGCCGCCAGCGCATTGAGAACGACCGTCGGCACACTCTTGTCGGGGTCTGGCCCGAGCGCCCAGCTATAGAACTGCTGGTCGTATTTGGCGAGGTTCGGCACGCCGAAGGTGTGATGGACCAGCGTCTTGTTGTAGCGCTGCGCAACACCCATGGCAGAGAGAATGGCACCCGTGCCGTAGGGCCCGATCAACAAATCGACCTTGTCGGAAGCGACCAGCTGTTCGTAGAGCGTTCGTGTGAGGTCAGGCTTGGATTGATCGTCCTTGAGCACCCACTCCACCGGCCGGCCCAGCAGACCGCCCCGTTTGTTGAGCTCCTCGACGTAGATCTCGCCAGTGAGCTTGTGCACCAGGCCGACCGAGGACAACGGTCCGGTCAGTGCCAGCGTTCCACCGACGCGGATCGGTGCACCTGCAGGCTGCGCCGCCGCATTCGGCGCCCACACTGTCGATGCGCCCAGCGCGCCGAGCGCAATCGAAAAGAAGCGGCGGTCGATGGTCATGTCTGACTCCTCTTGGTTGTATTTGAAGGGTGCGCAAGCAGAGTGGCAGCCCGCTCAAGTCATGATCGAACCGCGGATGTCGGAGATCGGCAGGTGCTGCGTTCGCAGCAGCAGCGACGCTTCGCTCTCACCCGCACGAAGCCGCTCGAGCATGGCCTCGGGGTCGAACTCGACGCCGATCGGGTTCAGCTCGAAATCCGGACCGTTCATGAATGCGTTGGCGTCGTCGTTCGAGGTGTAGCTGTCAGCCTGAAACTCCATCTGGTTCCCGTCCGGATCAGCGTAGTAGAGCGACACCGTGACGCCATGGTGGATGCACCAGTACGGCAGCACGCCCCTGGCTTTCAACTCGACGTACTTGTCGAGCAACTCAGTGAGCGAACGGTAGCCATACGCCACATGGTCCATGCCGGGCTGCCCGCGCGGCGCGCGTGCTTCCGACGGGCCCTTGACGATGCCGAGATTGAGCAATGCAACACGGTGGTGTTCATCGTCGTAGGTGACGAATGCGATCACCGGACTTTGGTACTGCACCTTGCCGCAGAACACCTTCACATACCAAGCCAGCATCTTTTCGAACTGGTAGGTGCGATAGACGACGTGAGCGAACGTCTTGGGGCGGATGTCGGATGGCATCGGGTTTTCTTTCGTTCTATCGATAAAACCAGGCTACTACACTTTGACGCGCTGTTTTATCGATAATAATGAATCGATCTGCTCTTCCTCTTAGTAGTAACCCTTCCGATCGCAACGCGTAAGGTGTCGGTTCCAGATCCCCAGCAAACGCGAAGGTCAAACCCTAGAATCCAGCCCGCGCACACGCATCGCCAGGAACCCATGAGTCAACCTCCCCCATTGATCACCGACGAAGGGCAAGGATCGACGCTCGCCAGCATGGTGTTCGAACGCCTGCGGGAGGACATCCTCGAGGGACAGCTGGCCCCGGGCGAGAAACTGCGCATCGAGACGCTGCAGGAGCGCTATCAGGTCGGCGCGAGTCCGATCCGCGAGGCACTCAACCGTCTGAGCTCCGTTCGCCTCGTCGAGCAGGTCGAGCGGCGCGGCTTTCGCGTGGCTACCCTGTCGAACGACGATCTGCTCGACTTGATTCGCGCGCGTCGCCTGCTGAACGAGGTGGTGGTCCGCGAATCTCTTTTGCACGGGGACGAGGCTTGGGAGCAGCAACTGGTATTCGGCTATCACCGCATGTGGCGCTGCCCGATGACCGTTGCCTCTGGCCATACGAACCGTGAATGGGAACTCCTGCATCGCAAGTTCCACGCTGCGCTCATCGCCGCCTGCCCTTCGAAGTGGCTGCTCGACTTTCACGAACTGCTCTTCGACTCTGCCGACCGTCATCGCCGGCTCAATGTGCGACGGCTCGACGCTGAATTCACGCGCGTGGAACATCGCGAAATCATGGAAGCGGCGGTGAGCCGCGACACACCGTTGACCGTTAGGCTGCTCAACGAGTCAATGGACACCTTGGTCACCCAGACCGCGGACTCGACCAGATCCATCCCAGCGACGCAGTCGCGAGTGCAGCTCCCGGCCGCAGACACCGCTGCTTAGTGGCGGCTACCTGACGTTGTTCAGCCGAAGCCTTGATTCCGAGGGCGGTCCAACATTCCGCGAGCGCCTGAGATAGACATACCCCCACTAATAGCCGGTAAACACTGCCACGACCGCCGTCTGCGAGTGGAGCGCAGAAAGCCGATTTTTAACAACTCGCCAAGGCCACTGCCTCCAGCTTTCTCAGCCCCTCGATAGTCTTCACGCAGGCTTGAGCAGCTTCGGCGCCCTTCACCGCGAAGTGGCGATGAAAGTACTTCCGATGTTCCACATGCTCATGAAAATGATGCGGTGTCAGGACGGCGGACAGCACCGGCACATTCGTTTCCAGCTGCAGCGCCATGAGCGAATTCACCACTGTGCTGGCGACGAACTCGTGTCGGTATATACCGCCGTCGACTACCAATGCGCATCCAACGATGGCGGCGTAGCGACCCGACGTCGCAAGCCGCTTGGCGTGCAGCGGTATCTCGAAAGCGCCTGGCACTTCGAAGACGTCGATCGTATCGAGCGTAATGCCAAGGCGCTCCATCTCGGCAAGGAATGCATCGCGGGCCTGATGGACGATGTCGGCATGCCATTGCGCTTGGACGAATGCGATGCGATTGGCGCGCCGTACTTCGAGCATTGCGGCGGCCGCGAGGGGAAGATCGTTGATCTGACTCATGGTGTGCTTCGTTATGACGACGGTTTCAGGAATTTCCGTGCACGGAGGACGGTTCCCGGCTTGGCGCGCCGGCCGCATAGCCCAGGCCGGTGGAAATCTCCAGGGCGGCTTCTGCAAGTCCGCGCGGAACATCGCCATCCCAGTCTGGGCGCAGACGAGATGCGCTGGACGTCAACGACAGCGCCATGATCATGTCGCCCCCCGCATCCCGTATCGGAACGCTGAAGGCATTGACCGGCACCTGATGCAACGGCGACGGTGTCGAGCCGACAGCCCGCGCAATGCCGCGCGCCTGAATCCTTGCAATCTTTTCTGCGAAGCGGAGACGGCCTTCCGCCAGGTCCACCTGCCCGATGGGAGCGGCGCGCAGGTCTTCGTCGACGAATGCCCGGGTCGTGTCCTCCGGCAAGAAAGCCGCGAAGGCGCGCCCTGTTGCCGAACGTGTGATCGGCATCACGAGTCCAGTACGCAACTGGTCGCTCACGGGCTGGCTCGAAGGCTCCCAATGGATGGCGGTCGGCCCATGATTGCCCCAGACTGCCAAACCGAGCGTGTGCTCGCCCAAGTCCCTTGCGATGCGCGGCAGCGCGGCGGTGGCCAGGCGGATGCCGTCTAAATGGGCCGGTCGGGTGTTGCCGAGCTGGAGCGAAGTGGGACCCAAGTCGTGAGAGTAAGCGACCATGTACTTGCCACCACTGAATGCCAGTGCCCTGCGATTCGAATGCCCGATTCGCTCGACACGGCCGATGTAGACGACGTGATCGCCGCTCGGGTAGGCCGCCACCTTGACGCATTCGAGGTGGGCGGCGGCACCGTCGAGCACTGGCGAACCCCCAAGGCCGGCAGCATGGGCGATCCCGTTGAACTTGTCCTCGCGTGATTTCGCAAAATGATTCGAGAGCGCGATTTGGTCGTCGGCAAGGATGTTTACCGCAAAGTGCTCGCTGTCCCGGAAAGCGGGATAGCTCTTCGATGTGAGCGACTGGCTCCACAACACCAACGGCGGATCGAGTGAAACGGAACTGAAGGAGTTGGCGGTAACGCCATGCGCCACGCCAAAAGCGTCCCTGGTCGTCACAACCGTCACGCCGGTCACGAAAGTGCCGAGCACGTCGCGCAGCTGCCGCTGCTCGAAGGGTGTCGCGGTGGATGCTGCTGCTGTCATGACTTGTCTCCGTTTGGGTTGGTACAGAGCAAAGTCTAGGAAGCGGTCGCGCTCTCGACAATTCATCTCTGTCGATGGACTTATAGGCGAGTCGAATAGATCGAACGCTCTCGCAAGGCCTGGCGCGGGCTAGAGTTCTGTCTGCCGCAGAAAGCGGCAGAAACTCTGCCCCGCAGCACTTAGTTTGCTGCGACGTGCCGACGCAATGCCGAACTGCCTGCTCATGTCGACGCCTTCAATCTCCAGATGCGCAAGTTTTGCGACTGCGCCGCGGGTGGTCACCGAGCGCGGCAGCAAGGTCACGCCCATGCCGGCCTTGAGCATGCCGAGCAGGGTGTTGAGATTGCTCACGACCCTGGGCGGCGGCAACGAGAGGCCGCGCTTCTCGAGCGCCTGCGCTATGCGCGTGCACATGCCCAGGTACTGGTCGACGACCATCAGCGTCAGCGTGGCGAGTTCGTCGGGGCCGACCTTCGCGAAATTCGCCAGCGGATGGCCCTGGGGTGCCACCAACAGCATGTCATCGCTCCACAAGTGCTGGAAGCGGTACCGGGCATCCGGGTCGTCGAGGGCAAGCACGGCCACATCGGCGGTTCCATCATCGAGCGCGGCGAGCACGCCTGCATATTGCAGATCGCGCAGCTCTATCTCAACGTCCGGATAGCGTTCGGCATAGGCGTGCAGGATGGGCGGAAGCCGGACCGCGGCGACCGTTGGTGTCGCCGCGACGACCACGCGCTGACGAGCCAGCCGCGCCTTTTTCCGAAACACATCCACCAACCGCCCCAAGCCCTCCAGTGCCTTGGTCGCCTCCGTCAGCAGCAACGCGCCCTGCGCCGTCGTTTCCACCTTGCGCGTGGTGCGGCGCAACAGCTTGACGCCGAGCGCGCCTTCCAGCCGCTGGATGCGGCCGGTCACCGTGGGTTGTGTCACGTTCATGCGCGCGGCAGCGGCGCTGAAGCTCTCCGCTTGCGCGACGGCAATGAAGGTTTCGAGCTCGATGAATTCGATGCCCATCGTGGAAGGGCCGCGCGCGGAAGTTGGAGATGAGGAAATTGGCATGGCTGGCAGCCGCTCACTTATCAGGCAGCCCTATAACTCTATAGCACAAGACGATTTGTCGGATGGCGTGTGAATTTCAACAATCGAGCAAGCCCGAAGAGGCCTCGCAAGTTCGATTTCAAAGCCATTGGAGACAACACATGAAGAGCATCCGCAAAACTTTGTTCGCACGTTGGGCGCTGGTCGTGCTGCCGCTCGCAACGGCAATTGGCAGCGCCACAGCAGCGACCTTTCCCGATCATCCGATCAAGATGGTCGTCGGCTTCCCGGCGGGCCAGAGTACCGACACCAGCGCTCGCCGCATTGCGCAGGGGATGGCCGACATCCTCAAACAGGGCGTCATCGTCGACAACAAGCCGGGCGCGGCTGGCGGCATTTCGCACGGCACGGTCAAAGCCTCGCCGCCCGACGGCTACACGCTCGTCATGGGCTCGACAGGCACGCTTGCCATCAATCCATCGCTCTACAGCAAGCTGCCCTACGACCCGATCAATGACTTCGAGCCGGTCGCGCTGGTCTCGGCCTCGCCGCTCGTTCTGTTCGTGCCTTCATCCTCACCGGTGAACAACTTGAAGGAACTGATCGCCTATGCCAAGGCAAAGCCCGGCAAGGTGAACTACGGCTCGGGCGGCAGCGGAACCACCGGCCACATCGCGATGGAGATGCTCAAGAAGGAAGCCGGGATCGACATGCTGCATGTGCCGTACAAAGGGTCACCACCGATGGTGACCGACCTGATCGGTGGGCAAGTCGACGTTGCCTTCGAACCGATCGGCTCCGTTCTGCCACACCAGAAAAGCGGGCGCGTCAAATTCCTCGGTTTTGCCACCTTGAAACGCCATGAGGCGGCGCCCGAAGTTCCCACCCTCACGGAGCAAGGCTTGCCGGGTTTCGAAGCCGTCCCTTGGACCGCCATCCTCGCCCCGAAGGGAACGCCCGCACCCATCGTTCAGCAACTCAACGAAGTGATCAATCAGGTGCTCAAGACCCCGGCAGTGATCGAAACCTTCGCGAGCACCGGCAGCTATCCGCTCGGCGGCTCGTCCGCCGAAGCGCGCAAATACCTCGTGCAGGAAAACGCCCGCTGGGGCAAGGCGGTCAAGGCCTCCGGCGCACAGGTCGACTGACTGCAAAGCGGTCGCAAATCACTTCACAAGGACACACCATGAGCAGCAAGAAGCAACCTCGGCAGATGAGTCTCATCGCCTTCCTGCAGGCCCAGAACTGCACCAACTACGTCGGCTCCTGGCGGCATCCGTCGAGCATGAGCGACTTCATGACGCCGGAGTACTACCAGCGCATCGCACGCACGCTGGAAGACGGCCGCTTCGACATGGCGTTCTTCGACGACCGGCTCGCGATGCCCGACATCTACGGCAACGACCACCGAGAAACCGTGGCGCATGGCGTGCGTGCGGTGAAGATGGACCCGACCACGATCCTGATGACGATGGCCGCGGCCACGACCAAGCTGGGTCTCGGGGCCACCTATTCGACGACCTACTACGAGCCCTTTCACGTCGCGCGCCTGTTCGCGACGCTCGACCTGATGACCAAGGGCCGCGTCGCATGGAACATCGTGACCTCGCTCAACGACTCCGAAGCTGAGAACTTCGGCCGCGAAGAGCACATGGAACACGACGCGCGCTACGATCGCGCCGACGAGTTCATGGAAGTGGTCATGGGCCACTGGGACACCTGGGAAGACGACGCGCTGATCCTCGACAAGGCCAACGACCGTTTTGCCGACCCGGACAAGGTGCACCGGCTCGATCATGTCGGCAAGTACTTCAAGTCGCGCGGACCGCTGCCGGTGCCACGTTCCCAGCAGGGCAGCCCCGTGCTGCTGCAGGCCGGCATGAGCGGGCGCGGCATGGCCTTCGCGGCGCGCTGGGCAGAGTTGGTGTTCGCAGCCTATCCCAACCTGGAAGGCGGCCGCAAGCAGTACGCGGCGCTGAAGAAATCCATTGCCGACGCCGGCCGCGACCCGGACCAGGTGAAGGTCGCGCCGGCCGTCAAGTTCGTCGTCGGCGAATCCGAAGCGCATGCGCAGGACAAGCTGGCGCTCGCCACATCGACCGCACGGCCGATCGACGGCCTCACGCTGCTATGCGAAGTGCTCAACGTTGACTTCGCATCGCGCCCCTACGAGAAGCCCTTCACCGACGAAGAACTCGCGGCGACTTCGTGGCACGGCCTGCGCGACCGCGTGATCAACGCCAGCGGCAAGAAGAATCCTTCCGTGAAGGACTTCGTCGAGTTCTCCGGCCGCGGCACGGTCAAGGAAGGCCCCAACTTTGTCGGAACGCCGACCCAGGTCGCCGACCAGATGGAAGAGTGGTTCAACGGCGCTTGCGACGGTTTCGTGATCCAGGCCCTGCACACGCCCGGCAGCTACGAAGACTTCGTGCGCCTCGTGGTGCCCGAGCTGCAGCGCCGCGGCTTGCACCGCAAGGAATACGAGGGCAGCACGCTGCGCGAGACGCTGGGCCTGCGCCGCCCGCAACCGCGCGAGTGGAAGCGCCTGCAGCAAGAGGCGGTCGCCGCATGACGACGGAAATCAAGATCCTCCCGCCGGTCGGCATGCTGGGCTACGGCATTCCCGAAGCCGACTTCTGGCGCGGCATCGATGCCGGCGCCGATGCCGTGGTGGTCGACGCCGGCTCGACCGACCCCGGCCCCTACCTGCTCGGCCTCGGCAAGATGATCGTGGCGGCGAGCGCACTCGAGCGCGATCTGCGCCTCATTCTGGCGGGCTGCAACAAGCGCAAGATACCGCTGCTGATCGGCTCGGCGGGCGGCCCGGGCATCGGCAAGCACGTCGATGAAACCATCGAGACCATCCGCCGCATCGCGAAGGAAAAGAGCTACCGCCTGAAGGTGGCAGCGGTCTACGCGGACGTGAAGCCGGAGTTGGTGCGCGACCGCTTCGCGAGCGGGCGCATCGTGCCGTGCGCGTCGGCGCCTGCGCTGAAAGCCGAGGACATCGAGGAGTCCACGCACATCGTGGCCCAGATGGGCGTCGAGCCGATCCTGAAGGTGCTGCGCGAGCATCCTGACGTCAACGTGGTCGTCGCCGGCCGGGCCTACGACCCGGCGCCCTACGCCGCCTTCTGCATGCTGCACGGCATCGAGGACCCGGGCATCTTCTGGCACATGGGCAAGATCATGGAATGCGGTGCCAACTGCGCCGAACCCAAGGGCCGCGTGATCCTCGCGACCATTCGGCAGGACAGCTTCGATCTGGAGCCGATGAATCCGCTCGAGCGTTGCACGCCGCTGTCGGTGGCTGCGCATACGCTCTATGAGAAGACACGCCCCGATCTGCTGGCTGGACCCGGCGGCGTGCTCGACCTCACGGGCGCAACCTATGTACCCCTGAACGACCGGACCGTGCGCGTCAGCGGCAGCGTGTTCCGCCCTTCGCCCGTCTACCAGGTCAAGCTGGAAGGCGCGGCCATCGCGGGCCAGCGCACCATTTTCGTCGGCGGCATTCGCGACCCGATCCTGGTCGGGCAGATCGACACTTTCCTCGAAGCGCTGAAGAAGCGGCTCGCGGGCGTCTTTCCGGAACTGCAGAGCGGCGCGGCGCAGGTCGACTTTCACGTCTACGGCAAGAACGGTGTGATGGGGGCGCTCGAACCCGAGAAGGATTTCGTGCCGCTCGAAGTCGGCATCCTTGGCGAGGTGACCGCAGCGACGCAGGATCTCGCCAACGCCATCTGCAGCAGTGCCCGCATCGGCGTGCTGCACATGCCCTACAAGGGACAGATGGCGACCGCGGGCAACTTCGCGATCCCGCTCAATCCGCCCGAAAACCCGATCGGCCCGGTGTGCCGCTTTTCGCTCTATCACCTGATGGAAGTCGAGTCGCCGCTGGAGTTGTTCCCGTCCCGCATCGAGGAGATCGCCTGATGACTCAACTGCAACACCTGGCCCAGGTCATTCGCAGCAAGAACTCGGGTCCTTTCGAGATCACCTTCGACGTGATGTTCGCGGATGCCGGCACCTACCGGCGCGTGGAAGAGAGCGGCGTGCTGACGCCCGAACTGGTCTGCAAGCTTTACGGCGTGCCGCCCGAGGACATCGTCGCGCTGCTGTTCTTCAAGCCTGCCCTCGCGTTCGTTCACCCTGCGCCGCGGTTGGGCGCAGGGAAGCATCAATGAGCGCGACACTTTCGGCGCGCAGCAGCACGCGCCTTTGATGAGCATCGAAATACCGACAGGAGACTGAACACCATGAACGCCACATCCACCGCCGAAACCAGTGCGATGACGCAGACCGAATCCGAGAAGATCGCGCGCTTCGCACTCGATCTGAAGCTTGAAGATGTACCGGCCGAGGTGCTGGCGCTGGCCAAGGAGCACTTCCTCGATGTCATCGGCATCGCCCTCGCCTCCTCGAAATTCGACATCGGCCGATCGGTGCTGAAGGGCGCCCGGGAGCTGGGTCGCGGCGACGATGCAACGGCCATCGGCAGCGGTGCGCGCTTGCCCGCAGCGTCGGCGGCGCTGGTCAACGGCGTGCTGGCCCATGCGCTCGACTTCGACGACACCCACATCGGCGCCATCTACCACGCCAGTGCGCAGGCGATGGCCGCTTCGGTCGCGGCCGGACAGGCCAACAACGCAAGCGGAGAAGAAGTGCTGCTCGCCTTCGTGGCCGCGCTGGAGATCGGTTGCCGCCTGGCGACCGTGGGCGCGCCGGACTTCCACAACCGCGGCTTTCATCCAACGGCATTGTGCGGCACGTTCGCCGCGGCCGCCGCGGCCGGCCGCCTTTACAAGGTCGATCACGAATCGCTCGTGTCATCGCTCGGCCTGTGCGGCAGCCAGGCCTCGGGCATCCTGATCGGCGGCAACTCCTGGCTCAAGCGCATGCACCCGGGCTGGTCCGCGCACAGCGCGCTCGCCGCCGTCGCCTTGGGCCGTGCCGGCTTCCTCGGTCCGAACACGGTGTTCGAAGCGGCGAAGGGCGGGTTCTATGCCACGCACATCCAGCGCATTCCCGAAGGCGACAAGCTGCCGAGCTTCGGACTCGGCCAACCCGAGCAGGTGTGGCAGACGCTGGGTATCGCGCTCAAGCCCTATCCCTGCTGCCACTTCATCCATGCGTTCGTGGATGCGGCGCTGGAACTGCGAGGGCAGTTCGACCTTGCCGACATCGAGCGCATCGAATGCCCGCTCACCGCCGACCTGCACAAGATGGTGGCCGAGCCGCGCGACGCGTGCATCAAGCCGTCGATCCCGTACCGCGCCCTCTTCAGCGTGCAGTACGTGGTGGCCCTGGCGCTGGCACGCGGACGCGTCGACATCGCGGCCTTCCACGACGAGCCGCTCAACTCGCCCGACGTGCTCGCCGTTGCCGAGAAGACCTTCTGCGTCGACGACCCGGCCAGCGACTTTCCGGTGCATTTTCCCGGCGAGGTGATCGTGCACCTGAAGGACGGACGCGTTCTGCGCAGCCGCAAGCCCGCCAGCCTGGGCACGCCCGACGTGCCCATGTCCACCGAGAGACTCAAGGCAAAGTTCATGACCAACGCCACCCGCGCCATCAGCGCGCAGGCAGCGGAGCAGCTGATCGAGAAGGTGTTGAGTCTCGAGGCGGCCTCGTCGCTCGACGAGATCATGGCGCTGTGCGTCGTGGAGGTGGCATGACGACGCGGCGCGCCTTCGCGGCGGCGCTCGGCGCCGGACCCCTGATGTTGTCCGGGTTCTCCCGCACGTTCGCGCAGGACAAATTTCCCAGTCGCCCGATCCAGTTGGTCGTGGGCTTCCCGCCCGGTCAAGCGTCGGATGTCGGCGCCCGCGTCGTCGCCATGCGCATGGGCGAGGAACTGAAGCAGTCCATCTACGTCGACAACAAGGTGGGCGCGGCCGGCATCATCGCGCACCAGTTCGTCAAGAACGCGGCGCCGGACGGCTACACGCTGCTCTATGGATCGACCGGCACGCTGGCGATCAACCCTGCGCTCTATCGCAAGCTGCCCTACGACCCACTGCAGGATTTCGCGCCCGTGGCCCTGTTGAACGCCAGCCCGATGTTTCTGGCCACGACGGTGCAGACGCCGGTCAACAACTTCGCGGAGATGATTGCCTATGTGAAAGCGAGGCCGGGGCAGTTGTCGTACGGCTCCAGCGGCAACGGCGTCACGCAGCACATCGCCATGGAGATGCTGAAGAAGGAAGCAGGCCTGGACATGGTGCACATCCCGTACAAGGGTTCGCCGCCGATGATGACGGATCTGATCGCGGGGCGCGTGCATTTCGCTTTCGAGACTTCCACGGCAATCCTGCCGCAAGCCAAGGCGGGGCGGGTCAAGCTGCTCGCCATTTCCAGCAAGGAACGGCTGGCTTCCATGCCGGACGTGGCGACCATCGCCGAACAGGGCTTGCCGGGCTTCGAAGCCGCGACCTGGGCCGGGCTGATGGTTCCGGCGCGCACGCCTGCAGCCATCGTCGAACAGCTCAACGCGGCCGTGAACCGCGCGTTGAAGGCGAAGGAGGTGATGGAGCACTACGCCAAGTCCGAGTCGGTGCCCAAGGGCGGCACGGCCGATGCGTTCGCGCAGTTCCTGAAGCAGGAGGGTGCCAAGTGGGGCAAGGCGGTGGCTGCCTCCGGCGCGCAGGTCGACTGACGCCAAGGCAGCGCGCATGACGCATGAACCTTCTCCCGATCAGGTCGCCGTACCCTGCGTGCTGATGCGCGGCGGCACCAGCAAGGCCCTTTTCTTTCACGAGAAAGATGTGCCACCGCCCGGCGCGGCGCGCGACCGTCTGCTCAAGCGTGCGATGGGCACGCCGGACCTCCTGCAGATCGACGGGCTCGGCGGATCGCGGCTCGTGACCTCCAAAGTGGCCATCGTCCGGCGTTCTTCGCGCGCCGATGCCGACGTGGACTACACCTTCGCCCAGGTCGACATCGAACGCGATGCGGTGGGCTACGAAGCCAACTGCGGAAACATCTCTTCCGCTGTCGGTCCCTTCGCCGTGGATGAAGGGCTGATCGAGCCCGTCGAGCCCGTGACCACGGTTCGCATCTACAACACGAATACCGAGAAGATGCTGGTTGCAAAGGTGCCGGTCGCGGGCGGCAAGGCGCGTGTGCTCGGCGATTGCGCGATCGCGGGCGTTCCGGGAACGGGAGCCGAGATCCTCATGGACTATTCGGATACCGTCGGCGCGAAGACGGGAAGGCTGCTGCCGACCGGTCGCGTCGTCGACACCGTTGAGCTGAAGGATGGCAGGACCGTCGAGGTTTCCATCTGCGACGCGGCGAACCCCTGCGTGTTCGTTTCGGCAAAGGAACTCGGTTTGACCGGCAGTGAACTGCCGAACGCCATC
>JBBJMS010000063.1:0-18215 GCA_037720315.1 Variovorax sp. | reverse complement strand
CTCACCAGCACCGCGCATTCGCCCGGGCTCGGTGCCGACTGGTGGCTGCTGGGCATCGGCTTCATCGAGATCTCGGCCATCGCCGGCGCCATCGAACTCATCATCGGCATCCTCTTCACGCGCGCGCCGGGCATGACGCTGATGCGCATGCCGGTGTTCGCATGGGCGATGCTCGTGACCGCGCTGATGATCGTTTTCGCGTTCCCGGCCATCATCGCGGCGACGCTGCTGCTGGAGATGGAACGCGCCTTCGACTGGCCCTTCTTCATCGCGGCGCGCGGCGGCGATCCGCTCCTGTGGCAGCACCTGTTCTGGTTCTTCGGCCATCCCGAGGTCTACATCATCTTCCTGCCGGCCGCAGGCATGGTGTCGACGATGGTCGCCACCGTGGCGAGCACTCGGCTGGTGGGCTACCGCGCGGTGGTCGCGGCGCTGGTCGGCGTCGGCGTGGTGAGCTTCGCGCTCTGGGCGCACCACATGTTCACCGCCGGCCTGGGCGACGTGTCGATGGTGATTGTGTCTGCAGCAAGCTTTCTGGTGGCGGTACCGACCGGCGTGCAGGTGTTCGCATGGATCGCCACGCTGTGGCGCGGCCGGGTCACGCTCAACGCGCCGACGCTGTTCGTGCTCGGCTTCTTCTTCATTTTCGTGCTGGGCGGGCTGACCGGCGTGATGGTCGCGGTGCTGCCGTTCGACTGGCAGGCGCACGACACCTACTTCATCGTCGCCCACCTGCACTACGTGCTGATCGGCGGCATGGTGTTTCCGGTGTTCGCCGGCTTCTACTTCTGGGCGCCGGTCTACAACGGCCACTGCCTGTCCGAGCGATGGGGGCGCTGGGTCTTCGGCCTGATGTTCGGCGGCTTCAACCTGGCTTTCTTTCCGATGCACCTGACCGGCCTGCTCGGCATGCCACGGCGCGTCTATACCTATCCGGGCGATCTGGGCTGGGACAGCCTGAACATGCTGTCGACCATCGGCGCCTTCACGTTCGCGGCCGGCGTGCTGGTCTTCTTCATCGATGCGGCACGCACGCTGCGCAAGCCCGACCGCGACCACGACAACCCCTGGAACGCCGGCACGCTCGATTGGTTGCCGTTGCGCGACTACGGCGTGCGCAGCATTCCGCAAGTGGTCTCGCGCGAGCCGCTGTGGGACCAGCCGGCGCTGCCGAAGGAGGTCGACGACGGCCGCCACTGGCTGCCCGGCACCGTGTTCGGCGGGCGCGAAACGCTGGTGACCAGCGTCGTCGATGCGCGGCCGCTGCACCTGCTGCGGCTGCCCACCGACGGCTGGTCGCCGCTGGTGGCCGCGGCCGGCACCGCCGGCTTCTTCCTGCTACTCACAGCCGAGCAGTATCCGGTCGCCTTCGCCAGCGGCCTGATCTCCATCGTGGCGATGATCTACTGGCTATGGGGCTCGGACCGGCCGGCGGCGGCGGAAACCATCGAAGCTGCGGACGGCGTGCACCTGCCGGTCGGCGCCGCCAAACGCTCCGACTCGCACTCGTGGTGGGCCGTGGTCATTTTGATCGCCGTGGACATGACCGTCTTCGCGTCCTTCGTGTTCTCTCACCTGCATGTGTCGATGGCTTTCGACGTCTGTCCGCCCGCGGGTGCAGCGCTTCCCGCCGCACGCTGGCCGATCGCCGCCGCGGCACTGCTGGTGGCCGGCTCGCTGCTGGCCGCGGGCGCGGGCCGATGGCTGCGAAGCGGCGGCGTGCGCGGGCAGCGCTGGCTGCGCATTGCCGTGGCGATGGCCCTGATTTGCACCACCGGCGCCTTCGCGCTCGACCTTGCGGGCCATCTGCAGGCCGGCCTCGATCCGCGCGACCAGGCATGGAGCGCCACCGTTGGCGCGCTGCTGGGCTACCAGGGCTTTCACATCGGCGTCGTGCTGCTGATGGGCGGCTACCTGCTGGTGCGCTCGTGGACGGGAAGACTGCGTCCGGACGCACGCGCCACCTACGACAACACGGCGCTCATGTGGCACTGCATCACCGCGCAGGGGCTGATCGGGCTGCTTCTGGTGCAGGTACTGCCCAAGGTACTGGGCTGACGCAACGCGTGGGCGGCTTCTCACAAGGAGCGGCCGCCCGGGTGCGCACAGTGGCGTTTTGCCACCCAGTTCAAGGAGGCCCACATGGCCGCCAGCAGCATCCTCGGCGGAGACCACGCACCCTCACATCCGCCCGGCACCGATGTCGACGCCCTCGGCCCGAGCGACACCAGCGACAGCGGCAGCGACGTGCAGACCGACGGCAACCGCCTTGCCATCGGCGAGGCATCGGAAGGCGCTTTTCCGATCGCGCACGGCAGCGACAGCGATGCCGCCGGCACCGGCGAGCGCGCGTCCGCCGACCCCGCGGCACCCGATGAGGATCGGGACATCCTGCCGGACCGCATCGGCATGGACCCGACCGATGCGCTCGATGCCGCGGTGTCGGTCGACGACCCGACTGCGGCATCGGTGGATGAGCTAGCGGCAACGGAAGACGACGGCACTGACGAGGACGGCGAAGGCGACGATGAGAGCCGCGGCCGGGCCTGAGCGCAGTGCCGCCTCCGCAGAGCGTCGCCTGCGGCTCGCGCTGCGAGACGTGTTCGGTTTCGAGTCGCTTCGCACCGGCCAGCACCGCGTGATCCGCCGCGTGCTGGCCGCGCAGTCGACGCTCGAAGTCATGCCCACCGGTGCCGGCAAATCCCTGTGCTACCAGCTGCCCGCGGTGCTGACACCGAAGCGCGGCTGCGTCAACCCGCGCCGCAGCGCATGCCCGCGCCCGCCTTCGCGCCGCAGGAGACCGTCAAGCGGCGTGCGCAAAAGAGTGGCGCCGCCGGCGCGTGAGCGTCAGTCGGCCAGCAGCGCCTGACAGTCCTCGTCGAAGCCCGCCACCGGCTGTGCCTTGGCCAGTGCGAGCCACACGGCAAAGGGCATGCGCGGCAAGGCGCGGTGCACGGCCGAACGGGCCACCACCAGCCGGTCGGGCCGTGCGACGAGCACGCCGCACTCGGCCGGAATCTCTTCGGGCTCGCCGATCGGGCGGCCCTTTGCGTCGCAGCCCAGCACGTACCAGCATTCGCCGCCCAGGTCGAGGTACGCGGCGCGCTTGTCGGGCTTGCGCAGGTCGCTCAAGAGGTCGGCCCGGTTGACCTTGACCTCATGCACGATCGGCTGTGCATAGGCTTCCACGCTGGTGTTTCGGATCGAGAAGACGTCGGGCCGCGCCACGCACCAGCGCGGCTTGTCGCTGCCTGCTGACGGCAGTTGCGCGCGCAGGCCGAGCCCTCGCCAGGCGACGCGGCCGGCGCGCGTCATCTCGCGCGCCACCCGTTCGACCAGCGCTTCGTGCCGCGACAGCACCGCGCGGTTGCCGACGATCGAGCTGGCGATATCGGCAATGCCCGCGTCGGTCACGCGCAGCGTCTCGTGCCCCTGCGCGGAGCAGACGCGCGCCACCAGCCCGGCGGCGAGCAGGTCGATCTCGATGCCGTCGCAGCAAGGCCATCCGGCCGAGCGATAGATCTCGCGCAAACGCCGCGCATGAACGCGGCCGAGGGCCGCTGCGCCCGGCGGCGGATCGCCGACCGGCGCCGGCGCACCGGGATCGACCAGCGGCGGATCGGCGGGCGGCGGGTCGCCTTCGGGCAGTGGCGCCGGCGCGGGTGGAGAAGGCGGCGGCGCGTCGGGCGGCAGGTCGGGCGCGGGTGGCGGCGGTCCGATCGGCGCGCCGACGTCCGCGGCACGCAGCAAGGCAATGGCGTTCATCGCACGAGACTACCGAAAACACGCGCCGATGGCGAACCCCACACAATTCGTTTCCATGACCTCCTTTGCCACCCTTCCCGCTGACGTACCGGTTCGTTGCGACCATCTCGTGATCGGCGGTGGCATTGCCGGCGCATCGGCCGCCTACTGGCTCGCGCCGCACGGCCGCGTGATCGTCCTCGAACGCGAAGCGCACCCCGGCTATCACTCGACCGGCCGCTCCGCCGCGCTGTTCATGGAGAGCTACGGCACGCCGCAGGTGCGCGCCCTCACGATGGCGAGCCGCGCCTTCCTGCAGCATCCTCCGGCCGACTTCTGCACGCATCCGCTGCTCACGCCGCGCGGCGCGCTGATGATTGCCGGCCCGGGCCAGGAAGCCGAGCTCGAAGCGCACTGGCAGGTGCTGCATGCGATGTCACCCAACGCCCGCCGCCTCGCCGCAGAAGAGGCTTGCGCCCTGGTGCCGGTGCTGCGGCCGGAGCGTGTGATCGGTGCGGTGCTGGAACCCGATGCCGCCGACATGGACGTCGATGCCATCCACCAGGGCTACCTGCGCGGCATGCGCAAGGCGGGCGGCCTGCTGGTCTGCGACGCCGAGGCGACCGCCATCGAGCGCGTGCCATCGGGCTGGCGCGTGCATGCAGGCGGCGCTGTGTACGAGGCGCCGGTGTTGTTGAACGCTGCCGGCGCCTGGGTCGATGCGGTCGCGCGGCTGGCCGGCGTGCAGCCGCTCGGCATCGAGCCGCGCCGGCGTTCGGCCTTCGTCTTCGCGCCGCCGGCAGGCGCATCGATCGCCGGCTGGCCGATGGTCTTCAGCGCCGACGAGGACTGGTACATCAAGCCCGACGCCGGCATGCTGCTCGGCTCGCCGGCCAATGCGGAGCCGGTCGAGCCGCACGACGTGCAGCCCGAAGAAATGGACATCGCGCTCGCCATCCACCGCATCGAAGAGGCGACCACGCTCGCCATCCACCGGCCCGCCCGCACCTGGGCCGGCCTGCGCTGTTCGTGGCCGACGGCGACCTGGTGGCGGGCTTCGACGAAGCGGCGCCGGGCTTCTTCTGGTCGCCGCACAGGGCGGCTACGGCATCCAGACTTCGGCCGCGATGGGCGAGACCAGCGCGCGCTCGCGCGCGGGCTCGCGGTGCCGGCGCATGTCGCCTCATTCGTCCTCACGCCGGAGATGCTCGGGCCAGGGCGGCTGCGCGCCTTCACCGAGAAGCTTTGAATCAGACGACTTTTTCCAACATCGCAACCGCTCAGAGATGGGCACACCCGCGCTTGCTTCAGCGCAGAGGCGATGTCCAGCGAGGTCCAGACGACCAGCAGCGCAAGCTGGGGACAGACTGCGAGGCAAGTCCTACGCTGCGCTGGGCAGCAAACTGACAGCGAAGCCAGTCACTCCGAGAAGTATCTGAAATTGGCTCGGAACCAAAAGTATTAGCTGGGTGACCAGCTTGTCGCCGGGCTGACAGTCATCAACACTCAAAGGAAAACCCATGAAAAAACAACTCTTGATCGCGGCACTCGTCATGTTCGCCGGCGCTGCAATGGCCCAGAACACCATGATGAAGGACGGCGTGATGATGAAAGACGGCAAGATGATGATGATGAAGGACGGCAAGACGATGGCCATGACCAGCGACATGACAATGTCCGATGGAACGAAGGTGATGAAAGACGGGTCGGTGATGAAGAAGGACGGCACCAAGATGACCATGAAGGATGGAGACGCGATGGAAATGTCGGGGATGATGAAGAAGTAAGACGCATCGACCGACAAAGGGGGCGCCGCGGCGTCCTTTTTCGCGCCTGTCCTGAACTCGCTCTGGCCTGTCCCTGGCTCCGTTTTCCGCTTGTAGCCGCGCCTCCTATTCCGTGCGCCGCTAGCGGCAACCAGAGTGTTTTGACAGCGTTCTCCTATGATTTTTCGCGTCGATTTCGCTCAAGTTCGCGGGGCTCACTCCTACGAAAAAGATGACTGGCGCGTAGCTGACTGAATGGCTTCGCGCGAAAACCGGGGCGTTCTGCGATCGATTCAAGTTGTATGTCGCAGACCAACAGATTGAGGGTTCCAGCATGCACACGATCAACTCTGCCGTGAAGTCTGCCCATCGGAATTCGATCGGTTACGCCGCACTCTGTTTTGTTGTTTCAGCGTTGGCCGGTTGCGGCGGGTCCGATGGTGGGTCCGGCGGGCTCGGTGGAAACGTATTCGGTGGATCCGATGGGCCTGACTCGACAGAGGCTCCGGTGGTTCATCAGACCGGATCCGTTGCCTCGGGCAAGCAGGTGTTCCGTTTCGAAACGTTCGGCAATGAAGGCTTCTGGACCGATGCGGCTCGGCTTCCTCAGGGGGTGATTGCCGCCGGCGTGACGCCGATCGCGGCCCTGAAACTCGGGCTCAGCGTGGATATCGAAGCGCTGGACGGCGCGACCCAATCCGCACTGGCTGCGGAGTTGAAGACCGATTTGTCGCCGGCGAATGCACCACTCCTCAACGATCCCGCGACCACGGTCAAGCTGATCAATGCCAACGCCGTGATCGGCGTCGTCGTCAAGGACACCAGCGGCAGCGGTGTGCTCGACGTCACCAAAGGCTCCAAAGCCGGCGTGTCCTGCGCCCTGTGCCACACCATCACCGACGGCTCGGCGTTCACGATGGCCAACGGCGGCTCCATCGGCCGCAGATTGGACGGTCGTGCCACCCACAATCTGAACTTCGGGGCCCTGTTGGCCACGGCGCTCAACTCGCGCGCCTATTACCCGGTTCTGCAGCTCGCCCTGGACGCAAACGGCGGCAAGACGCTGGGTCGCGCACCGACCGGGTTGACCCCCGCGTCCACAGAGGCCGACGTTGACGCCTACCTCAACAATCCCGCGTTCTACCCGGTCGGAACGTTCGACGATACCCCGGACGGCAATGGCGACCCGATGCACAACTCGGCGCTGTTCCGCACCGATCTGGCCGCGCCCTGGGGCACAGAGGGCGGCATCGGGAGACTCGACAACTTCGGGAACCTGGTCTACACCGCGCTGCTGGATCCCACCAACCTCACAACCGCAGGGGGCCGCGCCTTTCTGGTCAAGCTGGGAGGGGCCGCCGCAGGGAACGAGATCGTGGATGGCTACGTCAAGGTGTTGGCTGCAACCGGCGTCACGGGGTACCCATTCCTGCAGGCTGCTGCAAGCCCGTTGGCCGGCACCGAAGACGCGCCTTTAGGCAATCGCGTCGACAACACCAAGCTGATCGACATGAACGCCTACCTGAACAGCCTGCAAGCACCGCCCGGTGTGGTTTCCAACGCAGTGGCCGGCCTCAGGGGGCGCGCGCTCTTCCGCAACAACTGCACCGCTTGTCACAACGTAGATCAAGGCAAGGCGGTGCCGGCGTTCATCACTCCGATGAAAACGATTTTCCCCGGCGATACCCCTGTAACCCTGCTGGCGAGCCGCGTCCCGCCACTTAACCCGATCCTGAATACGCCGGAGAACATCTTCGACGACAAGATGGCCGTGGTGAATGCCAGCATGCGCGGAGGCATTCGCGGCACGGCCCTGCCCTTGCTGCTTGATCTGGCGCGCAAGCCAAACTTCCTGCACGACAACTCCGTGCCCAGCATGGACACCCTGCTTGATCCCGCCAGAGGCGCCGCGGCACCGCACCCGTTCTATTTGTCCGATGCAAGTCAACGGGCAGACATGGTGGAGTTCTTGCGCAGTCTTGACACCAATAGCCGCTGATGTCGACGCCGGCCTCGAGCCTTTCAATGTCCGGCGGCGAACTTAAGCAACGACCCCACTGCCGCCAGACGAACATTGCGGCTGCGGTCGTCGCCCACCGCCGCGGCGCACCGCGAAAGATGCGCACAGCAACAAACGACACCGCCTGACAGTCAGATCCTGTCGGCAGATCCATGGTTGCCGCCATGAACCGCTCTTGCGCCCTTCGATGCCTTATGACCCGCTGAGGATCGCTGCGCCTGACGGCATCTATCCGCCTCACCATGGACCCGGTGGCATGCTGGCGCGCCACTCGAGCATCCTGTCGCTCGTGGTGCTCAGCTGCATCATGGCGATCGGGCTTTCCGGCTGGCTCGGAAAGCCGGTATCGCAAATCAGCATCGAGGAAGCCGGCGCCAGGCTCACCATCGAGATGCCCGCCGCCATACGCAACGGCGACTTCTACGAGACCCGCATCCGCGTACGCGCGCTGCAGGACATCGGCAAGCTGCAGATCGAAGTCTCGCCCGAACTCTGGCGCGAGGTCACGGTCAATTCGATGATTCCGTCGCCCGAATCCGAAACCTTCGAGGGCGACAGTTTCCGCTTCGAATTTACGTCGCTGGATGCGGACAAAGAGTTCCTGTTCAAGATCGCATCGCAGATCAACCCGCGGCTGATCGGCAAGCTCGAAGGCCACATCCGCGTGCTCGACGATGGCCGTGTGCTGGCCGACACCGCACGAACCATGAGAGTGTTCCCCTGATGGAAATCGTCCTGCGCGCCTCTGCCATGTTCGCGGTCGTCTTCCTGCTGGTCCGGCTGCTGGGCAAGCGCGAGCTCGGCCAGATGACGCCGTTCGAATTCATCGGCATGGTCGTCATTGGCGACCTGCTCCAGCAGGCCGTGACGCAAAACGACTTCAGCCTCACCGGCGCCACGCTCGCCATCAGCACCTTCGCCTTCTGGGCGCTCGTGCTGAGCTGGATCTCCTACCTTTCGCCCAAGGCAGCCAAGGTGCTGGAGGGCGAGCCACGTGTGATCATCCGGCACGGCGAACTGCTGCTCGACAACACCCGGCGCGACCGGCTCACGCGCGGCGAGATCGAGTCCGAAATGCGTCTCGCCGGCATCGCATCGCTCGCCGAAGTCGCCTGGGCCGTGCTGGAGCCCAACGGCAAGATCAGCTTCATCAAGCGCGAAGGCGCCAGCGACCCGGCGCGGCAGAAGGACGACTCGGCGGCGTCGTAGCGAAGGACGCTTGACGCGCTTTCCAGTATGGTGGACATTCGCTCCACCATGAAAGAACAGCAATCCGCCAGCGTGAGCGACCGCATCGCCCACCGCGTTCGCGACCTGCGTGCGCAGCGCGGGCTTTCGCTCGATGCGCTGGCCTCGCACTGCGGCATCAGCCGCTCGATGATCTCGCTGATCGAACGCGGAGAAAGCAGCCCGACCGCGGTGCTGCTCGAGCGGCTGGCCACAGGCCTCGGCGTGCCGCTGGCGGCCCTGTTCGAAGCGCCGCAGCCCACCCGACAACCGGTGTCGCGCGCGGCCGACCAGCTCGCGTGGCGCGACCCTCATTCGGGCTATGTCCGAAAAAACGTTTCCCCCGCCGGCTTCGAATCGCCGATCCAGATCGTCGAGGTGTCGTTCCCTCCGAAGGCGCGCGTGGCGTACGAAACCGGCGCTCGCAAGCCGGAGATCCATCAACAGGTGTGGGTGCTCGAAGGTTCCATCGAGCTGACCGTCGGCAACGATTGCCACCGCCTCGGCGCGGGCGACTGCCTGGCACTGGTGCTCGACCGGCCGCTCACGTACTACAACCCGACGCGCACAACGGCACGCTACGCGGTCGTGATCGCGACTCCGCCCGCCTGGAGCTGAGATGAAACCCGTTCGTTCATACCGAAGCGGTGGTGGCCTGGGCGTGATCACGCCGACGGAGTGCTCTGCTCCGCGAATGTCCCCGGTGCGGCCGAGGGCCGCAGGCCTCCTCCTTTATTTCGCTGCACAGAGCACGCCATCGGCGTGATCCGTCAGGGCGGTTGTTGATCGGCTCGCACCACGCGGCGCTTCCCATGCCCTCGGCACGCACCCCCACCTCCGATGCAACGAACCAAAGCGCAGTGGAACAACTGACATGACGATCGACGAACCCGCCCGCACCCGCACCCGCACCCGCATCCGGCGGCTCACAAACATGAGCGAAACGCAGCTTCAAGCGCTGGCCGAGCTTCTGATCGACTGCGTCGAGGGCGGCGCATCGGTGAGCTACATGCATCCGTTGTCGATAACCAAGGCATTGGATTTCTGGCGCGGCGTTGCCGATGGTGCTGCAAGAGGCGAGCGCGCACTGCTGGTCGCCGAAGACGCGACAGGCATCGTGGGCGCCGTCCAGCTCATGCTGAGCCAGCCGGACAACCAGCCGCACCGGGCCGACCTGATGAAGATGCTCGTGCACCGCCGGGCACGCCGGCAGGGCCTGGGTGCAGCGTTGATGCGGGCCGCCGAGCAGCTTGCACGCGAATGCGGCAAGTCGCTGCTGGTGCTCGACACCGCCAGCGCAGATGCCGAGCGGCTCTATGCCCGACTCGGCTGGCAGCGCTGCGGCACGATTCCGGGTTATGCGCTTCTGCCCACCGGCGAGCCCTGCGCCACCACCTACTTCTATCGCTCGCTGGCTGCCGGCTGAAAACGCCCCAGCTTGCTTCAGCCGGAACCGTGCCGCGCGCCTACCGCGTCGAGCAGCACCTGAGGGTCGAAAGGCTTGGTGAGGTGCAGGTCGAAACCGGCGGCACGCGCACGCGCCTTGTCGCCCTCCTGGCCCCAGCCGGTCGCCGCGATGAGGTAGACGCCCGCCCCCCAGGTCGTGGCCCTGATACCTGCGGCGATCTCGTAACCGTTGAGCCTGGGCATGCCGATGTCGAGGATCGCAATCGACGGGCGCAGCGACTTGGCCAGGTCGAGCGCCTGCGCACCGTCGGTGGCGATGGTGACGCTGTGCCCCTCGAGCGACAACAGTTCCGACAGCAACTCGACCGCGCTCAGGTTGTCGTCGGCGACGAGGATTCGCAGCGCCGACCGCGCGTTCTGCACGTCCTGCTCCGGTGCGCCGGCATCAGCCACCGGCGCATCCGCAACCGCACCGGGCAGGCGCACGACGAAGGTGGTCCCGCTGCCCGGACCGTCGCTGCGCGCGGTGACGGTGCCGCCATGCAACTGCACGATCGCCCGGACCAACGCGAGCCCGATCCCGAGCCCGCCGTCTGCCCGTTCGATGGCGTTGGTCTCCTGCGAGAACATGTCGAAGATGCGCTCCAGCGACTCGGCCCCGAGTCCGATGCCGTTGTCTTCCACCTCGAACTCGCACTCGTCGCCGGACGAAGTGGCGCGCAGCTGGATCCGGCCGCCGGGCGCGGTGTACTTGGCTGCGTTGGTCAGCAGGTTGGAGAGCACCTGCGCCAGCCGCACCGGGTCCGCTATCAGCCTGAGGTGCGGATCGACGCTGACGCTCGGCCGGATCGCCGATCGGCTGGGTCGCCTTGGCCAGTTCGTGCAGAAAACGCAACTGGCGTTCGCCGAGCAGGCTTGCCGGTGGGTCCGAACGATCGACCGCTGCGTTGACGCCCAGGAGCCCGGGGGATGGGGGAAGCATGCCGCGATTCTGCACATTCGCCGGGCTACGACCAGCCCGCATCCACCACGAAATCCTGCGCGGTGCACATGCGCGAATCGTCGGCGGCCAGAAAGAGCGCCATGCTCGCGATGTCCTCGGCCATCAGCCGGCCGGGCAGGCACTGCGCGGCATCCAACTCGGCATGCGACTCGGGCTTGACCCAAAGGCGCAGCTGCTTTTCGGTCATGACCCAGCCGGGCACGATCGAGTTGACGCGGATGTTGCGCTTGCCCAGGTCGCGCGCCAGCGCTCGCGTCAGCCCGCGCACGCCCGCCTTGCAGGCCTGGTAGACCGGATAACCCGCCCCCTTGATGATCCAGCTGGTCGAGCCGAGATTGACGATCGAGCCGCCGCCCAGCGCCTGCATGTCGTGCGCGACCGCCTGGGCAGCGAAGAACTGGTGCTTGAGGTTGACCGCCACCATGGCGTCGAACGTCTCGCCGGTAACTTCCTCGATGGTGTGCCGGCGGTCGTTGGCTGCGTTGTTGACCAGCACGCCGATGCGGCCGAAGCGCTCGCGCACCGCCGCCACCGCATCGCCCAACGCCTTCACGTCGGTCACGTCGCAGCGCGTGAAGAGCACCGGGTTGTTGGGCGCGAGCGCGCTTTCGAGCACCTGCCCCGCTGCATCGTCGATGTCGCAGAAGCCGACGTGCGCGCCCTGTGCGTGGAAGCCCCGCACCAGCGCCTCGCCGATGCCGGTGGCGCCGCCGGAGATGAACACCACCTTGCCGGCGAGCGAAGGGAAGATGGCCGAGTTGGGAGAGTTTGCGAGTGCCGTCATGGTCTGCGGATGGTATGCCGCAGCGGCGCCGGTGAGAATCGCCGCATGAGCAATTACGACATCGTGCATGCGCGCTTTCGCAGCTTGGTGCTGGGCAGCGCGGCGCCGGAGCTGCTGTTCGACGGCGGCCGCTGGCTCGAAGGCCCGCTGTGGCTCGCCGACAGCGAACAGCTCCTGTTCTCCGACATCCCGAACGACCGCGTCATGCGCTGGGTGCCCGGGCTCGGCGCCGCGCCGATGCGCACCACGGCAGTCGGCGCTTTCGAGAACGGCCGAACGCGCGACCTCGAAGGCCGCGTCATCGCCTGCGAGCATGGCGGCCGGCGGCTGGTGCGCACCGAACTCGACGGCAGCCGGACCGTGCTGTGCAACAGCCACGGCGGGCGCCGGCTCAACTCGCCCAACGACGTGGTCGTGAAGCGCGACGGCTCGGTCTGGTTCACCGACCCTGACTACGGCATCCTCACCGACTACGAAGGCTTTCGCGCGCCGCGCGAGCAGGCGGCCTGCCATGTCTTTCGTCTCGCGCCCGGCGCCAGCGAACCGGAGACGGTAGTGAGCGACATGGTCAAGCCGAACGGGCTGGCCTTCTCGCCGGACGAATCGCTGCTGTACGTGGCGGACAGCGGCGGCTCGCATGCAGCGGACCGCAAGCCGCACCACATCCGCCGCTTCGAGGTTCACATCGACGGCACCTTGTCGGACGCCGGCGTGCTGGCCGAGGTGGCGCCCGGCCTGCCCGACGGCATCGCGGTCGACGAGCACGGCCATGTGTGGACCAGCGCCGGCGACGGCGTGCACTGTCTCGATGCCGACGGCAACCTGCTCGGGCGCATCCGGTTGCCGCAGCCGGTGAGCAACCTGTGCTTCGGCGGGCCGGCGCGCAACCGGTTGTTCATCACGGCGACCAGCGCGCTTTATGCAATCTACGTCGGGGTGCGCAGTGCCTGAGATGGATTCGAGTGTCATTCGGGACGGGATCACGCCGATGGGGTGCCCTGCACGACGCACGAAACCGGCGCGGCGAATTGCCAGAGATACCGCGGAACCGGCTTTGCCGGGCCGCCGGAATCGCCCCCTTGAGGGGGAGGCGCCGCAGGCGCTTCGGGGGTGTTTCAAAGTTACCGCGGAACCGGCTTTGCCGGGCCGCCGGTATCGCCCCCTTGAGGGGGAGGCGCCGCAGGCGCTTCGGGGGTGTTCTTATTTCAGTGGAAGTCGCGGCTCTTGTTGCTTGCCACCAACCGGCCGAGCAGCGGCGTCAGGTCCCTGAAGCCGCTCGCCACCAGGTGGCGCACCTCGCCGTCGCTGTCGGCGTCGCGCTGCCAGGTGCCCTGCACCGCGAGCAGGTGCGACTTGAGCAGCGGCTCGCGCCAGGCCTCGGCCACATGGCGCCAGACGATCACGTTGACGCTGCCGGTTTCGTCCTCGAGCGTGACGAACATGGTGCCCTTGGCGGTGCCTGGGCGCTGCCGCACGGTGACGATGCCGCAGGCGCGCACGGACTGCCCGTGCGGCAGCGGCCGCAGCTGCTGCGCGCTCAGCAGCTTCATGCGCGCGAGCCGCGGGCGCAGCAGCGCGAGCGGATGGCGCCGCAGGGTGAGGCCGAGCGATGCGTAGTCGCCGACGATCTCCTCGCCCTCGGGCGCGACCGGCAATTGCAGGGTCTCTTCGTTGACCGGCACGCCCTTGAGCAGCGCGGCCGAGCGCTTCTGCGCCGTGGCGTCCCACACCTGCTGGCGGCGATGGCCCGACAGGCTCATCAACGCATCCGACGCGGCGAGCGCCGCCATGTCCTTGGAATCGAGTTCGGCGCGCAGGGCCAGGTCTTCGGTGCTTGCAAAGGTGCCTGGGCGCGGGCCGCGAGCAGACGCTTCACGCCCGCATTGCTCAGGTTGCCGACCCGGTTCAGCCCGAGTCGCACCGCCGGCTGGCCGGGCCGGCCAGGACGCTGCGCGAACTCGGGCTGGGCGACAACGCACCCGCTGCGGCAGCTTCGAGGCTGCTGTCCCAATCGCTCACCGTGACGTCGACCGGCCGCACCTCGACGCCATGGCGGCGCGCATCCTGCACCAGCTGCGACGGGCTGTAGAAGCCCATCGGCTGCGAGTCGAGCATGGCCGCGAGAAAGCACGCCGGCTCGTGGAACTTGAGCCAGCAGCTCACCACCACCAGCAGCGCGAAGCTGGCTGCATGGCTTTCGGGAAATCCGTACTCGCCGAAGCCCTGCACCTGCTTGAAGATGGCTTCGGCAAAGCCCCGCTCGTAGCCGTTGTCGACCATGCCGTCGATCAGCGGATCGCGAAAGCGCTCGACGCCGCCCTTGCGCTTCCAGGCCGCCATTGAACGGCGCAGGCGGTCGGCCTGGTCGGGCGTGAACCTGGCCGCGATCATCGCGATCTGCATCACCTGTTCCTGGAAGATCGGCACGCCGAGCGTGCGTTCGAGCGCGGGCTTGAGCGCCGGATACGGAAAGTGGATCTCGCCGCCCTTGCGCAGCGTGGCGCGGTTCTTCAGGTAGGGATGCACCATGCCGCCCTGGATCGGCCCCGGCCGCACGATGGCGACCTCGATCACCAGGTCGTAGTACCGGCGCGGCCTGAGGCGCGGCAGCATCGACATCTGCGCCCGGCTCTCGATCTGGAACACGCCCAGGGTGTCGGCCGCGCACATCATGTCGTAGACGGCCGCATCGTCGTTGGGCACCTGGTGCATCTGCAGCGCACTGTTGCGCCACCGGTTCATGAAGGCCAGCCCGCGCCGGATGGCGCTCAGCATGCCGAGCGCGAGCACGTCGACCTTGAGCATGCCCATGGCTTCGAGGTCGTCCTTTTCCCACTGGATGACCGAGCGGTCCTTCATCGATGCGTTCTCGACCGGCACCAGGCGCGTCAGTTTGCTCTGCGTGAGTACGAACCCGCCGACGTGCTGGCTCAGGTGGCGCGGGAATCCCTTGAGCTGCTGCGTGAGTTCGATCCACAGGTGCAGCTTGTGGAGGTCTTCGCGCACGCCGGCGCGCGTCAATGCCTCGTCCATGCGCTCGTCGAGGATGGCTTCGTCGAACCAGTAGTGGTCCTTGGCGAATTCATCGACCAGCCGCTCGACGATGCCGAGCGCCTTGCCCACGTCGCGCAGTGCGCTGCGCGAGCGATAGCAGATCACCACCGCCGCGATGGCAGCGCGCTCGCGGCCGTACTTGTCGTAGATGTACTGGATGACCTCTTCGCGACGCTGGTGCTCGAAGTCGACATCGATGTCGGGCGGCTCGCGCCGCTCGCGGCTCAGGAAGCGCTCGAACAGCAGGTTGCCGGTGGCCGGATCGATGGCGGTGATGCCGAGGCAGAAGCACACCGCCGAGTTGGCGGAAGACCCGCGGCCCTGGCACAGGATCTTGTTCTGGTTGGCGAAGCGCACGATGTCCTCGACCGTGAGGAAGAACATCTCGTAGTGGAGATCGACGATCAGGTCGAGCTCGTGCTGCACCTGAACCCGCACCGCGCCGGGAACACCGTTCGGATACCGGTTGCGCGCACCTTCCCAGGTCTTGCGCACCAGCGTCTGCGCCGGCGTCTCGCCGTTGCCGACGTTCTCCAGCGGGTACTGGTAGTGCGCCTTGATCTCGTCCAGGTCGAAGCGGCAGGGCCGCATGGCGGCGAGCGTGGCGGCGAGCAGGCCGGCCGGATGGATGTCGGCCAGCCGCTTGCGCGAGCGCAGGTGCCGCTCGGCATTGGGCTGCAACGCGAAGCCGCATTCGGCCACTGGTTTTCCTTCGCGCACCGCGGTGATCACGTCCTGCAGGGGCTTGCGCGAACGCACATGCATGTGCACGTCGCCGGCTGCCACGAGCGGCAGGCCGCACCGCTCGCCGGCTGCATGCAGGTCGGCGAACCAGAGGTCGTCGTCGAGCTCGTTCGGCAGCTCGACCATGATCCAGGGCTTGCGCTCCAGCTTGCCCGCGACGATGTCGATGTCTGCGCAAAGCGAAGGCAGGTCGATCGCCTGCCCTCGCCCGCGGCGCGGCGCGATGAAGATCTCGCAGTGGCGCAGCGATGCGAGGTCGCTGTCGTGCAGGTTCATCCGGTAGTCGCCCTTGGGTGCCGTGGTGCGCGCCGTGGTGATGAACTCGCACAGGTTGCCCCAGCCTTCGAGGTCGTGCGCAATGGCCACCAGCCTGAAATGCTCGAAGGCGAATTCACTGCCGTGCATCACGCGAAAGTCCGCATTGCGCAGGCGCGGCGGCTGGTGCGGGTCCAGCAGGTCCTGCTCGTCCAGCCACTCCTTGTATTCCTGCAGTGCCACATGCGCGCGCACCACGCCGGCGACCGAGCATTCGTCGGTGATGGCCAGCCCCGCATAGCCCAGCTCGTAGGCGCGAACCACGAGTTCCTCGGGGCTCGATGCGCCGCGCTGGAAGCTGAAGTTCGACAGGCAGTGCAGCTCGGCATAGCCCGGCAGGCCGCGCACCGGCTGGGGCGGCGCGGGCAGCAGGCGCACCCTGGGCTGGCGGGCGCGGTTCTGCTTGTCGCTGAGTTCAGGCATAGAGGCCCTGCAGGTACCAGCGCACCTCATGCGATGCGAAGCAGGCCGAGGGCCGCTCGCGGTAGATCCACACCAGGCCGGCGTTCGGGCTTTCGGCGATGTAGTAGTCGCGCACGGCGGGCTGGCCGTCGTCCCACCAGCCCGCCTCCAGCCGCTGCGGGCCAACCAGCCGGCGCAAAGCGCCCTGGTAGCACGGGTGCTCGCCCTGTACTTCCAGAGGCAGAGGCTGCCGCAGCAGCCATGAAGGCTGAAGCGCTTGCACGTTCGCCGTGTCGCCCCGCTGCCGTTCGTCACGCAAGCTGTTTGCCGCTCGCTGCACCGCCGGCCGCCAGGCCTGCCTGTGCTGCTCGGCCGATGGTCCGCGTGCGCATGCGCGCTCAGTACCTGCTGCGCGCCGAGCCGTGCACTGAGCCGCTCGACCAGCTCATGCAGCTTGTCGCCCTTGCGGTTGTCCTCGGGCAGGAAGCTGGTGCTGGCGCCGGCCCACGGGTGGGTTTCGAGGGTGCGCAAACGCAGCCAGCTTGCCGGTGCGGCCAGCTTCACGAGCGCGAGCCGCTCGGCCATGAGTCGCCGCAGGTGCGCCATGTCCTGCGTGGGCTCGGCCGTGCGCACCGCGATCTCCTGGTGCGGCGGCAGGTCGACGCCGTTGAAGCGCTTCAGGTCGAGCGTCCACTGCAGTTCGAGCGCCACCGCGCCGCGCTGCCGGGCGCGCAGCCAGACCTGCAGCGACGCCAGCAGTCGGTTGGCCGACCACATGAGTTCGGGCGCGCCTTCGGCCAGGGCCGGCAGCTCCAGTTTCTGCTCGAACACATCGGGCAGCGTGAGCCAGCGGTAGCCTTCGGGTCGCGTGCCCCAGGCGGCATCGAGTGCAGACCGAAGCTCCTTGCCGAAGCGGCGGGTGAGCCCGCCGCGCGGCAGCGCCGCCACGTCGCCCCAGGTGCGGCAGCCCAGGTGCGACAGCACGTCGAGGTGGCCTCGGGCCGCGCTCAGCGTGTCGAGCAGCAGGCCGCCGGCAGCTCGGCCGGCGGCTGCTCGCCGCGGGCGAACATGCGCAGGCGCGCCAGCGCAATCAGGCGGGTGGCGCCCTGCGCCTGCCGCAACGGCACCGGTGCCGCCGGGTTGGTGCCGGCCATCTCGCGCATCAGGGCAAGGCGCCCGCCCCACAGCCGTTCGCAGGCCGACACCTCGATCAGCAGCGCCTCGTCGACCCAGGCGACGCGCGGGGTGAAGCGCAGGGCCCACCAGCCGAGCACCTCGGCGGGCGGCAACTGCACGTCGTCGGCCTCAGGCTGCCACTGCAAGGCGATCCAGTGCATGGCTCTTCCTTGATGCAGGGCGAGGCGCACCACGGTTGCACTTTCAACCGCAGGCAGTTCGCCGTCGTCCTGGCGCCGCAGCTTGCGCCGCAGCTGTCCGGCCGCGAGCAGCGCCGCCATGCGCTCGCTGCGCGCCGGCAGCTGGATGGCCGATGCCAGGGGCGGGCCGCGGCGCTTGAGGATGTGCACGTCGACCTGCGAACGGTCTTGCTCGCAAGTGGCCAACTGCAGCCGCAGCCGTGCCGGAGAGGTGGACTGCGCCGCACTCTCGGGCCTGAAGACGAACAGCAGCGACTCGTGCTGCGCCGCCGCGAGCTGCAGCCGCCGCAGCCCGCCCACGCGCACTTGCGGCAGCCAGGCCAGTACGGCGGCCACATCGGCACAGCGCAAGGCCTGCTCGCAGCTCCACAAT
>JBBJMS010000212.1:0-5527 GCA_037720315.1 Variovorax sp. | reverse complement strand
CGGCACGCTCCCTGTTCACCAACAAGACGCTGCAGTACGTCGAGCAGTCGATTACGCACTGGCTGATGTCGGCCGGCGCCATGGTGGTGATGGTGCCCTGCCCCACCGGCGAGACGGCGCGCGGCGACACCATGCTGTCGCACTACGCCGAGTGGCTCGACGGCGTGGTGATGCACGGCGGCGCCGACGTCTGGCCCGGCAGCTACGGTGAGGTGCCGCTCAAGGACGCCTGGGTCGGCGACCGGGTGCGCGACCTGTACGACCTGGCGCTGGTCGAGGCGTTCGAGCAGGCCGGCAAGCCGATCTTCGGCGTCTGCCGCGGGCTGCAACTGATCAATGTGGCTTTCGGCGGCACGCTCTACCAGGACATCGAGGCGCAGCATCCGAACGGCCTGCGGCATCGCGACCCGATCACCTACGACCAGAACTTCCACGAGGTCAGCATCACGCCCGGATCACGCCTGTCGAAGCTTTACCCGGGCATGGAGGCGGCGCGGGTCAACAGCATTCATCACCAGGGAGTGAAGGACCTGGCGCCGGGCTTCGACGTCGAGGCCTGGAGCGTGCCCGACCGTGTGCCCGAAGCCATCCGCCGCCGGACCGACCGCGGCCGCAGCGACATCGCCGCCACCCAGTGGCATCCGGAATTCCATAAGCTGGGCAGCAACGGCACGGTCGACGACACGGCCATCCTGCAAGACTTTCTGTGGGCGTGCGCCACTGCCAAGATCAGCCCGAAGGGGCCGCTGCGCAGTGCGCCCGGCCGCATCCGCAACCGGGCGGCGCGCATGCTGAAGCAGGCACTTTTGATGCGCTGAACGATCAGCGAATCAGCTGCGGCTGACCCGGCTCGAGCACGCGCACCTGGGTCGAGGGCGCCAGGCGGCTGGCTGCGGCGACGAACCTTTCGGGCGTGCCGTTGCGGCCGAGCACGAGGGTGTCGGTAAACCAGCTGCCGACGAAGCGGTAGTGCATCGGCACGGCGACCCGCGCCCCGAGCACGCTCGCCAGCTCCGCCGCCTCTTCGGCGTTCATGACCACCTGCTCGCCGAACACCGACAGCCCGTTCACAGACAGCAGCGCCAGGTCGATCGACGGGAACATCTTGGGCAACTGCAGCAGTTCGGGAATGAGGAGCGTGTCGCCGCCGAAGTAGACGCTGCGGCCCTTGGCCTGGATCATGAAGGTGAGCTCGGGCACCTTGTGGCGCGCCGGGACGCCGGTCACGGTGAACTCGCCCTGGCGCCAGCTCTCCCACGGCTTGAGTTCGCGCACCTGGGTGAACCCGGCGGCCCGGGCCTGCGGCGCCATATCGGGCCCGACCAGGAAGGGCACGTTCTTGTTCGGGTAGGCGGCCAGCGCCGCCAAGTCGAAATGGTCGTAGTGCGCGTGGCTCGCGACGATCAGGTCGAGCGGCGGCAGATCCTTGAAAGCGATGCCGAGCGGCTCGCCCTGGTGGAAGTGGTTTTTTTCGGTGAACCACGGATCGGTCAGCACCCGGAGGCCGTCGAAGTCGAGCAGCACCGTGGCATGCGCGATGCGGGTGACGGTGAGAGGCGCCGCCCCTTCGGTCCCCTTCAGCTCGATCGGTGCGAGTTCGGCGGGGGCCTTGTCGATCACACGGCGGGCCGCGGTAGAGGGAAAGAGGAACCAAACGCCGAGGGCCAATCCGGCGCTCGCGAGGCACAGGCCGAAGCCGAGGGAAAGGGTGCGAAGGCGTTGGATCATGCGCTTGCCTGAAGATCGTGGAGGTCTTTCGATCTTCCGGACGCAGTGCCACCGCGGCCATGTCGGCGGCCGCCAGTTTCTTGTCAGGACGCGCCAGCAGGCATGCGGGCTGCCTGCAGCCGTCGCCCCGCCGGATCTTCGGCGAAGCGGGCCGCTCAGCCCGGCAGCGCCCGGCGGAATTCCGCCGGCGTCGAGCCGGTCCAACGCTTGAAGGCGCGGTAGAAGGCCGAGAGTTCCACATAGTCCAGCAGCCAGGCGACCTCGGCGATCCCCAGCCGGCGATCGCGCAGATAAGCAAGCGCCAATCCGCGACGGGCCTCGTCGACGATGCGCTCGAAGCTGTTGGCTTCTTCTTTCAGGCGGCGCTGCAATGTCCTGTCGCTGACCCGGAGCTTTGCGGCCACCGCAGAAAGATCGCATGCGCCTTTGCCGATGCCGTGGACCAAGGCCTCCCGGACGCGGCCCGACCAGCCCCCTGGTCCGCCGAATTGCGCGAGCGCGGCAGCGGCATGCCCCGTGAGGATTCCGGCGAGCACCGAATCGGCCGAAATCACCGGCAAGGCCGCATCCCCGCTCGAGAAGACGATGCGCGAGGATGGTGCCGAGAAAATCACCGGCGCACTGTAGGCCTCGGACCAGGCCGAAGCCTGTGGCGGTGCCGGGCATGCCAGCTCGACGCGCAGCGGCTTCGTCGTGCCGCCGCTGAACTCGCGGCTTGCACGCACCAGCGTCATGCTCGCTAGACCGAGTAGCTGCCGCAGTCCATCGCCTTGCGCTGCTACATCGGGCCGCAGCGTGATCGCGATTTCGTCGCCGAAACGCAGCACCTGCAATTCCATGCCTTCGTTCCAGAGGCCGATGAAGCGGCAGCTCTGGCGCCAGGCGGTCTCGAGCGTGTCGCTGGTCGATGCGAGGTAGGCGAGCAGCCCGTGGCGCCGCGGATCGGCCATCGACGCGAGCAGCACGCCGAGACGGGGTTCGTCTAGCAGTTCCACGGCCCGGCCGAGAAGCAGCGGAACGTCGGCCGCCGGCACGCGCACGCCATCGGCTGAGTGCAAGGACGGCAGCCCGGCCGGGCGCAGCGCGCCCGCGCCGGGCCGGACCGATTCGGCGTACCCGAGGATGGACTCGAGCGCGCTTCTGGCGGCGGTGCGGACAGGCAGCGCCCGCACGGCTTCAGCGGTTCCGGGTCCCGCTCACGCCGCCATCGACGGTGCCGAAGACCGTGATGCCGCCGCTGGTGCCGCTGGTGCCACCAGTGCCCGAGGCCGACTGCTGCGATGCGCAGCCCGCGGCGACGCCGAGCGCCGCGGCAAAAAGCAGGTAGACAAGTTTCTTCACAGGATTTCCTTCTTGCTGAGTCAACTCAGGTGCTTGCCGACGATGCCGGCCAGCTCGAACATCGTCACCTGGTCCTTGCCGAACACGAGCTTGAGTTTGGCATCGGCATTGATGGCGCGCTTGTTCACCGTGTCCTGCAGGCCGTTTACCTTGATGTAGTCCCACAGCTTCTTGATGACGGCGGTTCGCGCCACCGGTTCGGCCCCGATCACCGCGGCCAGCGCCTCGCTCGGCTTGAGTCCCACACCCGGCTTGCGCGGCGCTTTGGGGGCGGCTGCCTTCTTCGCTGCGGCCTTCTTCTTTGCCGGTGCTTTTTTGGCGGCCTTGGCTGCCGCAGGCGCAGAGGCCTTGGTGTTGTCCTTGGCAAAGGTCTTGCGCGGCGGGAACTTGCTGGTGCGCGGCTCGAATTCGAAAGTCACCTTGCCTTCGTCCTTGTTCCAGGCGAGGAAGGCCTTGAACGCGCGGCGCGTTCGCATCGAGACGAACTTGTCCAGCAGGTCGGTCTTGCCCGTGGCGAGCAGCTTCTCGACCTGAGCGCGCTCCACCGGCTGCTGCAGGATGACCTTGCCGGTCTTGAAGGTGCAGTTGGGCGTGGGCTGCGCGGTGGTCGGCACCGATTTTTCGCAGACGTAGTTGCTGCCGTGCTCGAACACCGGCGCGCCGCAGATCGGACAGGGGCCGACCGTGTCCTGCTGGCTGAAGTCGACGATCTCGCCGCTGTCGGCGTTCTTGTCGTCGCCGAAGTCGAATTCGAGCTTCCAGTTCTTCGTCTCCTCGTCGAACTTGATGACGATCTCCGACGTGAAGGGCCAGCCTGCCTTGGAGCGAAAGCCTTCCAGCGGGCCGATGTGCTTGTCGCGCAGCAGCTGCTCGGCCTCGGCCACCTCGAAGGTGCGGCCGGCGGGCGACTTGCCGAACGAGAAGCCGCACGGCTCCGTGCCCGGTTTGCCGGTGCATGTGTAGCGACGGTAGTTTTCCCTCACCACGCCGGCGCAGTTGGGGCAGGGCGCGGCGAGCGTCGCGTAGTCGCCGGGGACGGTGTCGCGGTCGTACTCCTTCGCCTTCTTGACGATGTGCTGCGTCATCTCTGCGATCTCGCGCATGAAGGCCTCGCGGCTGAGCTTGCCGTGTTCCATCTGCGCGAGCTTGTATTCCCACTCGCCGGTGAGCTCGGCCTTGGAGAGCTCCTCGACGCCTAGCCCGCGCAGGAGCGTCATGAGCTGGAACGCCTTGGCCGTCGGAATGAGCTCGCGGCCTTCGCGCAGCATGTACTTCTCGGCGATCAGCCCTTCGATGGTGGCGGCGCGCGTGGCGGGCGTGCCGAGGCCCTTCTCTTGCATCGCCTCGCGCAGCTCGTCGTCGTCGATGGTCTTGCCGGCGCCCTCCATCGCGCCGAGCAGCGTGGCTTCGGAGTAGCGCGCCGGCGGCCGGGTCTTCAGCGCCTTGGGATCGACCGATTCGGCCCGCACCATCTCGCCGGGCTTGACCGCAACCAGGCGCTTGCCGTCCTTGTCGTCTTCCTTCTCGTCGTCTTGGGCTTCCTTGCCGTAGATGGCGAGCCAGCCCGGCTTGACCAGCACCTTGCCGTCGGTGCGAAAGGCGTAGCGCTTGCCGCCCTCGGCCACGGTGCTGATGCGTGTGGTCACCTGGTGCTCGGCGCTCGGGAAGAACACTGACAGGAAGCGGCGCACCACGAAGTCGTAGAGCTTCTGTTCGGCGTCCGACAGGCCGCTCGGCGCCTGCAGCGTCGGGATGATCGCAAAGTGGTCGCTGACCTTGGCGTTGTCGAAGATGCGCTTGGACGGCTTCACGTAGTTGCCGTCGACCGCCTGCTTCGCGAATGGTGCGAGATGCTTCATGCCGCTCGCGGCGAGCATGCCCATCGTCTGTTGCACCACCGGCAGGTAGTCCTCGGGCAGCGCGCGCGAGTCGGTCCGCGGATAGGTGAGCGCCTTATGGCGTTCGTACAGGCTTTGCGCCAGCGCCAACGTGGTCTTGGCGCTGAAGCCGAAGCGCCCGTTGGCCTCGCGCTGGAGCGAGGTCAGGTCGAACAGCGGCGGCGATGCCTGCGTGGTGGGCTTGCTCTCCTCGGTCACGCTGGCCGGCTTGCCGCGCGCGGCGTCCGCAATGGCCTGTGCTTCGCGTTCGTTCCACACGCGGTCGGCGCGCTGCTCGGGATCGGGCAGGCCGTCGGGGTCGGGCGGCGGCTTCTTCCAGGCCGGGTCGAACCACTTGCCCGGGTACTCGCCGGCCTCGGCGGCGAAGCTGCCGTGTACCTCCCAATAGTTGCGGCTCACGAACTTGCGGATTTTTTCTTCGCGCTCGACCACCACCGACAGCGTCGGCGTCTGCACGCGGCCGACGGTGGTCAGGAAGAAGCCGCCGTCGCGCGAGTTGAACGCGGTCATCGCCCGCGTGCCGTTGATGCCGACCAGCCAGTCGGCCTCGGAGCGGCAGC
>JBBJMS010000062.1:0-18380 GCA_037720315.1 Variovorax sp. | reverse complement strand
ATGAAGGCATCCTGGCTAGACCAATTCTTGGGGAAAGTACTTCACCACGCAGTCGACCGGGTTGGGCGCTGCCTGGCCGAGGCCGCAGATGGAAGCGTCGCGCATCACGATCGACAGGTCGGCGAGGAGGTCCAGGTCCCAGCTCGGCTTCTCGATCAGCGCGGAGGCCTTGGCGGTGCCGTTGCGGCAGGGCGTGCACTGGCCGCATGACTCGTGCTGGAAGAAACGCATCATGTTGCGCGCCGCGTCGATTGCGGTGTCTCGGTCGGACAGCACGATGACGGCAGCCGAGCCGATGAAGCAACCGTACGGTTGCAGCGTGTCGAAGTCGAGCGGGATGTCGTTCATCGCCGCCGGCAGGATGCCGCCCGACGCGCCGCCGGGAAGGTAGCCATAGAAAGCCTGTCCGTCCGGCATGCCGCCGCAGTACTCGTCGATCAGTTGCTGAATCGTGATGCCGGCCGGCGCGAGCTTGACGCCCGGCTTTTTCACCCGGCCCGACACCGAGAAAGAGCGCAGGCCCTTGCGGCCGTTGCGGCCGTGGCCGGCGAACCAGGCGCCGCCTTTCTCGAGCAGTTCGCGCACCCAGAACAAGGTCTCGAAGTTGTGCTCCAGCGTCGGCCGTCCGAACAGGCCCACCTGCGCCACGTAGGGCGGGCGCAAGCGCGGCATGCCGCGCTTGCCTTCGATCGATTCGATCATCGCCGACTCTTCGCCGCAGATGTAGGCGCCGGCACCGCGGCGCAGGACGATCTGGGGCATGTCGGCGACCGGCGGATGCGCCTTGAGCTTGTCGAGCTCGGTCTCCAGCATGACGCGGCAGCCGTGGTATTCGTCGCGCAGGTAGATGTAGATGCAGCTGATGCCGACCGCCCATGCCGCGATCAGCATGCCTTCGAGAAAGCGGTGGGGATCGCGTTCGAGCAGAACCCGGTCCTTGAAAGTGCCGGGCTCGCCTTCGTCGATGTTGATGGCCATCAGGCGCGGTGCCGGCTCGGCGCGCACGATGCGCCACTTGCGCCCGGCCGGAAATCCGGCGCCGCCGAGTCCGCGCAGGCCGGAGTCTTCGAGCGTGGCAATGACCGATTCGACATCGCGGTCGCCCGATGCGCAGGCCTTCAGCAGGTCGTATCCGCCGCTTGCCTGGTAGGCCGCGTAGTCGATGTGGTCGTCTCCGGCCGGACGGATCGCATTCGCGGCGACGCTGGCAACGACCGCATCGCAAGTCGCATGCGGCAGCGGGTTCTGGCCCACCGCCACTGCCGGCGCCTGCTCGCAGCGGCCGATGCAAGGCGCCGCGATGACGCGCACGTCGCGCCCGAGCAGGGCGGGCAGCCGCTGCAGCAAGTCGCGCGCACCGGCCATCTCGCAGGACAGGCCGTCGCAGACGCGCACCGTCAATGCGGGCGGCGCCTTCTCGCCTTCCTTCACGATGTCGAAGTGGTGATAAAAGCTCGCGACCTCGTACACCTCGGTCTGCGCCAGGTGCATCTCCTGCGCCAGCGCGGCGAGGTGTGCGGACGACAGGTGGCCGAAGCTGTCCTGAAGCTTGTGCAGGTGTTCGATCAGCAGATCGCGCTGGCGCGATTCGTGGCCCAGCAGCCGCTGCACGTCTTCCAGCGCGCCGGCGTCGACGCGCCGGCCTTTGGGTGCCTGGCGTTTGCGCTCCCTGGAGACCTCGACGTTCAGCACCGCGATCGGTATCACCTCTCGATTCACATCTTTTCCTTGTTCGCGGGTGGCTTGAAACCGCACCCCGCGTCAGATCACGCGCTCGGCGCGCAGCATGGCCACGTCGTCGGCGCTGTAGCCCAGTTGGCCCAGGACCTCGTCGGTGTGTTCGCCCAGAAGCGGCGAGCGGGTCACCTCGGTCGGGCTGTCGGACATCTTGATCGGGTTGCCCACCGTCAGGTACTTGCCCCGCGTCGGGTGGTCGACCTCGACGATGGTGCCGGTTTCACGCAGCGACTGGTCCTCGGCGATTTCCTTCATGGAAAGAATCGGCCCGCAGGGAATGTCGTACTGGTTGAGGATGTCCATGGCCTCGAACTTGTCCTTGGTCATGGTCCACTTTTCGATCCGCGCGAAGATCGGCGTCAGGTGCAGCAGGCGCGCGGCCGGCGTGGCGTAGGCCTCGTCGTTTATCCACCCCTCTTCGCCGATCACCTTGCAGACCGCCGGCCACACCGCGCCCTGCGTGATGAAGTAGATGTAGGCGTTGGGATCGGTCTCCCAGCCCTTGCACTTCAGGATCGAGCCTGGCTGGCCGCCGCCCGACGCGTTGCCGGCACGCGGTACCGCTTCGCCGAACTCGCCGTCGGGGTATTGCGGATATTCATGCATCGTGCCGGTGCGCGCGAGCCGTTGCTGGTCGCGCATCTTCACGCGGCACAGGTTGAGCACCGCGTCCTGCATCGGCGCCAGCACCTTCTGGCCCCGCCCCGTGACGTTGCGCTGGTAGAGCGCCGCCACGATGCCGAGCGCCAGGTGCAGGCCGGTGCCGCTGTCGCCGATCTGCGCGCCGGTAACCACCGGCGGGCCGTCGGGGAAGCCCGTGGTCGATGCTGCGCCGCCGGCGCACTGCGCCACGTTCTCGTAGACCTTGCAGTCCTGGTACTTGCCGGCACCGAAACCCTTGACCGAGGCCACGATCATGCGGGGATTTATTTCCTGGATGTGCTCCCAGGTGATGCCCATGCGGTCGAGCGCGCCAGGCGCGAAGTTCTCGACCAGCACGTCGCAGGTCTTGATCAAGCGGTCGAGGACCTGCTTGCCTTTCGGGTTCTTGGTGTCCAGCGTGATCGAGCGCTTGTTGTGGTTCAGCATCGTGAAGTAGAGGCTGTCGACGCCGGGGATGTCGCGCAGCTGGCCGCGCGTTGCATCGCCTTCGCCGGCGCGCTCCACCTTGATCACATCGGCGCCGAACCAGGCGAGCAGCTGCGTACAGGTAGGTCCGGACTGCACATGGGTGAAATCCAGGATTCGTACGCCATCAAGCGCTTTGTCCATCGCCCGTTTCCTCTTTTTCCTTGGCTTCGAATTCCGCCAGCCGGGCGCGCATCTTGCGGTCCTCGGCGAAGCGGGCGGTGTCGTCGCGCACGATGGCGACGATGCCAGACACTTTACGATCCTCGGAAAAAAGCATGGAGACCGTGAAGGCGATCGACAGCGTGTGTCCTTCCTTGTGCAGCGCGGGGACGCGCAGCACGTCGGCGCCGTACTTTGTGACCGCCGTTTCCATGGTCTTGTTGAAGCCGTCCCAGTGCCGGTTGCGTTGGCGCTCCGGGATGATCAGGTCCAGCGACTGGCCGAGTGCGTCGGCTTCGGTGAAACCGAAGATGCGCTCGGCCGCCGCGTTCCAGAGCGAGATGGCGCCCTTCGCATCGGCAACGACGATCGCATCGCCGGCACCGGCGACGAGTTGAGTCAGATCAACGGTGGCTTGCAAAGGGGGCTCCTGCTCTCTGGCTTCAGACGGCGTTGGCCGCGTGCAGGGTGGCAATCTCGTCTTTGGTGTACCCCAGCTCGGTCAACACTTCATCGGTGTGCTCGCCCAGGAGCGGCGAGCCGGTGATCTCGGGCTTCAGGTCGGAGAACTTGATCGGGCTGCCGACGGTGAAGTAGCTGCCGCGCTCCTTGTGCGGCACTTCGACGATCGAGCCGCTGGCGCGCAGCGACGGGTCGTGCAGCAGTTCCTTCATGGTCTGCACCGGCGCGCACGGAATGTCGAACTTGCGCAGGATGTCGACCGCCTCGAACTTGGTCTTGTCGGCCAGCCATCCCTCGATGGTCCCGAAGATGTCCATGATGTGCGGCTGGCGCGCCTTGGCGGTCATGTAGTCCGGGTCGGTCTTCCACTCGGGCTTGCCGATGGCGTCACAGATCGGGGCCCACGCGTGGCCCTGCACGGTGAAGTAGATGTATGCGTTGGGGTCGGTTTCCCAGCCCTTGCACTTGAGCACCCAGCCTGGCTGGCCGCCGCCGCCGGCATTGCCTCCGCGGGGCACGACATCGCTGAACTCGCCGTGCGGGTACTGTGGGTATTCCTCGAGGTAGCCGAGCTTGTCCAGGCGCAACTGGTCGCGCATCTTCACGCGGCAGAGGTTGAGCACCGCGTCCTGCATTGCGCAGGCGACGCGCTGGCCCTTGCCGGTTTGCTGGCGGCCGATGATGGCAGTCAGGATGCCGATGGCCAGGTGCATGCCGGTGTTGCTGTCGCCGAGGGCTGCAGCGCTGATGGTTGGCGGGCCGTCCCAGAAGCCGGTTGTCGAAGCGGCGCCGCCGGCGCACTGCGCCACGTTCTCGTAGACCTTGAGGTCGTCGTAGTGGTGGCCGTCGCTGAAGCCCTTGACCGAGGCGACGATCATCTTGGGATTCAGTTCCTGGATGCGCGCCCAGGTAAAGCCCATGCGGTCGAGCGCGCCGGGGCCGAAGTTCTCGACCAGCACGTCGGATTCGCGGATCAGCTTCTCCAGCACGACCTTGCCTTCGGCCTGCTTGGTGTCCAGCGTGAGCGAGCGCTTGTTGCTGTTGAGCATGGTGAAGTACAGCGCGTCGACGTCCGGGATGTCGCGCAGCTGCGAGCGGGTCACGTCGCCGGCGCCGGGGCGCTCGACCTTGATCACATCGGCGCCGAACCAGGCCAGCATCTGGGTGCAGGCCGGACCGGCCTGTACGTGCGTGAAGTCGATGATCTTGATGCCGTTGAGGGGTTTGTTGCTCATTTGATTTAGCTCCTAGGTTGACCTTGAGTTACTTCTTCTTCGCCATCGCCGGATTGAGGCTGGTGATGCGCCCGCTCTCCGTGCCGGCGGTTTCGTCGATGACCGCGTTGATCAGCGTCGGCCTGCCCGAAGCGACCGCCTCGGTCAGCGCCTTCTGCAGTTCGTCGGCGGTGGTTGCATGGACGCCGACGCCGCCGAACGCTTCCATCAGCTTGTCATAGCGCGCGTTCTTGACGAACACCGTGGGTGCCACGTCGGAAGTGCCGCTCGAGTTCACGTCGGTGCCGCGGTAGACGCCATTGTTGTTGAAGACGATGACGCAGATCGGCAGGTTGTAGCGGCAGATGGTTTCGACTTCCATGCCGCTGAAGCCGAAGGCGCTGTCGCCCTCGATCGCGATCACCGGCTTGCCGGTGACCACCGCGGCGGCGACGGCGAAGCCCATGCCGATGCCCATGATGCCCCAGGTGCCCACGTCGAGGCGCTTGCGCGGCTCGTACATGTCCACGATGCTGCGCGCAAAGTCCAGCGTGTTGGCGCCTTCGTTGACGACGATGGCGTCGGGACGCGCCTTCACCTGGTCGCGGATCACGCTGAGTGCGCTCTGGAAGTTCATCGGCGAAGGCCGCTCGGCGAGCGTGGCGGCCATCTTCGACAGGTTCTTGTCCTTGCGCTCGGCAATGGCGCCGGTCCATTCGGCCGGCGGCTTGATCCACTTGCCATCGATGCCGCCCAGGAGCGCAGCCACGCAGGAGCCGATGTCGCCGATCAGCGGCGCGGCGATGGCCACGTTGCTGTCGATCTCGGTCGGCGCGATGTCGATCTGGATGAACTGCTTGTCGCCCTTTTCCTGACCCCAGGTCTTGCCTTTGCCATGCGAAAGCAGCCAGTTGAGGCGCGCGCCCACCAGCATCACGACGTCGGCCTCTTGCAGCACGTAGGAACGCGCAGCCGCTGCCGACTGCGCATGCGTGTCGGGCAGCAGGCCCTTGGCCATCGACATCGGCAGGTAAGGGATGCCGGTCTTCTCGACCAGCGCGCGGATGTCTGCATCGGCTTGCGCGTAGGCGGCACCCTTGCCGAGCAAGATCAGCGGCTTCTTGGCGCCCTTGAGCAGGTCGAGTGCGCGTTTGACCGCATCGGGAGCCGGGATCTGGCGCGGCGCCGGGTCGACCACCTTGATCAGCGACTTGCGCCCGGCTGCCGCATCCATGGTCTGCGAGAACAGCTTGGCCGGCAGGTCGAGGTAGACGCCGCCCGGGCGGCCGAGAGGCCGAGCGGATCGCACGCGCGATGCCGACGCCGATGTCCGCGGCATGGAGCACCCGGTAGGCAGCCTTGCACAGCGGCTTGGCGATCGCAAGCTGGTCCATCTCCTCGTAGTCGCCCTGCTGCAGATCGACGATCTCGCGCTCGCTGGAGCCGCTGATCAGGATCATCGGGAAGCAGTTGGTGGTGGCGTTGGCCAGCGCGGTCAGCCCGTTCAGGAAGCCGGGTGCCGACACGGTCAGGCAGATGCCGGGCTTTTGCGTGAGGAAGCCGGCGGCGGCGGCGGCATTGCCGGCATGCTGCTCGTGGCGAAACGAGATCACCCGAAGGCCCTCGGCCTGCAACATGCGCGTGAGGTCGGTGATCGGGATGCCGGGCAGGCCGAAAATCGTGTCGATGTCGTTGAGCTTCAGCGCATCGATGACCAGGTGGAATCCATCGATGGTTTCGCCGGCCTGCGCATCGTCCGTCATGTTCTTGAGGGTGCGTGCGAGCGTGTCGCCGTCTGCTTTCCCGACGGCCTGTTTATCTGTGCTGACTGAGGACATGTCTCTCCTTGTGCTGGGTAGGGGCCGACGTTCGGGCCGAGGTTCAAGCCGAACTATGATTCGGCCTCAAGTTTCAGCCGTTGACCTGGGTCAACTTTCCGGAAAACGACGCCGTACCGAAGTACCGGCGGATCGTCGAAATCGAGCAAGACGCGAACCATGACGTTGTTGGAAAACCATCCGGAGAAAAACATCATCCGCGCGCAGCTCAGGCAGAACATCCTTTTGAAGGATCTGAGCGAGAACGACCGCGCCGAACTCGAAACGCATCTGGTGGTCGTCGACGGCAACAAGGGCGACTTTCTTCTGCACCAGGGCGTGCGCGAGATGGAGCAGTACTTCGTCCTCGACGGAATTCTCAAGCGCGTCGTGAGCAACCCCGAAGGCAAGGAAATGATCCTTCGCTTCGCCGATGCGCACGACATGGAAACCAGCTACGCGGCGCTGCGGCTGGACACGCCCACGCCGTACGGGATCGTGTGCGTCACGAAAGTGCGGGTTGCCAGCCTGCCGCTGAAGGAGTGGATCGCGTTCGTCAATCGCCACCCCGAAACCAAGGAACTGTTCGAATACCTGGTCATGCGCGGCATGAGCGAGATCATGGCGCACACCATCACGCTGCATCTGCTCGATGCGCCGGGCCGGGTGCACAGATTCATGCGAAAGCATCCGGAACTGGTGGACCGCATTCCACGCAAGGAGCTGGCTTCGTATCTGAATCTTTCCGCCGAGACGCTGAGCCGGCTTCGCAAGCGAGGCAAGATCTGACGCGCCGTCTTCAGGTCTGCTTGGCGGAGGAGAACATTCGCGTCTGGGCGGTCATCAGCCGCAGCTGGTTGTCGACGCCGGTGACACCGCTCACGGCAGCGGCCACGCTCTCGGTCTGCGTCCGTTCGTCGGTGTTGAGGACGATGCCGCGCAAGGTGACCAGGCCCTGGTCGGCACCGATCGTGATGCGGATGTCGCTCGTCGCCGGATGCTCCTTCAGTGCGGCGCGCACCCGTGCCTGGAGGGTCATGTTGGTGAGCAGGGCGCGCGACTCGGGCGTCTCGGCGAACTCCGGCCGATTCACCATCAGGCGGATCTGTTCGACGCAGCTTTCGACCGAGACCCGGTCGGTGTTGAGCACCAGGTCGTAGAGCACCGGGTCGCCCCAGGTCACGCCAAATTGCGCATGCATGCGCGATGAGTGCGCGTGGTCACTGCGCCGGATCTCGGCCTCGGCGAATTCGGCGTCGTCGGTCTGCAGGTCGCGCATCAGCCAGTCGACCCGGTTCTTGAGCGAACGCGTGATGCGCACGCACACCACGTGCGGCACCGGCCGCAACAGACAGGTGGCGCCCCAGCCGCGCAGCATCGCGTTGCCCCGGTCGGCACATGCAAAGAGCTCTTCGGCCGTGTAGATGGCGACGCTGCGGCGGTCGGTGGTCAGGCGTTCGACCAGGCCGGCCTTGCCGCCGCGCAGGCGCCCGATCAGGCTCTTGGACACCTGCATCTTCTCGGCGACATGCTCGACGATCTCGTGGCGCATCACGGCGAGCCCGAGCGCCTGGGCGGTCTGCATCGCGACGTCCTTTGCGAGCGAACCCATCTCCTGGGTCATTGCGACGACTGGCATGTTGGTTCCCCTTGCAGATGTGTGATCAATCCACCGGCCGCTCGGCGGCGAACTCGTCCGGCTTCTTGGGCCTGACCAGGCCGATTGCCTTCGAGATCAGCGGCCAGAACAACAGGATCAACGCCAGCGCGGTGATACCGCCGACCAGCGGATTCGAGAACATGATCATCACGTCGCCCTGCGAGACCAGCATGGCCTGGCGAAACGAGTCTTCGGCCTTGTCGCCGAGCACCAGCGCAAGGACCAGCGGCGCCAGCGGGAAGTCGAGCTTCTTGAACAGGTAGCCCACGATGCCGAAGCCGAGCATGAACCAGATGTCGAGCATCGCGTTGTGCACGGTGTAGGCACCGATCGCGCAGATCACGATGATCACCGGGGCGATGATCGAGAACGGAATGCGCAGGATCGATGCGAACAGCGGCACGGTGCTCAGCACGACGATCAGCCCGACGATGTTGCCGAGGTACATGCTGGCGATCAGGCCCCACACGAAATCCTTCTGCTCGACGAAGAGCAGGGGGCCCGGCTGCAGGCCCCAGATCAGCAGGCCGCCGAGCAGCACGGCCGCCGTTGGCGAGCCGGGGATGCCGAGTGCCAGCATCGGCAGCAACGCGCTGGTACCGGCGGCGTGGGCCGCGGTCTCGGGCGCCACGACGCCCTCCATCTGGCCGGTGCCGAACTTGGAGCCATTGCGGGACATCTTCTTCGCCAGGCCGTAGCTCATGAACGACGCCGGCGTTGCACCGCCGGGCGTGATGCCCATCCAGATGCCGATCAGCGAGCTGCGAAGCGACGTGACCCAGTACTGGGGCAGTTGCTTCCAGGTCTGCAGCACGATCTTCGGGTCGATCTTCGCGCTCTTGCCGGAGAACTTCAGGCCTTCTTCCATCGACAGCAGGATCTCTCCGATGCCGAACAGGCCGATGACCGCAATCAGGAAGTCGAAGCCGCGCATCAGCTCCGTCTGGCCGAAGGTGAGGCGCAGCTGGCCGGTCACGGTGTCCATGCCGACGCTGGCGAACGCGAAGCCGAGCGCCATCGACGCCAGGATCTTGAAAGGCGAGCCCTTGCCCATGCCGACGAAGCTGCAGAAGGTCAGCAGGTAGACCGCAAAGAACTCCGGCGAGCCGAACTTGAGCGCGAACTTCGCCACCAGCGGCGCCATGAACGTGATCATCACCACCGCCACGAAGGCGCCGATGAACGACGAGGTGAACGCAGTGGTCAGCGCCGCGCCCGCGTGCCCCTGCTGCGCCATCGGGTAGCCGTCGAAGGTGGTCGCCACCGACCAAGGCTCGCCCGGAATGTTGAACAGGATCGAGGTGATCGCGCCGCCGAACAAGGCGCCCCAGTAGATGCACGACAGCATGATGATGGCCGACGTGGGCGACATCGTGAACGTGAGCGGCAGCAGGATGGCCACGCCGTTCGCGCCGCCCAGCCCGGGCAGCACGCCGATGAGCACGCCCAGGATGATCCCGACGAACATCAACCCGATGTTCATGGGGGTCAGGATCACCGCAAAGCCCTGCATCAGGGCGCTGATTTCTTCCATTTCGCGTTGCTCCGTGAGATTCAGTAGCCGAGGAATCGAAGCGGATCGAGGGTGCCCTTGTAGAGCGGCACCTTGAACCAGACTTCGAACATGAAGAAGAAGAGGGTGTTCACGGCCAGGCCGATCGCGACGCTCTTCACCCACGAAAACTTGCCGAGGATGACCATGAACAGGGCGATGTAGATCGCCGAAGCGACGTACAGGCCGATGAAGGTGACGGCCAGCACATAAACAGTGGCCGGCAGCAGCACCGACATCACTCGCTTGAGCTGCACCGAATCGACGAAGACTTCGGTCTTCTTGTTCTTGCTCAACAGCGATTCGTAGAGGATGCCCAACGCCGAGATCGTGATGATCAGGCCGATGTAGAAAGGAAAGTAGCCCGACCCGGGGCCGTCGCTCGTCCAGCCCGCGCCGAGCCGGCGGCTCTCGACGATCACCACGATGCCGATGACCAGCAGGATCAGCGCAACCACGGCCTCCACGATGTTGGTGGGCACGCCGCGGCGCTCGGGTTCGATCGATTCTTCGTTGTGCTCCATGGAGTCCCCATCTCGTGTTGTGTGTTGTGCAAACGGGCAGGCTGCACCCCGCCGCCCACCGCGCTGGTGGGGGCTATGGCGAGCGTCGCCTGGCGTCGTATTACTTGGCGGCCATGAAGCCGGCTTCGGTCATCAGCGTGCGGTGCGTCGTCTCTGCGGCGGTAAGCCACTTGGTGAATGCAGCGCCAGTGAGGAAGGTCGGATTGAACGCGCCCTTTTCCATGTACTCGGTCCACTCGGGCGTGGCGCGAACCTTGGTGAACAGGTCCACGTAGAACGCGGTCTGCTCGGGCGTCACGCCCGGGGGCATGAAGATGCCGCGCAGCATGGTGTAGTCGGTCGGAACGCCCGATTCCTTGCAGGTCGGGATATCGTTCCACGACTGCGTCTCGGTGACCTTGGCCTTGAACGGCATGCGCTCGGCGTCGAACACGCACAAGGCACGCAGCTTGCCGGCGCGCCACTGGGCCACGGCTTCGATCGGGTTGTTGACAGTCGAATTCAAGTGGCCGCCCACCAGTTGCACGGCCACCTCGCCGCCGCCCTTGAACGGCACGTAGATGAACTTGGTGCCGGTGGCCTTTTCGATCGCAACCGTGATGATCTGGTCTTCCTGCTTGGAGCCGGTGCCGCCCATCTTGAACTTGCTCGGGCCTGCCGCCTTGACTGCAGTGATGTATTCGCCGGCGTTCTTGTAGGGCTCGCTGGCGTTGGTCCACAACACGAACTGGTCGAGCGCCAGCATGGCGACCGGGGTCATTTCCTTCCAGTTGAAGGGCACGCCGGTGGCCATCGGCGTGGTGAACAGGTTCGACAGCGAAATGACGATCTTGTGCGGATCGGCCTTGGCTTCCTTCACGGCGAGAAAGCCTTCGGCGCCTGCGCCGCCCGACTTGTTGACCACGATCAGCGGCTCTTTCATCAGCTTGTGCTTGATGATGATGCCTTGCACCAGGCGTGCCATCTGGTCGGCGCCGCCGCCGGTGCCGGCCGGAACCACGAACTCGACCGGCTTGGTCGGTTCCCACGCAAAGGCCGGTGCAGCGACCGCCATCGCCAGCACTGCCGCGGCGATTGCGCTCGCCCGACGGGTCTTGGACCGCGAAATGAGGTTCTTGAACATGTTGTCTCCTGTTTGTAGGTGCACGCTTTTGTTTCAGATCCCAGCCGAGATCCCAACGGAGCCAATGGTGCGACTGGGCTGGCGCGGGCGGCTTGACCGTGGTCAACTTTCCTGACATTCCGCATCGGGGTTACCCGCAGGCCCATCCGCGATGCAAGCCCCGTCGCTTGTAGAAAACAGCCCAAAGCGGCAGCAAGCCACAGTGGGCGACCATGATTCGGCCTACGGGTTTTCCAGGCGTCGGGTAAACCCTATAGACTGGCTGCAGTTCTTAAACCTGCAGGAAGATATTTATGCCCACCTATCAGGAAACCTCCGCCTTCGGCTCGCCCAGTGGTTTGACTGGCGCGTTCAAAACCTTTGCCGAAGAAGCCTCCGAGCTGTTCAAGGCCCTGCTGAGCCCGCAGAAATTGGTTGCTGAAGTCGAGCAAATGCGCGCGCTGCAAGTCGCGGCAAAGCGTGTCGAGGCGACCGACCCCGAGCGTGCCGCCGCGCTGGTTCAACGTGCTTCGCGGCTTTGCATGCGCTGACAAGCAGGCAGGGCCAGGTTCCGCGTCTACCAGTTGGGGTCCACCGCGGAATTCCTGCAGATCAGGCTGGCGTCCGTGGGCGCCGGGTCATAGGTTGAATCGATCGCATACCACCCCGGCACCGGCGTGTTGGTTGCCATCGCGATGCCGCTGGCCCAGTTGACGTTGGGGTTCGGTGCCGGTCTGCCGGCTCCGCAGGCGGTGGAGTTGCCGTTGGGACAAGTCAGCGACACCGCGCCGGGCACCGCCGTGAAGCTCTGATAGGCCGTTTGCACGCACGGTGTGGCGGCGGCGCTCGCCGGCCACCCTTTGAACCTGGTGTAGTCGGCGCTCAACTGCAGGTAGAGGATGTTCCCGCCGGTGGTATTGCTTGCGGCACCGAAGTCGACGAATGCATTCAGCAGGCCGGCATTGCCCAGGTTCGCGTCGGTGCTGAAAGTCGCGCCCTGCAATAGCGCCTTGGTGAAGTCGGGCGCGGCTCCGCCGTTCACCTGGAAGCTGGCACCTTCGAAGCTCGCGCCGGTCAGGATCGCCGACCCGAACCGGGTGCCGTTGACGATGGTGCCGCTGCCGCTGAAGTCGGCGCCGAACAGGAATGCGTTGCTGAAATCGGCTCCCGTCAGGTTCGCGCCCGATGCCGTCGCGCATCCGCAGGTGAATCCGGTGCGGCTGCCAACAGAGCATTGGCTGGTATTGCTCTGGCAGGGGAAAGCCGGCGTACTGCCGCCATAGGCGCCATAGAGGCTCGCGTACAGGAAGCTTGCCCCCATCAACTGGGCGCCGGCCAGGTTGACGTTTTTCAGGTGCGCGCCGTCGAACACGGCCGCCGATTCGATCGGCGGCGTGGCCCCGGTATTGGCGCTCAAGAACGAGCCGGCGAGGCTCGAGTTGCTCAAGTTGGCATCGGTGAACTGCGCCCCGTACAGCTGGGCATTGCTCAGGTCGACGTTCTGCAAACTCGCCTTGTTGAACTTGACCGCGGAGAGCCGCGACGGGTTGCCCACCGTGCCGTTCAACCCAGTGGCGTTGTCGAGCGTCGCGCCCTGAAACCTGGCGTGGTCGAGCAGCGCGCCGTCCCACTTGCTGCCCGTCAGGTCGAAATCGTCGAAGGCGACCTGGCTGAAGATGCCACCGGAGAAGTCGCGACCCGGTTGTCCCGCCACCGGCTTCACCTGGTCCGCGCAGGCAGCGATGTCGGCGCCGGTGAGGTCGAGGAATTTCCATTTGTCCACGAATGTGCAGTTCATCTTCGCGTTCTGGAACTTGGTACGGCAGCCCGCCCGCTGATCGTCCTCGCGGAGGCTATCGCCGAGTTCCAACACGTTGTTGATGTCGCTCTGAGAGAAGTCGGCGCATCTCACCCCGGCGACGAGGAAAAGCGTCGGGGCGGCGAATACGGTCTTTATGAATTTCGTATTGATCAAATTCGCGCCGACGAAGTACGAAGTGCCATCGGCGGTGATGGTTGCGTTGCTGAAGTCGGCATCGGTCAGATTGGCGAAATTGAAGTTGATCCCATTCAAAGTCGCGCCATTGAAATTGGCGCCGGTCAGGTCGACCTTGCTGAAGTCGCAGAAGTTGAGCGTGAGTCCGTGATAGTCGTGGCCACCCGGCACCCGACTCTGCGGGCATGGCGAATCCGCGCCGCCGACGATGGGGCCGGGTTGCACGGTGCCAGCGCCGCTGCCGGGGCCGCTTCCCGCGCTGCTGGCCGGGCTGCCGACGTCATTGCCGCCGCCACAGGCGGCAGCGATGCACGCGAGGCTGATCAGCGCCGCGCGGCCCAGTTTGCAAAAGGCAGGTTTCATCTCGATTCTCCTTTTCGCCTCGGCGGATGTTGGCCAGGCGCGTGTTTCGCCGCCGTCAGCATGTGCTGCCGGTGTCGCACGGCGTCCACAGGCTCACCGACGGTTCGGTCAGCCCGGCTGCCGCGCCACCCGGCAAGCTCAGCACCTCGTAGTTCAGCGTGTACACGCTGCGCCAGAAATCGACCGTCACCCTGGCGGCGTTGATGTTTTGCGTCGTCGCGATCGGCGTGTTGTCGGCTTGCTCGGGGTGATAGAGGTCGAGCCGGTACACGAACGTGTTCTGGTTGTATGCCAGCACGTACATGTAGCCGGTGAACTCGACCGCCAGGTCGAGGTACTGCCAGCCCTGCATCGGGTCGGTCGCGCTCAGCGTGAGGCTGTATGGCGACGTTTGCTTGCTGAAGTGCCGCACCGGATTGGCGCCGAGGTCGAACGCCTGAATGCGGTTGTTGCCGACCTCCAGCACCAGGATCACGCCGTCGGGCGATATGGCGCAGGCAACCGGCGAATTGATCAACCCAGGTCGCGAGCCCTTGCCGGACTTGATCTGCGCGAGCAGTTGCACTCTGGCGTCGGCATCGGCCATGGCGGTCGCGGGAATCTTGTGCGTCTCGATCTTGTGGCTCGTGTTGTTGATGCTCACCAGATGCCCGGCCGGGTGCAGCAGCAGCGAATCCGACGGCAGGTTGAGCACGCCCCACGCCTGGCCCGAGAGCGGGCTCGCGAACGCCGGTGCCGGCTCGAGCACGACCTGGCGCACCGTCGGCACATCGGGATTGGTCGTATCGAGATAGAAATTGGCGGCGCCGTCGCTCAACAGGCTGTACGCAACCCTCACGCCCGGCACGCCGATGCCGCAGGCACCGTTGACATAGCCGGTCTGCGCATTGGCGCCGCCGTTGCCGGAGTCGGTGTTGAGATTGGCCACCTGGTCGAGCTGGCCGACGCCGGCGCCGACGCAGCTCGGCGCCCGGCCGGGGTCGCTGTTCTGCCCTTGCCAGGCGTAACCGAGGTAGCCGCGCGCGCTGCCGGTGCCTTGTCGAACCGAGATGCCCCGAAATCCGCACAAGGTGCCGGCCGCGCCGCACACCGCGTTGCCCGCATTGGCGGTCGGCGCGCTTGCCGCCGCCCAGACGTGATTGCCGCTCGCATCGAGCGTGATCTTCTGGGTGTGTCGGTAGACGGTGTTCGCGCTGATCGGAAACTTCAGCTCCTCGATGGCGAACGATGGGGCGCTGCCGGCGACGTTGGCGATCGGCCCGGTCGTGCCCTTGCCGAGCAGGATGTCGAGCTGGCCGGGCACGATCGCCTTCTGCACGAAAGCCACCGAGACGTTGACCTTGCCGCCGAGCGGCACGCCCTTGAACACCACCGGTGGCAAGGTCGACAGGATCGGGGCCGTCAGCGGGAAAGTCTGCACGTAGGGCGTGCCGTCGTCGAACATGGCGGTGACTGAATAGCTGGTGGCCGTCGCCGGGAAGGTGGCGCTGCCGGGATCGGGGGGGGTCGCGCCGGGGTTGCCCGAATCCTTGAGGATGGTGACCGAGAGGTCGTGCGTGAAGACCAGGTCGTCCACGTAGGTCCAGGGTGTCGTCGCGAGCTCGGCCGAGGTTTCGGCCAGGCTGGCGACGCCGGCCACGATCGAGATCGCCTGCATGATCTGGCCGGCGATGGGTATCGCGTCTTCGGCAACCCCTTCGGCGAGCTGCGCAGCGATATACGCCACCAGCTCCCTGACGGCCCCGCTCGCCGCCGACGAGACCAGCGTCCTCGCCACGATCAGGGCTTGTGCCTCCCAAAAACCCGGCGTGATGAGCTGCCCGACAAGCGACTTATTGCCATTCGGATTGAGCGATGTATCGATGATCGTGATCAGCTCGGCGACCAGGACCTTGGCGAACGGAATGACGATAGCCTTCCACAATGCCGGAATGAACGGGCCGCCGCCGGCCGCGCACAACAGTGCGGTGACGCCGTAGTTGAAGACGCCAGTCATGATCGCGCCGTGCAGCACGCTGTCGGGATAGGTGTTGCCACCCTGGTAGGACAGGCCGCTCGAAAGGATGCGCACGGTGCTGGCGCTGGCGGGGACCTTGAAGCTCGGCTGCAGAAACCCCGGCGCGACCGGGATCGCCAATACCGTGAATACCGGCCCGACGATCGAGACGAACATGTCGGTGGCGGTGTCCTGGCTTTTGTCGTGGCTAGGGACGATGCTGCCGCTCGTGTACTCGGGGATGTTGGCGAGCGGTAGCACCTTGCCGTTGGCATCGAGAAACTGCAGCCAGAGGCCGCGGAACTCGAGATACCAGTTGACGATGCTCAGCGATGCGGTGGTGGCAACGCCGCCCTGCGTCGAGCTTGCCGAAACGCTGTAGCCGCTCTGCGGGTTCTGCTGCTTCAACGCCATCGCGGCGTTGTCGTCGCCGACGCCTGCGCCGGCCGCGGCCGTGGCGCCGGCGCTGCGGTCGATCCGGGTCAGGCCGTCGCGGCGCATCCACAGCGCGCCGCCGAGCGCGAGGTTGGGGATGGCGGCGGGCGCGTCGTTGGGGCCGATTTTCAGGCCGGTGATGTCCGCTCCCAGCGAGGCGTCGTCCTTGACCCCGGGAATGGTGCCGTTCATCGCCGAGGCCGCCAGCGTGCGCAGATCGGCGTGCGTGCTCGGCTGGTACTGAATCCTGCCTTTGTGCAGCCCGTTCTGGTTCTTCAGCGGCGCGCCGCCGTCGCCGGGCACGGGCTGCAGCGTGGCCCAGCCACTGGCGTTCGGCTGGCCGGGGGTCTGCTGCGGCAACGCAGGCCCGTACTGCGGCTGGCGCAGCTTGTTGGCCAGCAGCAGGACGTCGATGCTGCGCTCGACATGGTTCGACTGAACGGTGTGCGCCGAGTTGGGCTCCAGGCTCATCAGGTCCGGATGGCAGCCGACGATCGTCGCGGCATGGCTGGCCGGGTCGAGCAGGGCGCGCTCTTCGCGCAGGTCTCGTTCGCTCTCGGCTGCCGGGAATCCGTAGAACCGGCGCTTGGCCGACGGCGGCAGCGCACCGCTCGGCATCGCCAAGCGGGCGCGAGCGTAGGCATAGGCCGCGCCGCTCGTCGGAATGAGCAATTGCACCGACGACATCGACCAGGTGCCGGCCTGCGCGTCGATTTCGGCGCCGACATAGGCGAGCGTCACCGAATCGGCCGCGAACAGCGCGTTCTCGACGTGATGGGTAATCTGGTCGTCCGGCACCGCGCTGAGGAACAGGTTGGTCTGGCGTTCGCGCTGCAGCACATGCGGCGCATCGCTGACCCGCGTCAGTGCGTAGCGATGGCCGCCGCCGGTGAGGTAATAGGTCTTGCCGGCATGGTCTTCGTGTGCGAGGTTGAAGAACAGGGTGCGCAACTCCGTGGCCGGCGGCGCGGGTTGGACGGTGGTGTTGTCCTGGTCGCTGCCTCCGCAGCCGGCGAGCAGCGGCGGCAGGCCGATCGACGCCATACCGACGCCGCTGACCAGGAAGCCGCGTCGGCTGACGCCTGTCGACGCGCGCCAATGCGGCCCGGGCTGGCGCGCGCTGCGCTTGAACGTCGGCTGCTTGCGGGTCAGAACTCGCTTCATCGTCTGCTCCTCGTCATTCGATTCTTCACAAGCCTGCGGCAGCGCGCGACGCGGGCGAAGGTGAGGCTGCGCGAGCTTCACGGCGACGGGAGGATACCTCTGCGAGGACCAAGTGGGAAGGTTTACACCGGCGCATTCCGATACGGGGATACCGCGGAACCGGCTTTGCCGGACCGCTGGTATAGCCCTTGAGGGAGGCGACGCAGGCGCTCCGGGGTGTCGCTTAGTACTTGATGGTCAGGCCGGCCTTTGCGCCGGCGCTTTCCTGCGGCCGTCGCTCTGCACGCCGGCGGAGAACGAAACATCGCCGCCGGTGCTGCCGCCGACCGAGAAGATCGGGCGCGGCCCGGCGGTGTTCATCCCGCCATAGGTGGTGCTGCCATCTGGCCGCTGCACGCCCACCGTCGCACCGTGGGTGACGGCAGCATTGCCGGTCGGCGACACATCGGGCGCGACATAGATGATGCGTTTGTCGTCGCTGTCGATCGGGAGCTTGACCTCCTCGGCCCAGACGCCGGAGGCGCAGGCCGCGAGGCCGAAAAGGAAGAGAAAGGGGCTGCTCGAGCTCATGGATGATCGATCGAAAATATTTCTGAGGCCGCTTTAGTGCTCGAGCCAGAGCGAAACTGGCGCGAGGTCGAACATCGACACTGGATCGGCGGTAGAGGACATGGGTGCGGGTTCCTGATGATTCGCGCAGTATTGTTTTAAACGGCGCGTCGGTGCGGCAGCCCGCGCGTCGTGTGTGCGCTATGTCACGAGCAGGACGATTGAAAAAACTGGAACGACGATGTCGGCCAGAGGCACGCCGGCTCACCGGCGGCCTCTGCGAATGTGTAGATCACCGCACCGGCTGGCGTCAGGGCACGTTGCCGCCGGCCACCGCGAACGGCTTGCCCGGCAGGCTCAACTTGCCGCCGTACTCGAACGGTGCGCGGTTGCCCTGCGCATCCTTGGTCGGGCAGCCGTCAGGCTTGCAGGCCGAGTAGCCGTCATTCAGTTTCAGTTCGGTGTAGCGGTACTGGTGGATGCCCTTGTCATCGTGGCTGGCGATGGTCAGCACGCCCA
>JBBJMS010000061.1:0-18417 GCA_037720315.1 Variovorax sp. | reverse complement strand
CCGGCGGCCGGCGCCCACGGCCCGTCCAAGCCCTGCAGCACCAGCACGTACACGCCGTAGTTCACGAGCGCACCGGCGAGCATCGTCGCCAGATAGCCTGCGTACTCGCGCCCGACCGACAACCCCGAACCTCGCGGCTTGAAGGTGTAGCGCCGGTTCAGCGCCCAGGTCGCCGTCGCCGCGGCGACGAAGGAGAGCACCCTCGCGCCGTACCAGCCGAATGCGGGCGCCGCGAGGTACAGCACGCCGACATCCACCGCGAAGCCGATCACGCCCACGGCTGCGAACGACATGAACTCGCGTGGGGCCGTCATGTTCCGCCGCTGTCGCGGACGCCCGGTATGGCCAGGTAGCGCAGCCGCTTGGCCTCCTGCCGGCCGATCGTCACGGTGTGCAACACCACGCCGCAGACGAAGGACAGCATTGCGGCAATCATCACGCCGGTGAGCAGTACGGCGGTGGGCAGCCGGGGCACCAGGCCGGTCTGCGCGTAGGTCACGGCCAGGGGCGCCGCGGCCACCAGCGACACGAGGGTCAGGACGGCCGCGATGCCCGTAAAGAACCAGAGCGGGCGTTCGCTCACGAACAGCTTGCAGATGGTCTTCAGGATTCGCCAGCCGTCGCGGTAGGTCGAAAGCTTGCTGTGCGAGCCTTCGGGCCGCGAGCGGTAGCGCACAGGCAGCTCGGCAAAAGGCATGCGCAACTCCAGCGCATGCACCGTGAGCTCGGTCTCGATCTCGAAGCCTTCCGACACCGCCGGAAACGACTTCGCATAGCGGCGCGAGAACACGCGATAGCCCGAGAGCATGTCGGTCAGCCGGCCGCCGAACAGGCCGGCCACGGCGCCGGTCAGCATGCGGTTGCCGAAGCGGTGGCCGGCACGATAGGTGTGCGCGTCGTCGCGGTCGTCGATGCGCGAGCCGACCACCATGTCGAGGTTGCCGTCCACCAGCGCGTCCACCAGCCGCCGCACGTCGCCCAGGTCGTAGGTGGCATCGCCGTCGACCATCACGTACACATCGGCCTCGACGTCGGCGAACATGCGCCGCGCCACATTGCCCTTGCCGCGCAGCGCCACCGCTGTCACGAACGCGCCCGCGGACGTGGCCACTGCCGCGGTGTCGTCGGTCGATGCGTTGTCGAAGACATGGATCTGCGCCTCGGGCAGGGCTGCGCGAATCTCGGCGATCACCTGCCCGACGGCCAGCGCCTCGTTGAAGCATGGAATGACGGCTGCGATGCGCAAGGGCTTGTTCATGGTGCGTACTGCCGGATGCGGTAGGCCTTGGCGTTGTCTTTTTCGTACATCGGGGCGAAGTGCTCGTCGAAGCCGGGCCGGCTACTCAGCGTCGGCGCCAGGTGCGCGACGATCACGATGGCCTCGAAGCCCTGCGCCGCGAGCTTGCGCGCCAGCTCGGCCGGCGGCAGGCCGATGAAGTCCGCATAGCGCCAGGGGCCGAGCGTGTCGCCCCAGACCTCGTCGGGGCCGTAGTAGATGGCTTCGCTCAGCGCGATCTGATAGACGCGGCCGGTGGCTTTCGCGCGCAGGTGGTTCATCACCGCATAGCCCGGCACGTTGGCGCGCAGGAAGGCTTCGCGCTCGGCCGGCGCTGGCGACACCATCGCCAGCTTGCGCGATGTCTGCTGGAAGGACGCCACCGTCAGCACCGCCAGCAGCAGGCCGGCCAGCACCACGCCGGCCCGGGCGCCTGCCGACGCGAACTTGGTCCGCAGCGCGGCAACCGGCCAGCCGAGCAGCACCTGCCAGCCCAGCGCGGCCGCCAGCGCGATCAACGGCAAGGCCGAAGTCAGATAGCGCGGATAGCGCGAGGTCGCAACCCACACCAGCAGCGACCAGGCGCAAAAGACCACCGCCGCGCGTACCGCCGCGGAGCGCTTCCATGCCGGGCTGAAGGGCGCCAGCAGCACCGGCCAGATCAGCACGCTGGGCAGCGCTGCATGCGCGCGCACGTCGTCGACCTGCCGCTTGTAGTCGCCGGCGTTCCAGTTGGTAAAGCCGAACAGGTTGGCGCCGATCGGATTGAACGGATCGCCGGTCGTGATGGCGTTGCGCGCATACCAGTAGATGCAGGGCACCATGAAACAGACCAGTGCGCCGGCCCACACCTTGACGCGGCGTTCCCGCCTCACGACGAACACGGCCACCAGCGGCAGAAAAGTGAGCGCTTGGTACTTCGATCCTGCAGCCACCCCGAGGCAGAACGCCGCGAGCGCCAGCCAGCGCGCACCGCTTTCGCGCGGCGATTCGCGCCACCACCACAGCGCGACGCAGCCGGCCAGCACGAACAGCGCGACGCCCATGTCGATCAACGCATTCGAGTAGTCGCCGAGGCCGAGCCAGATGGCCGCACCGATGCAGGCGGTGAGCCGGTTCACATGCAGCACGCCGACGCGATACACCATCCAGACCGAAAGCCAGCCGGCAAGTGCGCCCAGACAGTGCGGCAGCACGTCGTCGCCCAGCAGCAGGGCCCCGGCGTAGAGCAGGTTGTAGTTGTAGGGGAACCAGGGGTATCGCAGCCACTCGTGGATGCCCAGCGAGCCGCTTTGCGCCACCAGCCGCGCATAGGGCAGGTGGTACATCAGCTCGTCGAATGCCGCCGGCGGCGCGAGCGGCGCCACCAGCGTGGGCAACGCGACCAACGCCAGCGCCGCAAGTGCCGCCCGGTCGATGCGCGACAGCGAGGCGCTCGGGCCGGAGGGGCGCATCTGGCGCCGCCACGCGGGAAGCTGCACGCAGGCCGCAACGACGCCGACCGCGACCAGCGCCGTCACAGCAGTGGCGGTGAACAAGCCAGCAATGGCCAGCCACTGAAAGGCGCATATGAAAAGGCCGACGCCGAGCGTCGCCGCCATCGCGGTTTCGAGCCAGACGTCCGGCCGGGGCGGCGCGCCCAGGCGCGCCAGCAGCGCACGGCCGAAGCCCCAGCAGGCGACCACGAAGATGGCCAGCGCCGCATAGTGCGCGGCGGCAAACATCAGTTTTTGAAGCAGCATCAGAGGTTGGGTGCCAGCAGCCGCTGCAGATCGGATTCATTCGCCCCGCGCCGCGCGGCCTGGTCCTGCAACTGGTCGTGCCCGATCTTGCCGACGTTGAAGTAGGTCGCCTCGGGATGGCTCAGGTAGAAGCCGCTCACGCTGGCGGCCGGCATCATCGCAAAACTTTCAGTCAACGTCATGCCGGCCTCGGTGCAATTCAAAAGGTCGAACATCGGCCGCTTCACGCTGTGGTCGGGGCAGGCCGGATAGCCGGGTGCGGGGCGGATGCCGCGGTACTTCTCGCCGATCATGTCCTGGTTGCTCAGCGCCTCGTCGGGTGCATAGCCCCACAGGTCGGTGCGCACGCGGTGATGCAGCGCTTCTGCAAATGCCTCGGCCAGCCGGTCGGCCAGCGCCTTGAGCATGATGGCCGAGTAGTCGTCGAGGTCGTCGGCGAAGTACTTCTCCTTCTTCTCGACGCCCAAACCGGCCGTCACCGCGAACATGCCCACAAAGTCCTTCACGCCGCTCTCGCGCGGCGCGACGAAGTCGGCCAGGCAGCGGCTCGGCCGCATCACGCCGTCGATGACGTGCTTCTCGGTCTGCTGGCGCAGGCCATGCCAGGTGAGCGCGGCTTCGGTACGCGACGCGTCCGTGTAGAGCACGATGTCGTCGTCGTTGACCGTGTTGGCGGGCCAGAAGCCGAGCACGCCGCTGGCAGTGAGCCAGCGGCCTTCGATCAGGCGCTTGAGCATGCGCTGGCCGTCGGCGTAGACGCGCACGGCCTCGGTGCCGACCACCTCGTCTTTCAGGATGGCGGGAAACGCCCCGGCCAGGTCCCAGGTCTGGAAGAACGGGCCCCAGTCGATGTGCTTCGCCAGCTCCGTCAGGTCGAAGTTCTTGAACAGGCGCCGGCCGATGAACTTCGGTGCAGCAGGCACGTAAGTCGACCAATCGATCGGCGTCTTGTTCGCGCGTGCCCTGGCCAGCGGCCACAGCGGCACCTGTTTCTTGTTGGCATGCTGGTGGCGCACCTTGTCGTAGTCGGCATTGATCTCGCCGATGTACCTGGCGGCCTGGTCGGACAGCAGCGACTGCGCCACGCTCACGCTGCGCGACGCATCGGGCACGTAGACCACCGGCCCTTCGTAGTGCGGCGCGATCTTCACGGCCGTGTGCACCCGGCTGGTGGTGGCGCCGCCGATCAGCAGGGGAATCTTGCGGATGCGGAAATGGTCGTCCTTCTGCATTTCGCCGGCGACGTACTGCATCTCTTCCAGGCTCGGCGTGATGAGGCCGGAGAGGCCCACGATGTCCGCGCCTTCCACCTTGGCGCGCGCCAGGATTTCATGGCAGGGCACCATCACACCCATGTTCACCACCTCGAAGTTGTTGCACTGAAGCACGACGGTGACGATGTTCTTGCCGATGTCGTGCACGTCGCCCTTGACGGTGGCGATGACGATCTTGCCCTTGGTGCGCACGTCGCGCCCGGCGGCTTCGTCCTGGCGCTTTTCCTCTTCGATGTAGGGGATGAGATGGGCCACGGCCGACTTCATCACCCGCGCCGACTTAACCACCTGCGGCAGGAACATCTTGCCCTGGCCGAACAGGTCGCCCACGATGTTCATGCCGTCCATGAGCGGGCCTTCGATCACGTGCAGCGGCCGGCCGTTCTTGGCCAGGATCTGCTGGTACGCCTCTTCGGTGTCGGCCACGATGAAGTCGGTGATGCCGTGCACCATGGCATGCGCGAGGCGCTGGTTCACATGCACCGGACGCTCCGGCGTGCCGCGCCATTCGAGCTTCTTGCTCTCATCCTTGGCGCCGCTCCTGGCCGTCTCCGCCACTTCGACCAGGCGCTCGCCGGCATCGGGGCGGCGGTTGAGCACCACGTCCTCCACGCGCTCGCGCAGCACCGGGTCGAGGTCGTCGTAGACGCCCACCATGCCGGCATTCACGATGCCCATGTCCATGCCGGCCTTGATCGCGTGGTACAGGAACACGGTGTGGATGGCTTCGCGCACCGGGTCGTTGCCGCGAAAGCTGAAGCTCACGTTCGACACGCCGCCCGACACCTTGGCGCCCGGCAGGTTCTGCTTGATCCAGCGCACCGCGTTGATGAAGTCGACCGCGTAGTTGTCGTGCTCCTCGATGCCGGTGGCGATGGCGAAGATGTTGGGGTCGAAGATGATGTCTTCGGGCGGAAAGCCGATCTCGTCGACCAGGATGCGGTAGGCCCGCTCGCAGATCTCGATCTTGCGCTGGTAGGTGTCGGCCTGGCCTTTCTCGTCGAAGGCCATCACCACCGCCGCCGCGCCGTAGCGCCGCAGCAGCGTGGCCTGGTGCTTGAACTGCGCCTCGCCCTCCTTCATGCTGATCGAGTTGACGATGCCCTTGCCCTGGATGCAGCGCAGGCCAGCCTCGATCACGTCCCACTTGGAGCTGTCGACCATGATCGGAACGCGCGCGATGTCGGGCTCGCTTGCGATCAGGTTCAGGAAGCGCACCATCGCGGCCTTGCTGTCGAGCATGGCCTCGTCCATGTTGATGTCGATCACCTGCGCGCCGTTTTCCACCTGCTGGCGCGCCACCGCCAGCGCTTCCTCGAACTGGCCGTTCAGGATCATGCGGGCGAAGGCCTTGGAGCCGGTGACGTTGGTGCGCTCGCCGATGTTGACGAACAGCGTGCCCTGGCCGATCTGCACCGGCTCGAGGCCGGCGAGCTTCATCGGGGGAACGGAAACGGAGGACGGATCGGAAGACATCGGGCTCACCTGTGGAACATGGTTTCAGGCGAGCGTCGTTGCAGTCCAGTGGCTGGAATCCCAAGCCTGACGCGGACCCTCGATGTCGAGATGGCCGCGCTGCAACGCTCCTTGGGAGCCGCGGATTTTACGCCGGCTGCGCGGCGCCGGCGGCCGAAGCCGGCAAGCCGAACAGATGGTCGAAGGCCCAGTTGAAGACGAAGGTGTAGACGAGGAAGAACACCACCAGGCCCAGGTCCATCACCAGCGCCTGCCACAGGCTCACGCCCAGCCACCAGGCGAAGACCGGCACCAGGAAGGCGACCAGGCCGCCCTCGAAGCCGATGGCGTGCGCGATGCGCCGGCGCAGGCTCCGCCCGCGCACGATTTGGCGCGACTCCCAGCGCTCGAACAATGCGTTGAAAGCGAGGTTCCAGGCCACCGCGATGACCGACGCGATGACGGCCAGCACGCCCGAATGCGCTACCCCCTGCCCCGACATGAGTGCGAGGCCAGCACCGGCCGCGACGATGGCAATGCTCTCGTAGAGGGTGATGTAGACGACGCGGCGCTTCAGGCCCTGCATGGGTTTCGAGCGCCGCGCGCTAGTGGGGCCGTCAGGCCGCTTCGCGGTAGAAGGCCGCGCGATGCAGGCTGCGGCCCGCGAGCGGCGCCACCGCCTGCCCGATGGCGGCGATGTGTTCCGGCGTGGTGCCGCAGCAGCCGCCGACGATGTTGACCAGCCCTTCGGCCGCGAACTCGTGCAGCAGGCGCGAGGTGACGTCGGGCGTCTCGTCGAAGCCGGTTTCGCTCATCGGATTGGGCAGGCCGGCGTTGGGGTAGCAGCTGATGAAGGTGTCGTCCGCCACCCGCGCCAGTTCCTGGATGTAGGGCCGCATCAGCGCCGCGCCGAGCGCGCAGTTGAGGCCCACCGCCAGCGGCCGTGCGTGGCGCACGCTGTGCCAGAAGGCAGTCACGGTCTGGCCGCTCAGGATGCGGCCGGAGGCATCGGTCACGGTGCCGCTGATGATGAGCGGCAGCCGCTCGCCGCTGGCTTCGAAATATTCGTCGACCGCGAACAGCGCGGCCTTCGCGTTGAGGGTGTCGAAGATGGTTTCGAGCAACAGCACGTCGCTGCCGCCTTCGACCAGCGCCTCGACCTGTTCGTAGTACGAAGCGCGCAGTTCCTCGAAGCTCACGTTGCGCGCGCCCGGGTCGTTCACGTCGGGGCTGATGCTGGCGGTCTTGGGCGTCGGGCCCAGCGCGCCGGCAACGAAGCGCGGCTTGTCGGGCGTGCTGAATTTGTCGCAGGCGGCGCGCGCTATGCGGGCCGATTCGACATTCATCTCGCGCGCGAAGTCGGCCATCCGGTAGTCCTCCTGCGCGATGCGGGTGGCGCCGAAGGTGTTGGTCTCGATGATGTCGGCGCCGGCGGCCAAATAGCCCTCGTGGATGTCGCGAATGACGTCGGGCCGGGTCAGCGACAGCAGTTCGTTGTTGCCCTTGACGTCCGCGCAAAGTCCTTGAAGCGCTCGCCGCGGTACTGCGCCTCGCCGAGCCGGAAGCGCTGGATCATCGTGCCCATCGCGCCGTCGAGGATGGCGATGCGGCTGGCGAGGATGCCGGGCAGTTGCTGGGCGCGGGTGTAGACGAGGGGCTTCATGGCTAGGAATTGTAGGCAGCGCCCTTTTTCCTTGCCATTGCCAAGGCGAAGTCGAGCGCGGCCTCCACCATGCGCAGAAGGTGCGGGCGAATGCCAGCCGCCACCTCCGGCAGGTAGTCGAAGGGCGGCGCCTCTTGCATGTAGCTGCACTGCGTCATCTCGAGCTGGATCGCGTGCACGTTGTCCGACGGGCGGCCGTGGTGGCGCGTGATGTGGCCGCCCTTGAAGCGGCCGTTCAGCACGGCGCTGTAGGCCGGTGCGGCCTGTTGCGCAATCGCCAGGAGTGCGGCGGGCAGCGACGGGTCGCAGCTTGCACCGTCTGCGCTGCCCAGGTTCAGGTCGGTCAGGCGGCCGTCGAAGAAGCGCGGCAGCACCGAGCGGATCGAATGCGCGTCCCACAGCACGGCGACGCCATGCGCCGCCTTCATGCGGGCGAGTTCGGCTTCGAGCTGGCGGTGGTAGGGATGCCAGACCGCATCGCGCCGCGCGGCGATCTCGTCGTCGCCGGGCTGATCGGCGGGGTCGCGGTAGATCGGCGCGGCATCGAAGCTGTCGACCGGGCACAGGCCGGTGACGCTCTGCCCCGGATAGAGGCTTGCGCCGTCGGGCGGCCGGTTCAGGTCGATCACGTAGCGCGAATGCGTGGCGGCGAGCACCGATGCGCCCATGTCGACGGCGAAGTCGTAGAGGCGCTCGAGATGCCAGTCGGTGTCGGGCACCTGGCGCGCCTCGTCGGTCAGTCGCTCGGCCAGCGCGGCGGGAACGTGCGTGCCGACATGCGGCATCGAGATCAGCAGTGGCTGCGTTCCCTGGTGGAAGCGGAAGGCGGGCTGGGTGGTGTCGAAATTCATGGTGTCGTTGCGAGCAATTGGGTGCGCGCAGCGACGAAGCCGGCCGCCGCGCTGTCGTGAAGAGGATGGCGCCCGGCCGACACGCAGGGCACGCCGGCGACCCGCACCGCGTCGATCGCGCTGGTGCGATGGCTCGCGAACACATGGGCCGAGAGCATGTCGGCCGCAGCGAGTCCGGCCAGCGCCGGATGCGCGGCGTCGAGCACCACGAAGTCAGCCTGCTGGCCCGGCCGCAGCCCGGCCACGGCGCGCCCGGCTGCCTGCGCGCCGCCCTGCACGGCCGCGAGCATCATCGCGGTCGCGACCGAAGGCTGGCCCGCATCGGCACCGACGTTGCGCTGCCGGGTGGCGAGCCGCTGGCCGTACTCGAGCAGCATCAGCTCCTCCGCCGCATTGACGCAGGCGTGGCTGTCGGAGCCCACGCCCCATGTGCCGCCGGCCGCGCGCCAGGCGCCGAAGTCGAAGATGCCGTCGCCCAGGTTGGCTTCGGTGGTCGGGCAGAGGCCGGCGACCGCGCCGCTGGCCGCCGCGCGCCGGTACTCGACGGCATCCATGTGCGTGGCATGCACCAGGCACCAGCGCGCGTCGACCGGCGCATGGTCGAGCAGCCATGCCACCGGCCGCTGGCCGCTCCAGGCCAGGCAGGCATCGACCTCCGCCGTCTGCTCGGCGATGTGGATGTGGACGGGCGCGCTCGCGTCGATGCCGTTCAGCCCGGCCAGTGCCTCGCGCAGGCTGTCGGGCGGCACGGCGCGCAGCGAATGCGGCGCCAGGCCGAGCCGCGCGCCCTGCGCAGCGCACAGCGGACGCAGCCGATCGAGCAGGCGCAGCATCGAATCGGTCGAGCGGACAAAGCGGCGCTGGCCCTCGTTCGGCGTCAGGCCGCCGAAGCCGCTGGTCTGATAAAGCACCGGCAGCAGCGTGAAGCCGATGCCCGTGCGCTGCGCCGCGCGCATCAGCGCGAGCGCCAGTTCGGCATCGTCGGCGTAGGGCGTGCCGTCCGGATCGTGATGCAGGTAATGGAACTCGCACACGGCGGTGTAGCCGGATTCGAGCATCTCGATGTAGAGCCAGGTGGCGATCGCCTCGACCTGCGCGGGCGAGATCTGCGCGGCGAAGCGGTACATCAGCGTGCGCCAGCTCCAGAAGCTGTCCTGCGCCGCGCCGCCGCCGCGGAATTCGGTCAGCCCGGCGAAGGCGCGCTGGAAGGCATGCGAATGCAGGTTGGGCATGCCGGGGATGAGCGGGCCGTTCGCGAACTCGGTGTGCTCGGTCGGCTGGGCGCCGGGCTCGACTCGCGTGAACTGGCCGGCTTCGTTCCAGGTCAGCAGGACGTTGCGGGTCCAGCCGGTGGTGAGCAGCGCATCTCTTGCAAAGAGCGTCCGGTTCATGGGGCTGGCTTACCTTCCCCGCGTGTTGCTCTTTTTGGGCCTGGGGCCGGGTCTCGCCCCGGCGGGCGAGCTACTTTCTTTTGCGTCGCCAAAAGAAAGTAGCCAAAGAAAAGGCGACCCCACTGTCTGCGGCCCTGCGCTTCGCTCCGGGCAACCTGCGTTGCTCGCGAAACGGGGGCGGGCCGCAAACTCGCTGCGCTCAGACACGCGTCCCGCTGATCCCCGTTTCGCTGCGCTACTCGGCGCAGCCAGAGGGGCTGGGGAGCGGGAACGGGATCGGGTGCAGCCTTCGCTGCGCTCGGCGGAGCCCAACCCACACGCGTACGCGCCACGGCGCGTACTTGTTCAATCCCCTCTGGGTGCGCCGAGGAGCGCAGCTTTTCGCGGATCAGGGCCGCGCGCTGTCTGAGCCGAAGGCGAGTTTGCGCGGACCCCGCGAAAAGCGAGCATCGCAGGTTGCCCGAAGCGAAGCGCAGGGTCGCGCACAGTGGGGTCGCCTTTTCTTTGCTTACTTTCTTTTGGCGACGCAAAAGAAAGTGAGTCGCCCGCCGGGGCGACATCCCGGCCTCAGGACTCAATACAAGACAAGCGCGAACTACAGGCCCGATGCCCTCACCTGAACCCTCTCCCGGATGGAGAGAGAGCAAACGCGACGCGATCAACATAGCGCCAGCACTTCCAGGCAACGCCGCTTGTGCGCCTCCCCTTGCGATGGCGCAACGATGCGGCCCGCCACGCGCAGCCCGTAGTCGGCGCCCAGTCGGTCCGCCATCAGCACCCAGGCGCAAAGCCGCGACACGCGCGCCTCGCCATCGGGCAAGCCGCAGGCCTGCGCATCGAGCCACAACTCTTGCTGCTGCGCCTGCTGCGCATCGCGGCTGACCAGATCCTCGGAGCCGGTCGCCTGGGCACGCGCGGCACGCTTCCACACGACCAGCTTCAAGGGGTCGCCGCGCCGGTATGCGCGAACGCCGTCGTACTCGCCCGCCGCGTGGGTGCGCAGCACGGTCGATGCCGCTTGCCCCGCCATCGGCTCCCCGGGCGGCAGCGGCGGTGGACTGGTTTCCGGTGCGGGATAGACCAGCACCTGCGAGGCCGGCCGCCACACCGTCCAGACGCGGAAGGTGCCGAGCGGAAAGCGCGTCTCGGCCATCAGTGTCGGCACCGGGTGTAGGCCGCGTCGCTCGGGTTTGAACGCAACCTCGACCGTGGCGCTGCCCTGCGCCGGCACATCGCTCCACGACCACTGCCCGCTGCCGCGCACCGCCAGCCCGATGCCGTAGCGGGTGCTGCGCCGCGCGTTCTGCAGCACCACCCGGAAGACGGCGGCGGCGCCGGCGTAGCGCGCAACCGGCGCCATCAATCGCAGCGCGAGCCCGCGCAGCGTGCCGTGGCACACATGCATGCCGACCGCCACGCTGCCGGCGAGCAGAAAGGTCAGCAGGTAGCCCAGGTTGAGCTGGTAGTTGATCGATGCGACCAGCAGCAGCAGCAGGGTTGCGGCCAGCATCCATCCGGCCGCCGTCGGCACGATGTAGACGTTGCGCTGCGTGAGTTCGAGCGTGTCCGACGGCGCGCGCCGTGAGAGAAACCAATCGTCGACGCGCGAGCGAAGCGGCGCGGGCATGGTTACGGCAGGGGCACCGCTTGGGTCATCGCGCGAACCTGCTCGACCGCGCCGCGGCCGGCATCGCCGACCGGCGTGAGGCGGTGCGCAATGGTCTGCGGCAGCACGGCCTGCACGTCGTCCGGCGCCACGTAGTCACGGTTGGCCAGCAGCGCCTGCGCCTTGGCCGCGCGCAGCACCGCGATGCCAGCGCGCGGCGATAGGCCCTGCAGGAACCAGCGGCCCGAACGCGTCGCTGCAATCAGGTCCTGCACGTAATTCAGCAGCGGGTCGGCCGCATGCACCTGCATCACCCGCTGCTGCAGCGCGGTGAGTTCGCCGGCCGTGAGCAGCGCCGGCAGCCCGGCGAGCATCTCGCGGCGGTCGGCGCCGGCCAGCAGTTCGCGCTCGGCAGCACGGTCGGGGTAGCCGAGCGAGATGCGCATCAGGAAGCGGTCGAGCTGCGACTCCGGCAGCGCGAAGGTGCCGAGCTGGTCATGCGGGTTCTGCGTCGCGATGACGAAGAAGGGCGTGGGCAGAGGGCGCGTCTCGCCTTCCACCGTGACCTGCTTTTCTTCCATCGCTTCCAGCAGCGCGCTCTGCGTCTTGGGACTCGCGCGGTTGATCTCGTCGGCCAGCAGGACCTGCGCAAAGATCGGGCCGGGATGAAACACGAAAGCCTGCTGCCCGCGGTCGTAGATGGCAACGCCCGACAGGTCGCCGGGCATCAGGTCGGCGGTGAATTGAACGCGCGAAAACTGCAGCCCGAAGGTGTGCGAAAGCGCATGCGCCAGCGTGGTCTTGCCGACGCCCGGCACGTCTTCGATCAGCAGGTGTCCGCCAGCGAGAAGACAGGCCACGCAGTCGCGTACCTGCGCCTCTTTGCCCACAATCACCGTGTTAAGCTGACCGAGCAAACTGGCGAGCTTCGCGGCAACGTCCATTTTTGTATCCATATGCAAACAATACCGCATGCCCAACGGCCCCAGGCCGCGTGAGGCTGCGATGCGATCCATCCATGGGCAAAACCGGCTACTTCACACACCGCGACTGCTGGAAACACGACATGGGCGCGGGCCATCCCGAATGCCCTGAGCGGCTCGATGCCATCGAAGACCGGCTGCTCCTGACCGGTGTCTGCGATGCACTCGAACGCCGCGACGTGCCGCTCGCCACGCTAGAGCAGATCACCCGCGCGCACAGCGTCGAGCACATGGAGCATCTCGAAGCGCTGAGCCAGCGCCTGATCGAGGACGCCCCGGCCGGCGGCCCCGACCATGCGCAGCTCGACCCGGACACCGCGCTCACCCGGTTCACCGTGCTAGCCGCCCGCCGTGCGGCCGGTGCGGCGGTTGCGGCGACCGATGCCGTCATGTACGGCGAGCTGGACAATGCGTTCTGCGCCGTGCGGCCGCCCGGCCACCATGCCTGCCGCGACAAGGCGATGGGCTTCTGCATCCTCAACAACGTTGCCATCGCCGCGCAGCATGCGATCGAGGTGCACGGCCTGGAGCGGGTCGCGATCGTCGACTTCGACGTGCACCACGGCAACGGCACCGAAGACATCTTCAGCAACGATCCGCGGGTGCTGATGGTGGGCTTCTTCCAGCATCCGTTCTATCCGTACAGCGGGGCCGACCATCCGGCGCCCAACATGCTCAACCTGCCGGTGCCTGCGTACACCAAGGGCATGGACGTGCGCGAGCTGATCGATGCCCACTGGATGCCGCGGCTCGAAGAGTTCAAGCCCGAAATGATCTTCGTGAGCGCCGGTTTCGACGCGCACCGCGATGACGATCTGGGCCAGATGAGGCTCAACGAGAACGACTACGCCTGGATCACCGAGCGGATCCGCGACGTGGCGCGGCGGCATTCGCAAGGGCGCATCGTCTCCATGCTCGAAGGCGGCTACAACCTCGACGCGCTGGCCCGCAGCGTCGAGACGCATCTGCGGGTTCTCGCGGATCTTTAGGGCCGATGGATCTCAGCAGCTTCACCCAGCGCCTCAGCCTGATCAACACGCGCAGCGTCTGGATCGAACTGGCCGTTCTGGCCGCGTGCATCGTGCTGGCGTGGGCGGTGTCGCGCTGGATGGGCCGCGGCCAACCCAAGGAGTCGATCTGGTTCGGCCAGCGCATTTTCGACGGCCTCATGTTCCCCATCCTCGCCGTCCTGCTGACCGAAGTGGCGCGCCGCGTGGTGGTGGATTTCCAGCCGGTGCTGGTGCTGCGGATCGCGGTGTCGGTTTTCTTGTCGCTGGCCGCCATCCGACTGGTGGCGCGGGTGCTGCGCGCGGTGTTCCCGGCTTCGGCGCTGGTCCGGCTGATCGAGCGCACCGTGTCTTGGCTGGCCTGGATCGCGGCCGTGCTGTGGATCGTCGGGCTGCTGCCGGCGGTGCTGGCCGAACTCGACAGCATCACGCTGGCTTTCGGCAAGACCCGGGTGAGCCTGCGCACGATTCTCGAGGGGACGCTGTCGGCAGGCGTTGTGCTCGTGGTCGCGCTCTGGATCGCTTCGACGATCGAGAACCGCGTGCTGCGCACCGCAGTGACCGACCTGTCGATGCGCAAGGTGGCGTCGAACGCGCTGCGCGCCTTGCTCCTGTTCGTCGGCCTGCTGTTCGCGCTGTCGGCGGTGGGCGTGGATCTGACTGCCCTGTCGGTGCTGGGCGGCGCGCTCGGCGTCGGCCTGGGCTTCGGGCTGCAGAAGATCGCAGCCAACTACGTGAGCGGTTTCGTCATCCTGCTGGAGCGCTCGATCCGCATCGGCGACAACGTCAAGGTCGACGGCTTCGAGGGGCGCGTCACCGACATCAAGACCCGTTACACGCTGGTGCGCCAAGGCAACGGACGCGAGTCGATCGTGCCGAACGAGTCGCTCATCACGAGCCGGGTCGAGAACCTGTCGGTGTCCGACCTCAAATTCCACATCACGACCAACATCGTGGTCGGCTACGACAGCGATGCCGCGCAGGTGCAATCGATTCTGTGCGCCGCCGCCGCCGCTCAGCCGCGCGTGCTGAGCGATCCGGCGCCGGTCGCTTTCCTCGTTGCCTTCGCGGCGGATGGACTGGAGTTCAGCCTCAACTTCTGGATCGCCGACCCGGACAAGGGCAAGGACAACGTCCGCTCGCCGATCAACATCGCGATCCTCGAAGGCCTGCGCGCTGCCGGAATCGAGATCCCCTATCCGCAGCGCGTGCTGCGCATCGAGTCGATGCCGCCGGGCATGCTGCCTGCTGCTCCGCCTCGCCTATAATCGCGGAAAAGCACGACCGTTCTATTTAGCCCCGCGCGGCTAAAATCGCCAGTCGTTCCGCACCCCCGGTTTCGCAATTCAATGGAGTCAAACCAATGAAGGTCCTGGTCCCCGTCAAGCGGGTCGTTGATTACAACGTCAAGGTGCGCGTCAAGTCCGACGGTACCGGTGTGGACATCGCCAACGTCAAGATGAGCATGAACCCCTTCGACGAGATCGCCGTCGAAGAGGCGGTTCGCTTGAAAGAGAAGGGCGTCGTCACCGAAGTCATCGCCGTCTCGTGCGGCGACACCAAATGCCAGGAAACGCTGCGCACCGCGATGGCCATCGGCGCCGACCGCGCCATCCTGGTCGAGACCGCCGAAGAGCTGCAGCCGCTGGCCGTGGCCAAGTTGCTGAAGGCGCTGGTCGACAAGGAACAGCCGCAGCTCGTGATCCTCGGCAAGCAGGCGATCGACGACGACGCCAACCAGACCGGCCAGATGCTCGCCGCACTGGCCGACCTGCCGCAAGCCACCTTCGCCAGCAAGGTCGAGGTCGAGGGCGACAAAGTCAAGGTCACGCGCGAAGTCGACGGCGGCCTGCGTCTGTTCGGCCGACCCGGCAATCGCTTTCGACCTGCGCCGAACGAGCGCGCCCGCTGCTGCCCGGCCACGAAGGCCAGGAAGGCTGGGGATCGTCTGAAGACCTGGGCGTGGACGTCAAGCCGCGCCTGAAGACACTCAAGGTCAGCGAGCCGCCCAAGCGCGGCGCCGGCATCAAGGTGCCCGACGTGGCCACGCTGGTCGAGAAACTCAAGAACGAAGCAAAGGTGATCTGAACATGACCGTCCTCGTCATTGCCGAACACGACCACGCCACCGTCAAGCCGGCGACCCTCAACACCGTGACCGCGGCCATCGCCTGCGCCAGCGGCGACGTGCATGTGCTGGTGGCCGGCGCAAATGCCGCCGAGGCCGCCACGGCGGCGGCACAGATCATGGGCGTCGCCAAGGTCATCGCGGCCGACAGCCCGTCGCTGGCAGAGAACCTGGCCGAAAACGTGGCCGCGCAAGTGCTGGCCATTGCGCAGAACTACAGCCACATCCTGTTTCCGGCCACGGCCAACGGCAAGAACGTGGCGCCGCGTGTCGCGGCCAAGCTCGACGTCGCGCAGATCAGCGACATCACCAAGGTCGACAGCCCCGACACCTTCGAGCGTCCGATCTATGCCGGCAACGCCATCGCCACCGTGCAGAGCAGCGATGCCATCAAGGTGGTGACGGTGCGCACCACCGGCTTCGATCCTGCGGCGGCCACCGGCGGCAGCGCCACGGTCGAGAACGCCGAAGGCGTGGCCGACAGCGGCAAGTCGAGCTTCGTCGGACGCGAAGTGACCAAGAGCGCGCGCCCCGAACTCACCGCGGCCAAGATCATCGTCTCGGGCGGCCGCGCACTCGGCAGCGCCGAGAAGTTCACCGAGGTCATGGCGCCGCTCGCCGACAAGCTCAACGCCGGCCTGGGCGCAAGCCGCGCCGCGGTCGATGCGGGCTATGCGCCCAACGACTGGCAGGTCGGGCAGACCGGCAAGATCGTTGCACCGCAGCTCTACATCGCGGCCGGCATTTCGGGTGCGATACAGCATCTGGCCGGCATGAAGGATTCCAAGGTGATCGTCGCGATCAACAAGGACGAAGAGGCCCCGATCTTCTCGGTCGCCGACTACGGCCTGGTGGCCGACCTGTTCACGGCAGTGCCTGAACTCGTGAAAGCCCTCTGAGGCGCTTTCGTCGACGCAACACAGGGCATCGTTCGCGATGCCCTTTTCGTATCTGCCGTACTGGAGACAAGACCATGAACTACACCGCACCCATCAACGACATGCTGTTCGACATCGAGCACCTGGCGCACCTCGCGCAGGTTTCGCAGATGCCCGGCCTCGAGGACGCCGGGCTCGACACCGCCCGTGCGGTGCTCGAGGAATGCGCGCGTTTCAACCAGGATGTGGTCGCGCCGCTCAACGTGGCCGGCGACCGCAACCCGTCGTCGTTCAAGGACGGCCGCGTGACTACCACGCCCGGCTTCAAGGAAGCCTTTTCCCAGTACGCGCAGGGCGGCTGGCAAGGCCTGCAGCATCCGGTGGAGTTTGGCGGCCAAGGCCTGCCCAAGACCATCGGCGCGGCCTGCGTCGAGATGCTCAACTCGGCCAACATGAGCTTCGCGCTGTGTCCGCTCCTGAGCGACGGCGCCATCGAGGCGCTGCTCACCGCCGGCTCCGACGAGCTCAAGGCCACTTATCTTGAAAAACTGGTGAGCGGACAGTGGACCGGCACCATGAACCTGACAGAGCCGCAGGCCGGCAGCGATCTCGCCATGGTGCGCAGCCGCGCCGAACCGCAAGCCGATGGCACCTACAAGGTCTTCGGCACCAAGATCTACATCACCTACGGCGAGCACGACATGGCCGAGAACATCGTGCATCTCGTGCTGGCTCGCGTGACCGGGGCGCCAGAGGGCGTGAAGGGTATCAGCCTGTTCGTGGTGCCGAAGTTCATGGTCGACGGCAACGGGTCGATCGGCGAGCGCAACGACGTCCACTGCGTGAGCATCGAGCACAAGCTCGGCATCAAGGCCAGCCCCACGGCGGTGTTGCAGTACGGCGACCATGGGGGCGCCGTGGGCCTGCTCGTCGGCCAGGAGAATCGCGGCCTCGAATACATGTTCATCATGATGAATTCGGCGCGCTATGCAGTCGGCATGCAAGGCATCGCGATTGCAGAACGTGCCTACCAGCATGCGGTGGCCTATGCCCGCGAGCGGGTGCAGAGCCGGCCGGTCGACGGCTCGACCAATGCGAGCGCGCCGATCATCCATCACCCGGACGTGAAGCGCATGCTGATGACCATGCGTGCCTATACCGAAGGCTGCCGCGCCATGGCGTCGGTGACGGCCGCCGCCTACGACGCGGCGCACCACCATGCGGACGCCGACGCGCGCAAGCAGAACGCGGCGTTCTACGAATTCATGGTGCCGCTGGTCAAGGGCTACAGCACCGAGATGAGCCTCGAGGTCGCATCGCTCGGCGTGCAGGTGCACGGCGGCATGGGCTTCATCGAGGAGACCGGCGCAGCGCAGTACCTGCGCGACGCCAAGATCCTCACCATCTACGAAGGCACCACGGCGATCCAGGCGAATGATCTCGTGGGCCGCAAGACGGCCCGCGACGGCGGCCAGACAGCCAAGGCGATCGCCCGGCAGATCGAAGCCACCGAGGCCGAACTCGCAACGCGCGACACGGCGGCGGCCCGCGCCTTGCACAAGCAGCTGGCCGCTGCACGCCGGGCGTTCGTCGATGTGGTCGAGTTCGTCGCCGGGCAGACCAAGGCAGCGCCCAACGCGGTGTTCGCGGGCAGCGTGCCCTACCTGATGCTCGCCGGCAACCTGGTCGCCGGCTGGCAACTCGCGCGCTCGCTGCTGGTGGCCGAAGACCTTGCGGCGGCGGGCACCGACACCGCCTTCATGCACGCCAAGATCGCCACGGCCCGCTTCTATGCCGAGCACATCCTCAACAAGGCGCCAGGCATCCGCGACAGCATCGTCGACGGCGCCGAAAGCGTGACGGCGCTGGCGCTCGAAGCCTTCTGAGCCGGCCTTCCGACTCGCCTGAATTTCCCGATCGAACGTACTACCGGAGACCCCATGTCCAAGCTGCCCCCCGTGCTCGCCAACCTTCCGCTGCCCATCATCGGCTCGCCGCTGTTCATCATCAGCAATCCCAAGCTGGTGATCGCGCAGTGCAAGGCCGGCGTGGTCGGTGCGATGCCGGCGCTCAACGCGCGGCCCGCATCGCACCTGGAGGACTGGCTGGGCGAGATCACCGAGGCCCACGCGGCGCACGACAGGGCACATCCAGATCGTCCCGC
>JBBJMS010000211.1:0-5594 GCA_037720315.1 Variovorax sp. | reverse complement strand
CCGATATTCCCGTGGCCGATATCGGCCGCTACACATCGAAGCCCGGCTGTTTCGTATGGGTCGCCTTGCATGACGCAACCCCGGCCGAACTGGACGAAGTGGGTGAGGAGTTCGGTCTGCACGAACTCGCCGTCGAAGACGCGCGCAATGGCCATCAGAGACCGAAAGTCGAAGAGTACGCAGACTGCGTTTTCGTGGTCATGCACCTGCTAGAGCCCGGTGCCGACGGCCCCGGCACGCTGGCGGTGGGTGAGCTCGCTGTCTTCGTCGGCCGCAACTACGTAGTGTCGGTGCGCAACCGCAGCAACCACGGCTTCACCGAAGTTCGCGAGCGGTGCGAGCGAGAGCCCGAACTGCTCAAGCACGGGCCCGGCTTCGTGCTTTACGCGCTGATGGATGCGGTGGTGGACCGCTACTTTCCCGTCATCGAAGCGTTGGAACTGGAACTCGAAACCATCGAGGAGCGGATCTTCACGCAGGGCGAGCCGCGCGAAGCATCAAGCGTTTGTACGAACTGAAGCAGCGCCTCACGGTTCAGAAGCATGCAACCGCCCCGTTGCTCGAAGCCACCGGCAAGCTGCACGGCGGCCGCGTGCCCCAAATCTGTGTTAACTCGCAGGAATATTTTCGCGACGTGGTCGACCACCTGAGCCGCATCAACGGTGCGAGCGATGCCATCCGCGACACCATCGGCACCGCGATCCACGTCAACCTGTCGATGGTGACCATCGCCGACGGCGAAGTGACCAAGCGGCTTGCGGCCTGGGCCAGCATCTTTGCCGTCTGCACCGCTTTCGCGGGCATCTGGGGCATGAACTTCGATCACATGCCCGAACTGAAATGGCGCTACGGCTATGTGGCCGCCCTCGCGCTCATCGCCGGGCTGTCCGGTTTTCTCTACTACCGTTTTCGCCGCGCGGGCTGGCTGTAGCGGAGCGCTCGTGCTGCCCCTGCGCGCGACGGCACAGTAGAACGCCTCCTACACGGAGACGGGCAGTTTGGCCCTGATACTCTCTGGCTTCTGCAACGGGGAGTCTTGATTGAACGTGCTCATCGTCGACGACAACGAAGCCGCGGCCGACCTGCTGCAGGAGCTTCTCGAACTGCACGACCACACGGCGCGCTGCACCTACACGGCCCAGCAGGCCGTGGACCTCGCGGCCACCGAAAGCTTCGACGCGGCGCTGGTCGATCTCACGCTGCCGGACTTTCCGGGCACCGAGGTCGCGCGCCGGCTGCGCGCCGGGGCAGCCGGGCAGCCGCTGCTGCTGGTGGCGATATCCGGCTATTCGGCCGACGACGCCAAGGGCTCGGCGGGCTTGTTCGATCATCACCTTCAGAAGCCGCTCGACTTCGACGTGCTCGATCGCCTGCTCGCTCCGCCGGCCGCGCAATGAAAGCGTCCCCGGGCGCCAGCAGCTGGATTGCCGCCGGCGTGCGGCACGAACTTCTCACACGCGCCCTGCCTGCGCTGCGCCACGACATGGCGGCGCCGGTTTCGGTCATCCGCATGGGCTTGCTGCTGCTCAAGCGCCAGGTCGCCGCGCCGGACATGGACCCCGCGGTCTGGGAGCAGCGCACCGCATTGATCGAGGAGCAGGTCGACGCGCTGGTGAGCGGCGTGCGTTCGCTGCGCGACTGGGAACTCGCGGTCGACGACGAAGGCATCACGCGCAGTGCGCTGGTGCTCCAATGCACCGGGCTGATGCGCACGGCATTCGAACTCCACGGCGTCGGACTGCATGTGAGCGAAGCGCTGGATCGGCGGGAAGGCGAGCCGCGTTTCGCGGCGGCGGCGGCGCTGCGCTACATGGTGCTCGGCGCGCTCGGCTACCTGCACGACAGCACCTTGCGGCTGGGCACGTTGCACGTCGATGCGGACGGAGCCGACGCGCTGCGCTTTACCGCCACCACGGGCGCCAGCGAGGCCGCCGATCCCATGGCGGGGGCCCTGCGTGCGCCCAGGGCGCTGGCCATCGACGCCATCGCATTGCAGGCGCTGGCCGATGGCCTGGGCTATGCGGTGACGGTCGAACGCGAAACGCTGCGCCTCGCTCTCACGCCGGGCTGATCGCTTTCGGCCGGCGGGCCGCAGCCGATAATCCCGGCGATGCGAATCCGCTTCACCAAGATGCAAGGCGCCGGCAACGATTTCGTCGTGCTCGACGAAACCCGCGGCGCACCGGGCCTGAGCACGGCGCAGTACCGTTTTCTGGCCGATCGGCACTTCGGCGTCGGTGCCGACCAGATCCTCACGGTGCGGCCGTCGCCGGCCGAAGGCATCGACTTCCAGTACCTGATTCACAACGCCGACGGCGGCGAGGTCGAGCAGTGCGGCAACGGCGCGCGCTGCTTCATGCGCTTCGTGCGCGAGCGCGGCCTCACCGCCAAGGACCGCGTGCGCGTGCAGACCCTGTCGGGCGTGATCGAGCCGCGCCTGGGCGCGGACGGCCGCGTCACGGTCGATATGGGCCCGCCGGTGTTCGAGCCGGCCCGGGTTCCGTTCGACATCGCAGGGCTCAGTGCGCAGTCCGAGGGCGGCTGGCACACCTGGCACCTCGCCCTGGGCACCCATGCCGACAGTGCGATCGTCGCGGTGGCGGTGCTGTCGATGGGCAATCCGCCCGCGGTGCAGATCGTCATCAACGTCGACTCCGCGCCGGTGGCAGGCCAAGGCCCGGCGATCGAACACCATCCGCGCTTTCCGCAGCGGGTCAACGCCGGCTTCATGCAGGTGGTCGACCGCACGCATGTTCGCCTGCGCGTGTTCGAACGCGGCGCCGGAGAAACGCTTGCATGCGGCACAGGCGCCTGCGCCGCGGTGGTCGCCGGCATCCGGCTCGGCCTGCTCGATGCGTGCGTCGATGTGCAGACGCGCGGCGGCCTGCTGACCATCGAGTGGGCGGGCGGCGACGCGCCGGTGCTCATGACCGGCCCAGCCGTCACCGTGTTCGAAGGCGATATCGAGGTCCCGGAGGAGCCTGTTCAACCATGAGCCAATTCAACAAAGACGCAATGAACCCGATCACCGAAGACGACATCGCCAACTATCTTTCCAACACGCCGGACTTCTTCGAGCGCCATGCGCAGCTCCTGGCGCAGGTTCAGCTCACCAGCCCGCACGGCAATCGCGCCGTCAGCCTGCAGGAGCGGCAGGCCGAAATGTTGCGCGAGAAGATAAAGGCGCTGGAGCATCGGCTGATGGACATGGTGCGTCACGGCACCGAGAACGTCGTCACGGCCGACCGGCTGCAGCGCTGGACGCGGGGCCTGCTCACCACGCGCGACCCGCGCGGGCTGCCGACGCAGATCGCGGCGCAGCTGCAGACGCTGTTTCTGGTGCCGCAGACCGCGATCAAGGTCTGGGACTGCGACAGCGCCTACCTGAACGAGGACTATGCACAGTGGGTGAGCGACGACGCGAAGACGCTGGCGACATCGCTCACCGCGCCTTACTGCGGCCTGAACGCCGGTTTCGAGGCCGCCAACTGGCTGGCCGAGCCGCAAGCCGCGGTGTCGATCGCGCTGATTCCCCTGAGGGCGGATGCCGATGCGCCGGCCTTCGGCATGCTGCTGCTCGCATCGCCGGACGCGCAGCGCTTCAATGCCGAGATGGGCACAGACTTTCTGGAGCGCATCGCCGAACTGGCATCGGCTGCGCTGTCGCGGCTGAGGCCTTGATCCGCAATTTGCGCCGGGCACTGCTCGGCGTCTTGCTGCTGCTGGCGCTCGGCTATGCAGCGATTGCCATCACCATCTGGCTGCGCGGGCTCCACCTGCTCGGGCATCCGCCGCAACGCGAGGCCGATGCGGCGCTGGTGCTGGGCAATCGCGCCTGGCGCGACGGCCAACCCAACCCCTGCCTCACCGGCCGTGTCGACACCGCCATGGCGCTGGCGCGCGAAGGCCTGGTGCGCCAGCTGGTGCTGACGGGCGGGGTCGACAAGGAGGACGGCCGCATCGAGGCCGAGGTGATGCAGCAGCATGCGCGGCGCTCCGGCTACATGGGCGCGTTGCTGCTGGAACCGGTGTCGGCCTCGACGCGCGAGAACCTGTCGATGTCGCGCGCCGTGCTGCAGGCCGCGGGCGTGAAGCGGGTCATCATCGTGTCCGAGCCGTATCACATGTGGCGGGTAGAGCGACTTGCGTTGGCGGCCGGCTTCGACCGTGTGTTCGAGGTGCAGTACGCTGCCGCGCCTACGTCGTGCTGGCAGCGCTGGGGAATGGCCTTCAGGGGCGCGTTGCGCGAGCCGCTCGCCATCGTGAACAATGCCGCCAATGGCTATTTCTGACAAGTTGCCGATCGCGACGCCGATCATGATCGAAAAGTACCTAGAGCATGTGCGAGTCGAGCGCCGGCTCGCCGCGCGCACGGTCGAGCTGTACGCCATCCATCTGAAGACACTGGCCGACAAGGCGCACGCAGCAGGCCTTGCGCTCGACAAGGTCGAGGCCGCGCATGTGCGCCGCTGGATGGCCCAGTTGCACGGGGCAGGTCGCGAGCCGCGCGGCATCGCGCTGGTGCTCTCGTGCTGGCGCAGCTTCTATCGCTGGCTCGGCAACGAAGGGCTGGTGCCCGCGAATCCGGTGCAGGACGTTCACGCCCCCAAGGCGGGCCGGCCGCTGCCCAAGGCGCTCGCGGTCGACGAAGCAGTGCAGCTCGCCGACCTGCACGACCCCGATGCCGACCCGTGGGCCGAGGCACGAGACCGCGCCATCGTCGAACTGCTCTACGGCTGCGGACTTCGCGTGGGAGAGCTGACCGGTATGGACGTGCGTGCCAGCCGCAGCGCGCGCGGTTGGGTCGATCTCGATGCACGGGAGGCGAGCGTGCTCGGCAAGGGCAGCAAGCGCCGCATCGTGCCGGTCGGCGCGAAGGCGGCCGAGGCGCTTGCCGCGTGGCTTGTCGTGCGCGACGGATGCCCCGCACTCGACGCCGCGAAGTTGCGCGATCCCGACAACGCCGCAGCGCTCTTCATCGGCCGCAACGGCCTGCGCTTCTCCTCTCATTCGGTCTGGAAGCAGCTGCGCCAGCGCAGCCTGAAAGCCGGCCTGGCGGCGCCGGTGCATCCGCACATGCTGCGGCATTCGTTCGCGAGCCATCTGCTGCAGTCGAGCAGCGATCTGCGTGCGGTGCAGGAGCTGCTCGGCCACGCCAACATCACCACGACGCAGGTCTACACACGGCTGGATTTCCAGCATCTCGCCAAGGTCTACGACGCCGCGCATCCGCGGGCGCAGGCCCGTGGCGAGCGCCTGCCCCGGAGCAAGAACAAGTGAAGGTGCTCCGTCTGCGTCCGGGCAAGGAACGCTCGCTGCTGCGGCGCCATCCGTGGCTGTTCGAATCGGCGATCACCAAGGGCGGCGGCGACGTGGGCGAAACCGTCCGCATCGAATCGCACGAAGGCGGTTTTCTCGCGTGGGCGGCGTTCAGCCCGCATTCCAAGATTCGCGCGCGGGCCTGGAGCTTCGACGAGAGCCAGCGCATCGATGCGGGCTTTCTTGCTGCACGTGTCGCTGTAGCGGTCGCGGCCCGGCAGCTTTTCGACCTGAAGAGCGACGGCCTGCGGCTGGTCCACGGCGAAGCCGACGGC
>JBBJMS010000060.1:0-18454 GCA_037720315.1 Variovorax sp. | reverse complement strand
GACAACAGGTCGGCACCTAGCGGTGCCGCAGCGGGTGCGCGAAGCCCGATCGAGTACGTCATGCAGTCGCCGCCAACGGCAACGCCCTCGTGCGCATAGCGTGGCGGCAGATACAGCATGTCGCCCGGCTCCAGAACGAAACTCTGCTCGGGCTCGAAGCGGGCAAGAATCTTGAGCGGAACGCCGCTTTCGAGGCGCAGATCGCGCGGCTTGCCGATCGACCAGCGGCGCCGACCGTGCACCTGGAGCAGGAACACGTCGTAGCTGTCGAAATGCGGGCCGACGCCGCCTTCGTCGCTGGCATAGCTGATCATCAAGTCGTCGAGCCTTGCATCGGGCACGAAGCGGAACTGCTGCAGCAGTTCATGCACGCGCTGATCGTGCAGATCGACGCCTTGCACCAGCATCGTCCAGCCGGGCTGCTTGAGCGAAGGGACGGCGCGGCGCGGCAGCGGGCCGTGCCGCAGCACCCAGCCCGTCTTGCTGCGGCGGATGAGCCGCGACTCAACCTCTTCACGCTCGGCCATTGCGAACAGCGCCGCGCGGGCGATCGGTGGCACGATGGCTGGCACGGCTTGGCGCACCAGCAGCGGCTTCTTCTGCCAATGGCGGCGCATGAACTGCTGAGCGCTGAGGCCGCCGAGCAAGGGCAGGGGTCGGTGAATCTCCATGGGAGAATTCTGCAATGGAAATCTCTGAACAATGCGTGGTCGGCTTGACCTGGACGCTGAAAGACACCTTGGGCGAAGTGTTGGACGTGCTCGACGAGCCGGTCGAATTTCTGGTCGGCGGCGATGATCTTTTCGATGCCATCGAAGCGGCGCTTATGGGGCATGAACCGGGCTCGAGGGTGCTGCTGCAGCTTGAACCCGAACAGGCCTTTGGCGACTTCAACGACCAGTTGCTGTTTCTCGAGCCTCGCGCCTTGTTCCCCGAAGGTACCCAGGAAGGCATGACCTTCGACGGCGCCGCGCTGCCGCAGGGCGTGAGCCCGGACATGCCCAAGGATGCGATCTACACCGTGACGGAGGTCTATCCCGATCACCTGGTACTGGACGGGAATCATCCGCTTGCAGGCATTGCGATCCGGCTCGACATGACCGTGAAATCGGTGCGCGACGCGACCGAAGACGAGATCGGCCGCGGGACTGCTGGCACCGGGTTTTTCAAGTTGCCGTCGACTGCGCCGGGCAACGACTTGCTGCACTGAACGTCGGGAAAGCGGCAGCGCATAAAAGCCGGGCACTGCCCGGCTTTTATGCGCAACTGCCGCTGGACTCAGAGCCGTGAAATCTGGCCGTTATCGATACGCACACGGTCGCCGATGCGCAGGTCACCCGGTGTCGGAACATCGAACGCCCGATAACCGCCATTTTCGGTCTGGATCGAGACCCGGTAGCTTTCATACGCGCGCGGGCCGTTGCGATTGGCCTCGATGCTGTTGCCCAGAAGCGCGCCGCCAACCAGCCCCAGCGCGGTGGCCGCCGCGCGCCCGCCGCCGCTGCCGAACTGGTTGCCGACCACGCCGCCTATGACGCCGCCGGCCACTGCGCCGCCACCGGAGGTACCGCTGCCGGCGGTTTCGCTGCGCAGCACCTCGATGTTGGCCACCCGGCCGTATTCCACAAACGACGCCGGCTGCTGAATCGGCTGGGCCTGTTGATAGGGATAGCGCGAGGTCTCGTAGATCGGCGCCGGGGCCACGCAAGCCGTGAGGGTTGCGAGCGCAAGGACCGCAGCGGTGGTGGACACAAGGCGGGATGAAATCTTCATGGTGTAGTGCTCCTCGAAACGAACGGGCCGCGGTGCGCGGCCTGCAGATGCTCTAACGCTCAAATAGCTTCGCCGATGACCGTAGATGCATGTTCTTGCTTTCTTGGCCGCGTCGCGTTGCCGGTTGCGTTCTTTACCTGTGAGCGCAACACGGCGCCGGTTGAAGGATCGGGCCTACAGCCGGCCCGTCAATGCTTGCCGGTCGAGCCGTAACCGCCCTCGCCGCGCGCACTGGACTCTTCGAAGGCGCTCACGACGCGGAACTCTGCCTGCACCACCGGCACGATCACCAGCTGCGCGAGGCGCTCCATCGGCTGCAGCACGAAAGCCGTGTCGCTGCGGTTCCACGCGCTGATCTTGAGTTCGCCCTGATAGTCGCTGTCGATCAGCCCGACCAGGTTTCCGAGCACGATGCCGTGCTTGTGGCCGAGTCCCGAGCGCGGCAGGATCAAGGCCGCGAAGCCCGGGTCGGCCAGATGGATCGCGATGCCCGTGCCCACCAGCTGCCAGGCATTGGGCGCCAGCGTGATCGGTGCATCGAGGCAGGCGCGCAGGTCGAGCCCGGCACTTCCGGGTGTCGCATAAGCAGGCAGCTGGTCCTGCATGCGCGCATCGAGAATACGAACGTCCACCTTCACTTGCCGGGTCCTTGCTGCTGTTCTTGCCGTTGCTCTCGCTGCTTTTTGGCCGCGGCCTCGGCCCACTGCTTCCAGTTCGCGACGCCGGAGGGGAACACCATGCGCCGCAGCTTGTGGGCCAGCCAGAGCCCGGCCCCTAGCACCAACGCCAAGATGCCGAGCGGCACATCCGCCGCCAGCAGCACGAGCAGCACCAGCACCCAGGCGATGCCCAGCGCCTTGGCCAGGCTCTGGCCCAGGGTGGCTTCACCACCATCCTGACGCACCTCACCGTTCGACTGCGTGCTGCGCCGCGCCTCTGCGGCCACGTTACCCATGCCGCCGTGCGGGTTGGACGACGGCGTCATGCCGACATCGAGGCCATGCTCGCCTTCCTGCACCCCGCGATTCGGCAGCGCGGCCTGCGCCGACAGCCGCTCGACGTAGCGCGCGAAGTCGCCGTCGGGCGGGGTGTTCCATTGCGGATTCATTGAACGGCTCCGTTTGGCAGACGCGCCGCGATTTCCGCCACAAGCTCGCGTGCCAGCGTCAGCTTGGGTGCGCGAGGCAGTTCCCGCACGCCCTTGGCGTCGACCAGCAGCAGGCTGTTGTGGTCTTGCCCGAAAGTCAGCGGCCCGATGTTCCCGACCAGCAGCGGAATGCCCTTGCGCTTGCGCTTGGCGGTCGCGTGCTCGATGAGGTTCTCGCTTTCGGCGGCGAAGCCCACGCAGAACAGCTGGCCGCTTCTGGCACGTTCGCCTTGCGCAATGGTGAGCAGGATGTCGTCGTTCTCGACGAAGTGCAGCACCGGCGGCTTGCCGCTGCCGTCCTTCTTGATCTTCTGTTCGCTGTGCGCAGCAGGTCGCCAGTCGGCCACTGCCGCAGTTGCGACGAACACCGTCGCCGTTTGCGCCGACTGCAATGCAGCATCGAGCATGTCCCTTGCCGACAGCACGTCGACGCGGGTCACGCCGCGCGGCGTGGGCAGGTGCACGGGGCCGGCCACCAGCGTGACCTCGGCACCCGCATCGCAGGCGGCCCGGGCGATCGCGAAACCCATCTTGCCCGACGAGTGATTGGTGATGCCGCGGATCGGATCGAGCGCTTCGAAGGTCGGACCGGCGGTGACGACCACCTTCTGCCCCGCGAGCACCTTGGGCTGGAACTGCGCAACGATTTCCTCGAGCAGTTGCGACGCCTCCAGCATGCGGCCATCGCCGGTTTCGCCGCACGCCTGCCAGCCGCTGCCGACACCCAGTACCCGCGCACCGTCGGCATCGACCTGCCGCAGGTTGCGCTGCGTCGCCGGATGGCTCCACATCTCGCGGTTCATCGCCGGGGCGATGAGCAAAGGCACGCGCTCGGCCGGCCGCGCCAGGCACAGCAGGCTCAGCAATTCGTCCGACCGGCCCTGCACCAGCCGGGCGATGAAGTCGGCGCTCGCCGGCGCCAGCACGATCGCGTCCGCCTCGCGGCTCAGGTTGATATGCGGCATGTTGTTAGGCTCGCGCGCATCCCACTGCGACGTATGGACGGCGCGCCCCGACAGCGCCTGCATCGTCACCGGCGTGATGAATTCCATCGCGGCTTCGGTCATTACCACCTGCACAGTGGCGCCGGCCTTGACGAGCAGCCTGCACAACTCGGCCGACTTGTAGCAAGCGATGCCGCCGGTCAAGCCCAAAACAATGTGTTTGCCGACAAGTTCTTGCATGCCGCAAAGTGTAAAGGGCCAACCACCCACACCTATAATCCCCATTTCCCACTGCCCGGACCTGCACGTTCGGACCATGGCATGACCAAATTCGTCTTCGTCACCGGTGGTGTGGTGTCTTCCCTGGGCAAGGGAATCGCCTCCGCCTCGCTCGCCGCCATCCTCGAATCGCGCGGCCTCAAAGTCACCCTCATCAAGCTCGATCCGTACCTCAATGTCGACCCCGGCACGATGTCGCCGTTCCAGCATGGTGAAGTGTTCGTGACCGACGACGGCGCCGAGACCGACCTCGACCTCGGCCACTACGAGCGCTTCATCACGACGCGCATGCGCCGGGCCAACAACTTCACGACCGGGCAGATCTACAAGTCGGTGCTCGAAAAAGAGCGCCGCGGCGACTACCTGGGCAAGACGGTGCAGGTGATTCCGCACATCACCAACGAGATCCAGGAATACGTGAAGCGCGGCGCCGGCCTCGGCACGCCGCATGAGGTCGATGTCGCGATCGTCGAGATCGGCGGCACCGTGGGCGACATCGAGTCGCTCCCCTTCCTCGAAGCCGTGCGCCAGATGAGCCTGCGCATGGGCCCCAACAACGCGGCCTTCGTTCACCTGAGCTACGTGCCCTGGATCGCCGCCGCCGGCGAACTCAAGACCAAGCCGACGCAGCACACCGCCAAGGAATTGCGCGCCATCGGCATTCAGGCCGACGCCCTGTTGTGCCGCGCCGACCGGCCGATTCCCAACGACGAACGCGCCAAGATTTCGCTCTTCTCCAACGTGCCCGAGTGGGGCGTGATCTCGATGTGGGACGTCGACACGATCTACAAGGTGCCGCGGATGCTGCACGAGCAGGGCCTGGACGGGCTCATCTGCGACAAGCTGCGCCTGAACACGCCGCCCGCCAAGCTGCAGCGCTGGGACGACCTGGTGTACGAAGTCGAGCACCCGCTGAAGGAAGTGACCATCGCCATGGTCGGCAAGTACGTCGACCTGTCCGACAGCTACAAGTCGCTCAACGAGGCGCTGCGCCATGCCGGCCTGAAGAATCATGCGCGGGTGAAGATCGACTACATCGATTCGGAAAGCATTTCGCCGCAGGACGTGGCCCGGCTCGCCAAGTACGACGCCATCCTGGTGCCCGGCGGTTTCGGCCAGCGCGGCGTAGAAGGAAAAATCTCCGCTGCCCGTTTCGCGCGCGAAACCAAGATTCCGTATCTCGGCATCTGCCTCGGCATGCAGGTCGCGACCATCGAATACGCCCGCAACGTGGCCGGACTCAAGAATGCCAACAGCACCGAGTTCGACCCGGAAACGACCTGCCCCGTGATCGCCCTCATCACCGAATGGAACGACAGCGACGGCACGGTCAAGACCCGCAACGAAAAGTCCGACCTCGGCGGCACGATGCGCCTGGGCGCGCAGAGCTCGGACGTGTCGCCCGGCACGCTGGCCCACAGCATCTACGGCGACGTGGTGACCGAGCGGCATCGCCACCGCTACGAAGCCAACGTCAACTACCTGGACGACCTGCGCCGAGCGGGCCTGGTGATTTCGGCGCTCACCCAGCGCGAGCACCTGACCGAGATCGTCGAGTTGCCGCGCGACGTGCACCCGTGGTACATGGGCGTGCAGTTCCACCCCGAATTCAAGTCCACGCCCTGGAGCGGGCATCCGTTGTTCAATGCGTTCATCAGTGCCGCGCTGGAACACCAGGGTTCCGACAAGAAGGCATTGAAGGTCGTGGCATGAAGCTGTGCGGATTCGATGTAGGGTTGGACAAGCCCTTCTTCCTCATCGCCGGGCCCTGCGTGATCGAGTCCGAGCAGTTGCAGATGGACACCGCCGGCACGCTCAAGGAGATCACGGCCTCACTAGGCATTCCGTTCATCTTCAAGAGCAGCTTCGACAAGGCCAACCGCTCGTCCGGCACCACCTTCCGTGGCCCGGGTCGCGACAAGGGTCTCGAGATCCTTGCCAAGGTCAAGCGAGAACTCGGCCTGCCGGTGCTAACCGACGTGCACACCGAAGAAGACATCCGTGCAGCGGCCGAATTGGTCGACGTGCTGCAGACGCCGGCCTTCCTGTGCCGGCAGACCGACTTCATACGGGCCGTCGCGCAGTGCGGCAAGCCGGTCAACATCAAGAAGGGCCAGTTCCTCGCGCCGCACGACATGAAGAACGTGATCGACAAGGCGCGCGCGGCGGCCCGCGAGAAAGGTTTGGCCGAAGACAACTTCATGGCCTGCGAGCGCGGCGCCAGTTTTGGCTACAACAACCTGGTGTCGGACATGCGCTCGCTCGCGATCATGCGCGAGACCGGCGCCCCGGTCGTGTTCGACGCAACCCATTCCGTCCAGCTGCCGGGCGGTCAGGGCACGAGTTCCGGCGGCCAGCGCGAGATGGTGCCGGTGCTCGCACGCGCTGCCGTGGCGGTGGGCGTCGCGGGCCTGTTCATGGAAACGCATCCCGACCCTGCCAACGCGCTCAGCGACGGCCCCAACGCCGTGCCGCTCAAGCACATGAAGGCGCTGCTCGAGACGCTGCTTGCGCTCGACGCCGTCACCAAGAAAAACGCATTCCTAGAGGACATCTTTCAATCATGACCAGTGCCTACATCATCGCCAACGTCGAAGTGACCAACCCCACCCAGTACGAGGAGTACAAGAAGTGGTCGAGCGAGGCCATGAAGGCGCACGGCGCCGAGGTTTGCGTGCGCGGGGGCAAGGTCGAGGTGCTCGAAGGCGACTGGAGTCCGCAACGGCTGGTGCTGCTCAAGTTCCCGGACGTCGATGCGGCCCGCAAGTTCAGCGACTCGCCCGAGTACGGCCGCGCGCGCGCGTCGCGCCAGGGCGCGGCGATCATGCGCATGGTGCTGGTCGAAGGTGTGTGATTCCCTGTTTTTGGAGAAAGAGAAAAGATGAGTGCAATCGTTGACATCGTCGGGCGTGAAATCCTCGACAGCCGCGGCAACCCCACCGTCGAATGCGACGTGCTGCTCGAATCCGGCACCATGGGCCGGGCGGCCGTGCCTTCGGGCGCATCGACCGGCTCGCGCGAGGCGATCGAGCTGCGCGACGGCGACATGGGCCGCTATCTCGGCAAGGGCGTGCTGAAGGCGGTCGAGAACATCAACACCGAAATTTCCGAATCCGTGCTCGGGCTCGATGCGAGCGAGCAGGCCTTTCTCGACCGCACGCTGAACGACCTGGACGGCACCGACAACAAGGCCCGCCTTGGCGCCAACGCCACGCTGGCGGTTTCGATGGCCGTGGCCCGCGCGGCGGCTGAAGAATCGGGCCTGCCGCTCTACCGCTACTTCGGCGGCATGGGCGGCATGCAGCTGCCCGTGCCGATGATGAACGTCATCAACGGCGGCGCGCATGCCAACAACAGCCTCGATCTGCAGGAGTTCATGATCATTCCGGTCGGCGCGCCGAGCTTCCGCGAAGCGGTGCGCTACGGCGCCGAGGTGTTCCATGCGCTCAAGAAAATCCTGGGCGACCGGGGCATCAGCACCGCGGTGGGCGACGAAGGCGGCTTCGCGCCGAGCGTCGAGAACCACGAAGCCGCGATCCAGCTGATCCTGGAGGCGATCGACAAGGCCGGCTACACCGCCGGCACGCAGATCGCGCTGGGCCTCGACTGCGCGGCGAGCGAGTTTTACAAGGACGGTCACTACGTGCTGGGCGGCGAGAACCTCACGCTCTCGGCCGGCAACTGGGTCGACATGCTGGCGACATGGGTCGACAAGTACCCGATCATCAGCATCGAGGACGGCATGCACGAAGGCGACTGGGACGGCTGGAAGATGCTGACCGAGCGCCTCGGCAAGCGAGTGCAACTGGTGGGCGACGACCTGTTCGTCACCAACACGAAAATCCTGCAAGAAGGCATCGACAAAGGCATCGCCAACTCGATCCTGATCAAGATCAACCAGATCGGCACCTTGACCGAAACCTTCGCCGCCATCGAGATGGCCAAGCGTGCCGGCTACACGGCGGTCATCAGCCACCGTTCGGGCGAGACCGAGGACTCGACCATTGCCGACATCGCGGTCGGCACCAATGCTGGCCAGATCAAGACCGGTTCGCTGTCGCGCTCGGACCGCGTGGCCAAGTACAACCAGCTGCTTCGCATCGAAGAAGATTTGGGCGACATCGCCAGCTATCCCGGCCGCGCTGCCTTCTACAACCTGAAGTAGCTTCATCGGCTCAGGCGCCATGCGCTCACGCATCGTTCCCGTCATTCTGGTCGTGCTGCTGCTGATGCTTCAGTGGCAGCTCTGGACCGGGCGCGGGAGCGTGCGCGATGTCGCCCGGCTGCAGGACAAGCTGGCCGAGCAGAAAGAATCCAACGCCAAGTCCGCTCTCGCCAACGAGCGGCTTACCTCCGAGGTCAACGATCTCAAGGAGGGACTCGAGATGGTCGAGGAGCGCGCGCGGCAGGAGCTCGGCATGGTCAAGCCGAACGAAGTGTTCGTGCAGATCACGCGCTGAAGCTCCCAACGCGGCCACGCCTTGACACCCGACTTCCCGCCCGGCTGCGTGATCGCGCTGATCGGCGCGGATACTGGGGCCACGGCCGAACTAACGCAGGCTCTTGACGAACGGCTCTCCAGTCGCGGCATGCCGGTGAAGCTCGTTTCGGACCCACGGGATTGCAGCTTCGCACTGCTGGTCGCCGGCGCCGAAGCTTGCATTGAGACCGAGGCGCTGCGCGCGTCGCTGATGCGCGCCAACCTGCCCTTCGCCGTGGTGTACGGCGAGCCCCCCGACCGATTCGTCAACGCATGGAACGCCGTCCTGCAGATGGCCGACCCCGAAGCCGGCGCCGACGGCGCGAAGCCCTGGATGTGGGGCTGCGACAAGTGCTCCGACGCGGCCTGCGAGCATCGGCTCTTCAGCGACCTCGTGGCGGGCAGCCGTTGAGCCCACACAAAGAAAGAACCGAATGCCTGTTGTCGAACGATTTAGACGCCGCACAGCGATCGGCCTGATCGCCGCGTTCGGATTCACGGCGTTTGTCGCATCGGCGGCGCCTGTATCGGCGCGGGTCGAAAACCAGACCACCCCCACCGTCTGTGCCGAAGAAGACAACGTATCCCTCACGCTCGGCGCCGCCGGCCTTCGAAGGTTCAAGGTCGAGGCCTTGCCGCCGGTCTATCTCGCATCCATCGAGAAAGACAGCACCGCGCCCGACTTCTCCGGCTGCAACTTCGACGGCAGTGCCCATCCGACCGATCCGCGCTACACCTTCGAGGAACGCCGCGTGGTCCTGCACGACGGACCCGAATGGATGATCGTCGGGCTGACGCTGCCGTCGTTCTGGCGACCCAACCGGGTGCCCATCACCGTTGACGGCCGTGCGGTGAGTGGCGTGTTCCATCTGGTTCAGGTCTTCGCGAAAACGGGGGGAAAGCCGCTCGAGGCCTTGGTGATGTACCCGGCCGACGGCTACTGGCGCATCAAGCCGCTGCCCGCGCCGCGCTTCGGCGACGGCGTGTACGGCTCGTCTTTCGTGATGGGGCCGATCGAGCAGCAGGGCCGGCCGGTGGTGAACATCGCTTCGATCGCAATCCGGGCCAAGCCGCTGTCGCTGCGGCTCCGGTTCGCCGATGGCGGGCAGGCGAAGGTCGACGTTACCGAGATCAGCGAGGCGCGCACTGCGCTGAACGTGACGCTCAATCCGGGCGGCAAGAGCAGTGCCGACTTCGCGGTGCTCCGCTCGATGTACGTGGCGCCGGACAACGCCGACATGAGCGAAGTGTCCTGGCAGGCCACGCCTGGCTCGGCACTGCAGGCAAAGCCGCTTTCCGAAGTGTCGAAGCTCGACGCGTCCCAGGTGCGCTTCGGCCGCAGCGTGCCTTCGCGTCACAACACCAGTGCGCCCGACATCCGCTTCAGCGGCTTCGAAACCGGCACTGCCAGGTAGCGGGCTACTGCACCACCGGGCTGCCCGGCAGCTGGTCAGTGGGCGAGGTGAAGATCTGCGCCGCATCGACCGCGTCGAAGCGGTACTGGCGGCCGCAGAAGTCGCAGCCGACCTCGATGTCGCCGCGCTCGGCGAGGATGCTTTCAGCTTCTTCCAGGCCGAGCCCACGGATCATGCTGGCCACCCGCTCGCGGCTGCAGGTGCACGCAAAGCGCGGACCGAACAAGCCGGCCTGCGGCTCGAAGCGCAGTAGCTTCTCTTCCCAGAACAGGCGCCGCAGGATGGTCTCGACATCGAGCGTGAGCAACTCTTCGCGAGTGAGGCTCGACGCCAGGATGGAGATGCGGTTGTAGTCCTCGTTGCGGCCGATCTCGTCTTCGTTGGCCTGGTTCAGATCGCTCGCGGCAGCGCCCTGCAGGTTGCCCTCGCCCTTCACCGGCAGCCGCTGGATCAGCAGGCCGGCAGCCACCTTGTCGTCGGCCGCGAGCACCAGCGTGGTGTCGAGCTGCTCGCTCTGGAGCATGTAGTGCTGCAGCACGTCGCTGAGCCGGTGGAGCTTTTCGCCGCGGTCACCGTAGAGCGGCACCACGCCCTGGTACGGCTGCTGGCCCGGCAGCTTGTCCTTGGGGTCGAGGGTGATCGCGCAGCGGCCCTTGTTGGTCAGGTTGACCATGTCCGGAAGGCGCGCGTCGGCTGAGAGTTCGCCCACCACCTTGGCCGTGGCGCGCAGACTCAGGTCGGGCTTGACCTCGGCCACCGCGACCTTGACCGGCCCGTCGCCGAAGATCTGCAGGATCAACGCGCCGTTGAATTTGATGTTGGCTTGCATCAGCGTGGCGGCGGCGGTCATTTCACCGAGCAGTTCGGCCACCGGCGGCGCGTAGGCGCCGGTGCTGCTGTTCGATGCGCGGCGGGCCAGGATCTCCTGCCACGCGTCGGTCAGGCGCACGATCATGCCGCGCACCGGCAGGCCGTCGAACAGGAACTTGTGCAACTCGCTCACAGCGATCTTTCTTGCGGCCGTCTTCAGCCGATTTTTCGCAAGCCCTTGCGAAAGCGGCTCGCGTTTTCCACATAGTGCTCGGCGTTCTGCGTGAGCCGGGCGGCCGCTGCATCGTCGAGCGTGCGCACCACCCGGGCCGGTGCGCCGACGATCAGCGAGTTGTCCGGAAACTCCTTGCCTTCGGTTACGACGCTGCCGGCGCCGACGATCGAATTGCGGCCGATCCGGGCGTTGTTCAAGATCACCGCACCGATGCCGATCAGCGAGTTGTCGCCCACCGTGCAGCCGTGCAGCACGACCTGGTGCCCCACGGTCACGTTCTCGCCGAGCGTCAGCGGGCAGCCCATGTCGGAATGCAGCGCCGAAAGATCCTGCACGTTGCTGTTGCGCCCGATGCTGAGCGTCTCGTTGTCGCCGCGAAGCACCGCGCCAAACCAGATGCTGGCGCCCTCGCCCAACGCCACCTTGCCGATGACCTGCGCGCTGTCGGCGACCCAGGCTCCGGCACCCAGTTGCGGCGCCACGCCGTCGAGTTCGTAGAGTGCCATTGCGCTGTCTCCAGAAGTCAAAAACTAGAATTGTAGGGATGCACCCCCGCCTCGGCGCCCTCGCCGCACTGCGCCTTACCAACCCTGAAGCCAAGGTGGCGGCGACGCACGCCGCCGCGGCTCGCGCGAAGCTGCACACGGGGCTTGCGCAGGCCGTGCGGACGGCGGGCGATGAAGCCGGCGTACCCGGTCGCCCCGAGCGCCCGCTGCGCGTCGATGCGACGGCGGTGGAAAAGCGCTCTCCCTTCACGCCCGAAGGCCGGGCCGCGCTGATCCATTCGATCTGCCACATCGAATTCAATGCCATCAACCTCGCGCTCGATGCCGTCTGGCGCTTCGACGGCATGCCCGAGGCCTACTACCGGGACTGGTGTCAGGTGGCCGATGAGGAAGCACGGCACTTCACGCTGCTACACGCACACCTGCGCTGCATGGATTGCGGCTACGGCGACTTCACCGGCCACGACGGTCTGTGGAACATGTGCGAGAAGACCGCCGGCGATGTGCTGGCCCGCATGGCCTTGGTGCCGCGCACCCTCGAAGCGCGGGGACTCGACGCCACACCCCTGATCCAGGCCAAGCTGCGGCGGGCGGACACGCCCGATGCGCTCGCCGCGTGCGCCATCCTCGACGTCATCCTGCGCGACGAGATCGGCCATGTCGCCATCGGCAACCGCTGGTATCGCTGGCTCTGCGCGCGCGACGGGCTCGATCCGGTTGCGCATTACCGCGTGCTGTACCGGCGCCACGAGGCACCGCGCATGCGGCCGCCCTTCAACCTCGACGCGCGGGCGCGAGCCGGCTTCACTGAAGAGGAGCTTGGCGAACTGACGCGGGACTGAGGCCGGTCAGCGCCAGCGCATCACCCACTGCCGCGCCGCTGGCGGTGTTGTCGAAGATGCACCAGCACTCGGCGCCTTCACTTCGCGCGAGATGCAGGCGCTGCGCAAGTCGTTGGAGCAGCGGCTCCGCGTACGCAGACCAGTAGCGCCGCGGTGAGCCGTGCAGGCGCAGGTACACGAGGGCCGGCCAACCTCCCGGTGCCGCCGCACCGGCATGCAGGACCGGGTCGGCGAGTACGCGGCCCGCCTTGAATTGCGCCAACAAGGCTTCGGCCTCGGGCGTAAACCAGCTGGCATGACGCGGCTCGAGCGCGAGGCCTCCTTGATAGCGGCGGCGCAGCGCTGCCAGAAACCGCCACACAACACCGGCGTCAAACGCAAGGCTCGGCGGCAGCTGGACGAGAAGGCAACCGAGTTTGTCGCCCAGCCCTGCGACCTGGCACCGGAATTCATCGAGGGCCGGCACGGGATCGGCGAGCCGCTTTTCATGCGTGATCGTCTTCGGCAGCTTGACGGCAAAGCGAAATCCTTCGGGCGTTTCGCCCGCCCAGCGGGCGTAGGTCTCGCGCCGATGCGGCCGGTAGAACGATGAATTGATCTCGACTGCATCGAATACAGCCCCGTAGCGCTCGAGGTGCGACCCCGTGTTCGGAAAGCGCGGCCACACGTCGCGCGGCAAGCTCCAGCCGGCACATCCGATGCGCAGCGGCGACAGCAACTCAGCCACGCGGATGGTGCTGCGCATGCAGCTGCTTCAACCGCTCGCGCGCGACGTGCGTGTAGATGGTGGTGGTCGAGATGTCGGCATGCCCCAGCAGCAGCTGCACCGCGCGCAAATCGGCGCCGTGGTTGAGCAGGTGCGTGGCGAACGCATGGCGCAGGGTGTGCGGCGACAGCGGCGTATGGATACCGGCCGCCAGCGCGTGCTTCTTGACGATGACCCAGAACATGACCCGCGTCATGCGCGCGCCGCGTGCGGTGACGAACAGGTCGGCCGTCTGCTGGCCGTCGAGGATGACGGGCCGCGCGTCGTGCAGATAACGCTCGATCCAGCGCCGCGCCTCGCCGCCGAAGGGCACCAGCCGCTCCTTGTCGCCCTTGCCGATCACGCGCAGCACGCCGTCGTTCAGGCTCAACTCGAACATCCGCAGGCCGACCAGTTCGCTCACCCGCAGGCCGCTTGCATACATCAGCTCCAGCATGGCCCGGTCGCGCAGGCCCAGCGGCGTGTCGACGTCGGGTGCGGCCAGCAGATCGTCGACCTGCTTCTCCGACAGGGTCTTGATCGCACGCGGCATCTGCCGGGCCGGCGCGAGGCGCAGGCTCGGGTCGGCTGCGATGCGCCGCTCGCGCAGCGCCCAGCGAAAGTAGCGCTTGAAAACCGTGAGCCGGCGATTGGCGGACGTGGCCTTGCCCTTGTCGGAAAGCCGCGCGCCCATGTAGGCCTGCAGGTCGTCCTCGCGCGCCGCATCCAGCGAGCCGCCGCGCCGCGCGCGAAGCCAGTGCGCGAACAACGCGAGATCGCGCCGGTAGGCCGCCAGCGTGTTGCGCGACAACCCGTCCTCGAGCCACAGCGCATCGATGAAATCGTCGATCTCGGGCGTGTCGCTGGGTGTTTCGATGGCCGCGGTCATGCGTTGCAAGATAACAAAAGAAAAAGCCGCCCGGAGGGGCGGCTTCGGGTGCGCCGAGTGCCGGTCAGTCCAGCTTGAGCTTCTGCTTGGCGACCACTTGCTTGTAGACCTCGAACTCGGCCTTGATCTGCGCTGCGAACTGTTCCGGCGTGTTGGCGACCACGATCGAACCGGTGTCCTCGATGCGCTTGCGCACAGCCGGGTCTTCCATCGACGTCTTCACGCCCGCGTTGATCTTGTCGACCACTTCCTTCGGCAGGCCCTTGGGGCCGAGGATGCCGTAGTAGGCCATGCGGTTCACCGGCTCCATGCCCAGTTCCTTGAAGGTCGGCACGTTCGGCAGTTCCTTCAGGCGCGTCGGCGCCGCCACGACGATGGGCACCAGCCGGCCGCTCTTGATGAAGGGCAGCGCCGACGGTATGTTGTCGAAGATGATCGGCACCTGGCCGGCCACCGTGTCGTTCAGCGCCGGGCCTGCACCGCGATACGGGATGTGCGTGACGAAGGTGTTGCTCAGGCTCTTGTAGAGCTCCATCAGCAGGTGCCCGATGCCGCCGGTGCCCGACGAAGCATACGAATACTTGCCTGGGTTCTTCTTCAGCTCGGCCGCGAACTCGGCATAGTTCTTGGCCGGGAAACTCGGGTTCACTGCAATCAGATTGGGCGTCGCCGCGATGTTGATGATCGGCGTGAAGTCGTTGATCGGGTCGTACGGCACCTTCGGATTGATGGCCGGATTGGCGGCTGTACTCGACACGGTGGCAACGCCCAACTTGTAGCCGTCGGGTGCGACGCGCGCCGTCTCGGCAGCACCCACGATGCCGCCGCCGCCTGCCTTGTTGACGACCACCACGCTCTGGCCAAGCGCCTTGCCGAGCGGCTCGGAGATCACGCGGGCCACGATGTCGGTGGTGCCGCCGGGCGCAAAGGGCACCTGCAGTTCGATGGGCTTGTTCGGATAGCCCTGGGCCAGGGTCGGGCCGGCGATGAGTGTCAGAGCCGCGGCCGCGGCGATTGCGTTCCATTGACGACGTTGCATTGAAGAGACTCCTGGAGGTCGAGAAACAAAGCCCGGATGCTAACGGCTCCGGCCGTTCTGCATGTTCGTGGATAACCCACGGTCTAGCCCGTTTATCCTCGAAAGGGTGAACTACGCCCAACTGCTTTTCCCCGACTTCTCCCTCATTGCCTGCGGTTGGCTGCTGTGCCGCTATACGCCACTCGATCGCCGCGTATGGGACCAGGTGGAGAGCCTGGTCTATTACTTTCTATTTCCGGTTTTGCTGTTTCACTCGATCGTGCGCAGCCCGCTCGATTTTGGTGCGGCATCGCATCTTCTGACCGCCGGCGTGGGCGTCGGACTGTCGGGCATTGCGCTCGCCTACGCCCTGCCGTTCCTGCCGTTGATCGGGCGGCACATCGACCGCAGCGACCATGCCGCCAGCGCGCAGATCGCGTTCCGCTTCAATTCCTTCATCTGCCTTGCGCTGGCCGAGCGCATCGCCGGGCCCGCCGGGCTGCTCATGATCGCGGTGCTGATCGGCGCCTGCGTGCCACTCTTCAACATGGCCGCGGTGTGGCCGATGGCGCGCCATGGACGAACCGGCTTCGCCAGGCAGCTGGTGCGCAATCCGCTGATCATCGCAACCGTGAGCGGCCTGGTGGCCAACCTGCTCGGACTGGGCGTGCCGGGCTGGCTCGAACCGACGCTCGTGCGCATCGGCGCGGCATCCATCGCGCTCGGCCTGATGGCTGCCGGCGCCGGCATGCAGTTCGCCACGCTCGCGCGCGGCAAGGTGCTGGCCGTGTCGGTGCTCTCGATCCGGCACCTGGTGCTGCCGCTGATCGCCTGGGGCCTTGCGGTGGCCCTGAAGCTGGACCCAGCACAGGCCGCGGTGCTGATGACCTTCTCCGCCGTGCCCACCGCATCGAGCGCCTACGTGCTCGCGGCACGCATGGGCTACAACGGCCCCTACGTGGCAGGGCTGGTCACGCTGTCGACGCTGCTCGGCGTGGCGAGCCTGCCATTTGCCCTGGCGTTGACTCGCTAGCATCGCGCGATGCGCTGCCTGTTCGTCCTCTTTGCAGCAGCCCTGGTTGGCACCGCCCAAGCCCAGCCCGACAACCACTATCAAGGCGCGTGGCAGGGGCCGTTTTTGTTCTACGTCGTGCACTCCGATTCCGGGGCTCGGGGCAAGCCCGCCGTCCATGCGGGAGCGATCCAGATCGATGCCGACGGCGCCGTACACGGCCAGGTGCCCGGAGCGGCCTGCAGGATGACTGGCTCCAGCACCGACTACGTGTCGGCGGCCAATGCCTCGATCGACCTCACGGTCAGCGGCTGCGCCGATGCGCGCTTCAACGGCCACTTCAGCGGCAAGCTGATCAACAACCCGGTCCTGAAGTACGCGTCGCTGCGGCTGAGTTCCATGCGTTCGCTCGACGAAGGAACGGCGCAGGTTTCTGCGGTCATGCGGCGTTGAAGGGCGCGACCGCCAAAGCCCATTCGACGTGCTCGCGCACCAGTGCGCTCGGATCGCCGCGCCGAGCGATCAACGCCTCGCGCGCCCTTTCGTCGCCAGCGCGCAGTGCATTGCCCAGCGCCACCGCCACATTGCGCAACCAGCGCTCGTGGCCGATGCGGCGGATCGGGCTGCCTTCGGTAAAGCGCAGGAATTCTTCATCGCTCCAGGCGAAGAGTTCTGCGAGGTGGCGGCCGGTGAGTCCGTCGCGCGCATCGAAATCGGGCAGCGCACTTCGCTGCGCGAACTTGTTCCATGGACAGATCAGCTGGCAGTCGTCGCAGCCGTAGATGCGATTGCCGATCAGCGGGCGTAGCTCGATCGGTATCGGCCCCGCATGTTCGATCGTGAGGTAAGAGATGCAGCGCCGCGCATCGAGCCGGTGCGGTGCCACGATGGCGCGCGTCGGGCAGATGTCGATGCAGGCGCTGCAGCTGCCGCAGTGCGCGCTGGCGGGCGCGGTCGGCGCAAGCGCCATGTCGACGTAGATCTCGCCCAGAAAGAACATCGAGCCGGCATCGCGGTCCAGCACCAGCGTGTGCTTGCCGCGCCAGCCCTGGCCGCTGCGCGCGGCGAGTTCGGCTTCGAGCACCGGCGCCGAGTCGGTGAAGGCGCGGTGGCCGAAAGCGCCCACTTCGTCCGCGATGCGTGCTGCCAGCCTTGCCAGGCGCGATCGCATCACCTTGTGATAGTCGCGGCCGCGTGCATAGAGCGACACGATGCCTTCGCCCGGCCTCTGCAATCGGTCGAACTCGATCGATTGCCAGTCGCCCGGCGTCGCGCGCGGCAGATAGTCCATGCGTGCCGTGATCACCGAGACCGTGCCCGGCACCAACTCCGCCGGCCGTGCGCGCCGGCTGCCATGCGCTGCCATGTAGTGCATCTCGCCATGGAAGCCCTCGGCCAGCCACTGCGCAAGGCCCGTCTCGGCGCTCGACAGGTCGACACCGGCGATGCCGATTTGGGAGAATCCGAGTTCCTGGGCCAAGGCCTGAATCCGGATCACGAGTTGATGGCTGCCAATCACCCGCCGATTGTAGAAACGCACAGCCTCGTGCAGACGTGGCGCACCGAAGACGACACCGAAGTGCTGGCACGCGCCCTCGCGAAATCATGGGCGCTGGCAGATGCCTTCATCGCATTGCAGGGCGACCTGGGCGCCGGCAAGACCACCTTCGTTCGACACCTGCTTCGGGCGCTCGGCATCAATTCGCGCATCAAGAGCCCGACCTACGCCGTGGTCGAGCCGCACGAGGCGCCCGGCGGATTGGCCATCTTCCATTTCGATTTCTATCGGTTCAGCGATCCGCGCGAATGGGACGATGCCGGTTTCCGTGACATTTTTGCCGGCCCCGGACTGAAGCTGGCCGAATGGCCCGAAAACGCTACTGGCCGCATTCCGTTTGCAGACCTCGCCCTTAACATCGAAGCAATGATCGATGACACCCGCACCGTGACCCTGAGCGCCCACACGCCGCGCGGCCGCCGATTGCTCGCCGACGCCGGAGCCGCATGAAAGCGGCAGACCCCAAACGGCGATTGCTGCTGCAGGGCGGCAGCATCGCTCTCCTGCTCGGCGTGCACGAGATCGCTTTCGGCGCGACCATCGTCGCGGTGCGCGTGTGGCCCGCGTCCGACTACACCCGCGTCACCATCGAGTCCGACGGTCGCCTCCATTCGCAGCAGCTGGTGGTCGGCAGTCCGCCGCGGCTGGCGGTCGACATCGAAGGCATCGAACTCAATCCGGCCCTGCGCGAACTGGTCGGCAAGATCAAGCCCGGCGATCCCTACATCGACGGACTGCGGGTCGGGCAGTTCGCCCCGGGCGTGATCCGCATCGTGTTCGACTTGAAACAGTCGGTGGTAC
>JBBJMS010000210.1:0-5632 GCA_037720315.1 Variovorax sp. | reverse complement strand
ACTGGATGGACATCCAGTATTTCGACTTGACTGGAGCTAAAAGGATACCCCTTATTTTTATACAGTATCCGGCTTTGTGCCAAATCCTTGCGGAAATACCGGCATCCGGTGATTGCCCACACTGCTGCCGGTGAACCTCTACCGCCTGCTGCGCCGTGCCGTCGATGTCGAACCGCACGAAGTGCGCGCCACCCTGCTGGGCTTCGGCTGGTTCTTCTGCCTGTTGGGCGGCTACTACCTGCTGCGGCCGCTGCGGGATGCGATGGGCCTGGCCGGCGGTGCGGACGAGCTGCAATGGCTCTTCACCGGCACTTTCGTCGCCATGCTGGCGCTGGTGCCGCTGTTCGGCGCGCTGGTCACCCGGCTTGCGCCGCGGCACTTCGTGCCGCTGGCCTATCGCTTCTTCACCGTCAGCATCCTGGTGTTCTGCGCATTGATCGCGGCGGAGGTCCAGGGCGTCTGGGTCGGGCGGGTGTTCTTCGTCTGGATCAGCGTCTTCAACCTGTTCGTGATCAGCATCTTCTGGAGCGTGCTGGCCGATTGCTTCAGCAATGCGCAGGCGCGGCGCCTGTTCGGCTTCATCGCCGCGGGCGGCACGGCCGGCACCTTCGTCGGGCCGGCGCTCGCGGCCTCGCTGGTCACGGCGCTCGGTCCGGTCGCGCTCACGCTCGGTGCGGCGCTGCTGCTCGAAGCGGCGCTGCAGTGCTTCTACCGGCTCTATCCGCGGACCGCGCAGTCCGGCCCCAACGCCGCAGTCACGCAGCCCGGCGCCGCCACGGCCACCGGCGACGGGCGGCCGATCGGCGGCAACCTGCTGGCCGGGCTCTCGCTGATCGCTCGCTCGCCCTATCTGCTGGGCCTGTGCGGCTACCTGCTGCTGCACACCGCCGCCTCGACCTTTTTGTACTTCGAGCAGGGCCGCATCGTCGCCGACGCATTCGCCGACACCGCATCGCGCACCCGCTTCTTCGCGCTGGTGGACCTCGGCGTTTCGACGTTGACGCTGGCGCTGCAGCTCTTCGTGACCGGCCGGCTGATGAAGCGCTTCGGCGTCGCCACCGCGCTGGTGTTGCTGCCGGTGGCGTCGGCGCTGGCTTTCTTTGCGGTCGCGCTGTCGCCGACGGTGGCGCTGCTGGCGCTGGCCCAGTCCGCGCGCCGCGCCTTCGACTACGCCATCGCGCGGCCGGCGCGCGAGGTTCTCTTCACCGTGGTCGACCGCGAGACCAAGTACAAGGCCAAGAACGTGATCGAAACCGTGGTCTACCGCGGCGGCGATGCGGTCAGCGGCTGGATCTCGGCCGGCCTTTCCGCGGCAGGCATCGGCTTTGCCGGGCTTGCCGCACTGGCCATTCCGCTGGCCGGCCTGTGGGCGGTGCTTTCGCTGTGGCTTGCGCGACAGCAGGAACGCCGGCTCGGCGGGGCCGTGCGGAACCCGCGCGGGCAAACCGCATCCATCGACTGACTGACTGACTGACTTGCTTCTACATGGAGGTCTCATGCATTCCATTCCGCACGCCCATCCGGCCGGCCTGCGCCGCGCCCAGGTGCTTCGCATGGCGGTCGGCCTGTCGGCCACCGCCGTCTTTCCGGCCGGCATCCGTGCCCAGACTTCCAGCGCGAGGTCGAAGATGAACACACGTCCCATCCCCTCGACCCAGGAAGCACTGCCCGTGGTCGGCTGCGGAACCTGGATCGGCTTCGATGCCGCGGCCGGCAGCGCGGAACGCCAGCGCTTGCCGGGCGTGCTCGAGGCTCTGTTCGCCGCCGGCGGAAAAGTCATCGACAGCTCGCCGATGTACGGCCGCTCGGAGGCGGTCACCGGCGAGCTGCTGGCGGCTTCCACGCAGGGCGCCGGGGCCTTCCTCGCGACCAAGGTCTGGACCAGCGGCCGAGACGCCGGCATCGCGCAGATGGAGCAGTCGTTCCAGCGCCTGCGCACCGAGCGCATCGACCTGATGCAGGTGCACAACCTGGTCGACTGGCGCACCCACCTCGCGACCCTGCGCGGCTGGAAGGACAAGGGCCGCGTGCGCTACGTCGGCATCACGCACTACACCTCGTCGGCCTATGCGGATGTCGAGGCGGTGCTGCGCGCCGAGAAGGTCGACTTCTTGCAGATCAATTACTCGATCGATGCGCGCGAGGCCGAAGAGCGCCTGCTGCCGCTCGCCGCCGAGCGCGGCGTGGCGGTGATCGTCAACATGCCTTTCGGCGGCGGCGGGCTCTTGCGTAAACTGCGCGACCGGCCCCTGCCCGCCTGGGCGGCGGATATCGGCTGCACGAGTTGGGCGCAGGTGCTTTTGAAGTTCACGCTGAGCCATCCCGCCGTCACCTGCGTCATCCCCGGCACCAGCCGGCCGGAGCACATGGCCGACAACGCTGCGGCCGGCGCAGGGACGTTTCCGGATGCGGCGTTCTGGCGGCGGAATGCGGGGGCGCTGGAGATTTGAGGTGATGCGCCTTCTTTACCGCTTACCGGCAAACGGCATATACTCCGATCGATGATCCTCTCGTTCAAGTGCGTCGATACGCGGGCCCTTTTCGAGACGGGAAAATCCAGGCTATTTGCCAACATCAAAGCGGCCGCTGAACGGAAACTCGCACAGCTCGATGCGGCCGTGACGTTGGAGTTCCTGAAGGCACCACCCGGTAACCGGCTGGAAGGATTGACAGGGGATCGAAAGGGGCAGCACAGCATCCGCGTCAACGAACAGTGGCGCGTGTGTTTCATCTGGACAGATGAGGGTGCTGCCAGTGTCGAGATCGTCGACTACCACTGATTTGCACAAAGAGCAGAAAGAGAAAGGCACTCCATGTTCAAGAACGGCATGCGGCCGATGCATCCCGGCGAGGTCCTGCGCGAGGACTACATCAAGCCACTTGCGATGAGCGTGAACGCGCTGGCGAAGGCACTGCATGTGCCGACCGGACGCCTGAACGACATCGTGCTGGAGCGCCGGGGAGTCACCCCGGACACGGCACTGCGCCTGGCGCGCTATTTCGGTGGCGATGCGCAATCGTGGCTGAATCTTCAGTCCACCCATGACCTGAAGATCGCCGAGAAGGTCGTGGCCAAGCGCATTGCCAAGGAAATCGAACCGCTGGAGACGGCAGCAGCCTGATCCCGCCCCCCGGCACCGGCTCAAGCACCAAACCGAAAGCTCGACACCACCAGCCCGCCCATGAACGCATCCTCGTGGTAGATGCGCACCCCGGCCTCGTCTTCGGCGGCACCAACGGCCACCATGAGCGGTATAAGGTGCTCCTCGCGCGGATGCGCCAGGCGCGCTGCGGGCGCCGATGCCCAGTCCTGCAGAAGCTGCGCGCGTTCCACGGCCGGCGCTTGCACCAGCGCCTGGTCGAGCCAGTCGTCGAAGGCCTTGGAGACGTCGTGCGCCTGCGGCCCGAAGTTGCGCAGGTTGTGATAGCTCAGGCCGCTGCCGATGATGAGCACCTCTTCGTTGCGCAATGGCGCCAGCGCGCGGCCGAGCGCTAGGTGCTCGGCCGGATCTAGCCCGCGCCGCAGCGACAGCTGCACCACCGGCACATCGGCTTCGGGATAGATCGCGGCCATCGGCGCGAACATGCCGTGGTCGAAGCCGCGCTGCGCATCCAGCCGCACCGGCAGGCCCGCCGCCTCGATGAGCATATGCACCCGCTGCGCGAGTTCAGGCGAGCCCGGCGCGTCGTAGTGCACCCCGTAGGTATGCGCCGGGAAGCCGCCGTAGTCGTAAATCATCTGCGGCCGCGGATTCGCCATCACCGCGAATTCGGGCTCCTCCCAGTGCGCCGACACCATCAGCACGGCGCGCGGCGTGCGGCCGATCTGGCGCGGCATGTCGGCGAGCGCGGCGGCGAGCTGGTCGTAGGCGGCGCCCATCTCCTTCTTCATCCACGGCCAGGGGCCGCCGCCGTGCGAGATGAAGTAGGTCGGGAGCGTTGGCGCGATGGTAGTCATGGGTGGTCCTTGCCTGCGGAGTCTAGGCAGAGTGCAGCACCCGTGCAGACCCGGGTCGCGAGCGCCGCTACAGTGGCGCCTCACTGGAGACCGCCCGCCTTGTTCCGCTTCTTCCGCTTCTTCGAAAAACTGCTCCATGCCTATCCGGATGCCGAGCCCGCGCTGCCGCCGCAGGGCTTCTTCGCTTTTCTCTGGGCCTGCACGAACGGCGTGCGCGGCAAGATCGCCGCGATGGCGGCGCTCACCGCCGTCATGTCGGCCTTCGAGGCGCTGCTGTTCGCCATGCTCGGGCGCATCGTCGACTGGCTCGGCGGCCAGGTGCCGGCCCGCCTGTGGCAAGACCGCGGCACCACGCTGATGTGGCTCGGCGCCGCGCTGGTGGCGAGCATCGGCGTGGTCGCGCTGCAGACCATCGTCAAGCACCAGACGCTGGCGGTGAACCTGCCGATGCGGCTGCGCTGGAACTTCCACCGCCTGATGCTCGGCCAGAGCATGGCCTTCTACCAGGACGAGTTTGCCGGCCGCATCACCGCCAAGGTGATGCAGACCGCGCTGGCGGTGCGCGAAACCGTTTTCGTGCTGGCCGACGTGCTGGTGGCGATGGGCGTGTACGTGGCGACCATGATCGTGCTCGCGGCGGTGCTCGACCCGCAGCTGATGCTGCCCTTCGTCGTCTGGCTGGCGCTCTACATCGGCGCGCTCGTCTTCTTCGTGCCGCGGCTCGGCAAGATCGGCAAGGCGCAAGCCGATGCACGCGCGCTGATGACCGGCCGCATCACCGATGCCTACACCAACATCGCCACCGTCAAGCTGTTCTCGCACACGCAACGCGAGGCCGGCTTCGCGCGCGCGGCGATGAAGGACTTCATGTACACGGGCTACGGCCAGATGCGACTGGTGAGCGCCTTCGAGATCGTGAACCACATACTCAGCATGGGCCTGACGGCGGGCATGGCGGGCATGGCCTTGTGGTTGTGGTCCGAGGGCGCGGTCGGCGTGGGCGCGGTAGCCGCAGCGACCGCGCTGGCGCTGCGGCTGCAAGGCATGTCGCACTGGATCATGTGGGAGATGACCAGCCTGTTCGAGAACATCGGCACGGTGCAGGACGGCATGAAGACGCTGTCGCGTCCGCGCACCGTGCTCGATGCGCCGGATGCAAAAGCGCTCGCCGTGCCACGCGGCGAAGTGCGATTCGAGCATGCGAGCTTTCGTTATGGCGACGGTGGCCGGCGCGTGATCGACAACCTGACGCTCACCGTCGCGCCGGGCGAAAAGATCGGCCTGGTCGGCCGTTCGGGCGCCGGCAAGTCGACGCTGGTGAACCTGCTGCTGCGCTTCCACGACCTGGAGAGCGGCCGCATCCTGATCGACGGGCAGGACATCGCGCGGGTCACGCAGGATTCGCTGCGCCTGCACATCGGCATGGTTACGCAGGACACGTCGCTCATGCACCGCTCGGTGGCGGACAACATCGCCTACGGCAGGCCGGATGCGACAGCCGATGCGGTTCGCTCGGCAGCCGTGCGCGCCGAGGCGCACGAGTTCATCCAGACGCTGGGCGACGCGAGCGAGCGGCGCGGCTACGAAGCGCATGTGGGCGAGCGCGGCGTCAAGTTGTCGGGCGGGCAGCGCCAGCGGGTGGCGATCGCGCGGGTGATGCTGAAGGACGCGCCG
>JBBJMS010000209.1:0-5632 GCA_037720315.1 Variovorax sp. | reverse complement strand
CCGCTTCGCCGTGCTGAGGGTCGATGCCGCCGCGTTGCGGCGCACAGCCGCAGCCTACGAATTCGGGGTGGCGCAGAGCCGCGACCGTTTGGTCGCCGCGCTGCGAAAAGACGTGTTCGACAAGGCGCAGCGCTGCGCCACGGACCTGCTCGCGCTGTACGGGTTCAGGGAAGGCGACGCGGACGAAGCGCCGCTCGCTCTGATCGAAGGCCGGTGGTCGATGGACTTCTTCCATCCCGAGGCGCTGAAAGATGCCGGCATCCTGCTCGGCAAGGGCGTTGCTGCCGGCGCCGCGGTTGGCGTGGTGGCCGACTTGGCGCTGGCCGGCCTGTCGCTCGGCGCCGGTGCGGCGCTGGGCGGTGCGCTCGGCGGCGCCCTGTCGCAAGGTTTCGGACCGTTGGGCCGCAAGCTGTCCAACAAGCTGCGCGACGTGCACGAGCTCACGGTGGAAGACAGCGTGCTGCTGGTGCTCGCCGCCTGGCAGATCGACCTGCTGCGGGCGCTCGAACGGCGCAGCCACGCAGCGGTCGACCGCATCGCCGCCGGTGCCGCCGGCCCGCCGGCGCGCGCATTGTCGGAATTGGTGCGCGCCGCGCGGCCCGCGCGCAGCCATCCTGGCTGGGAAACCGGTGCGCCGGGCGCCCGCAGCCGGTGGCGCGAGGCGCCGCCGCGGCAAGACCTCGTGCAACGGGTGATGAAGCGCGTGATGGTTGCCGTCGAAGCCGCTGCCGAGCAGCAGCCGCACGCCTGAAGCCGGGCCTCGCGCCATCGGCTTGCGACTACATCCAACCCGGCGCAGTTGCGCTAAGGTGCCCTGTACCTTTGCTTACGGAACCCAAAATGCCCCCCTCGACCACTGCCGCCGCGCCGGCCCGAAAGCATTTTTCGATGATCCGCGGCTTCCATCTGGCCGACGTGTTCACGCTCGGCAACGCGGCCTGCGGCGTCGGCGCCGTGTTCCTGGCGATGGCGTTCGTCGCCAGCGGTTCGATCGCCCAATTCCTGTGGGCAGCCGCGCTCGCGCCCGCGGCCTTCATCTTCGATGTGTTCGACGGCCGCGTCGCGCGCTGGCGGCAGACTCAGTCGGCACTCGGCCGCGAGCTCGACTCGCTGGCCGACGTGATCTCGTTCGGCGTGGCGCCCGCCGCCCTCGCCTTTGCCGCCGGGCTCGACGGCGGCTGGGACTGCGTGCTGCTCATCTATTTCGTCGGCTGCGGCGTGAGCCGGCTGGCCCGCTACAACGTGACGGCCGAGGCGCTCTCCGAAGGCGCCGACAAGGTCAAGTACTTCGAAGGCACACCGATCCCAACCAGCGTGGTGCTGGTCGGCCTGCTCGCCCTGGCCGCATGGCAGGGCCGCATCGGCGATGCGCTCTGGGGCGGGGCATGGATGCTGGGGCCATGGGAGCTGCATCCGTTAACCCTGCTGTTCGCGCTGTCGGGAACGCTGATGATCAGCAAGACCCTCCACATTCCCAAGCTCTGAAGAGAAGCACCCATGCCGATGAAGCTCTATTTCAATCCGCAAAGCCGCGCCGTCATCGCCAAGTGGATGCTGGACGAGGCCGGCGCCGACTACGAGATCGTGCCGATCAGCTTCGACAAGCGCGAGCACAAGGCGCCGGGCTTCCTGGCGATCAATCCGGCCGGCAAGCTGCCGGCGCTGGTCGACGGCCGCACGCGGCTCTACGAGAACGCCGCCATCTGTCTCTACGTCGCAGAGAAGTATCCGCAGGCCAAGTTGGCGCCATCGGTCGGCTCGCCGGAGCGCGGCAGGTTCCTGTCCCTCATGGTCTATTCCACGTCGCAGCTCGAACCTTCGATGGGAGACCGGCTGCTGAAGCTCCCGACGCCGGACGCGCGCGGCTGGAATGACTTCGAGATCGTGAAAGACCTTGTCGAGCGCGAACTGGGCTATGGCCCTTACCTGTTCGGCGCGCAGTTCACCGCCGCCGACGTGATGGTCGGCTCGATGTTCATCTGGCAGCGCATCTTCGGCGGCCGCTCCGATCGGCCCAAGATCGACCGCTACATCGACCGCCTGCTCGCACGCCCGAAGGGAATGAAGTTTCAGTGACAGTGATTGCAAATCAAGAAAGCCAAGAGGCCTCCACCGGTGCCGTGGCCTTCGCCGCAAGCATGCACGCAGGCATCGATGAACTCATTCGCATTGCAGCGGCCGAGCCGCTGGCGCCCGATGGCGGGCACTTCTATTTCTTGCGGCACGGGCAGACCGAGTGCAACGCGCGGCGCGTCTTCCAGGCCATCGACGAGCCGCTGAGCACGATCGGCCTGCAGCAAGCGGCACGCGCGGCCGAGCTGCTGGCGGGCGAGCTGATCCGCACCATCGTATGCAGCGACGTGAAGCGTGCGTTCGACACCGCGCACACCGTCGCAGCCAGCCACCGCATCGGTCCGGTGGTGGCCGAAGGCCTGCGCGAGCGAAATTTTGGCGCGCTGATCGGCACCTCGTCGGCCGGCCTGGATTGGGCCTGCGCGCCCGAAGGCGGCGAAACGCTGGCCGAGTTCGTCACCCGCAAGCGTGCCGCGCTCGCCGCCGCGCTGGCGCAGCCGGGGTCGGTGCTCGTCGTGGCCCACGGGGGATCGCTGCTGGTCCTGGCAGCGCTGCTCGGCGTGGCGGTCGACATCGATGTGCTCGGCAACGCACAGCCGCTGCGCTTCGAGCGCGCGGGCGCCGGCTGGCGTGTGATACCGCTGCTGCTGCACGCCGACCGCGCGGCCGCACTGGCATGAAGAACATGACCAACGCAGGGGCACCTACGGCATGAAACGCGCTGACATGAAGGTGCTTTGCGAAGCCTGCGGCGCCGAGAACCGGGTGCAGGCGATGTTCTGCCGCGGCTGCGCGCACAAGCTGCCGGGCTTCGTCGCGACCGGGCCCTCCGCGCTCGAAAGCATGAAGAGCTGGCGGCCCGCGCAGGCATCGGCGCCGGCGGCGGGCCCGCCGCCGGGCCTGCTGCCAATCGAAACCCGCGGCTTCTGGATTCGCTTCGTACTGCTGTCGGTGGCCATCACGGTCGCCTTTCTCGGCTGGCATGCCTATGTGACGCGCAAGGTCGATGCACCGGAGGCGCCGCTGCCGGTCGAGATCGCGGCGACGCCTGCCAGGTCCGCGCCAGCAGCGCCCGCAGCGCCGGCCGCCGTTGCCGACGAGCCGGCAGCGGCACTGGTTCCGATCGACCGCGTGCCCCTGCAGCCGGCGATCACGGTGCAGCCTGCGGCGCCGACGCAGCGCGTGCAATCCGCGCCGCCTGCGCAGGCCTTGCGGCCGGTGCCGCCGGTCCGGCCTGTCCAGCCAGTGGAGCCATCGCAGCCCGTCCGGCCTGCGCTGCCGATCGAGGAGCCACAGGCGGCGGTGGCAGAGGCCGCGCCACCGCCGCCGGCCGTACCTGCTCGCCGGCCGGTGGTGCGTTCCGTTGCAGCTGATCCGCGCCCCGGCTGCGCCCATCTGCACTTCATCCTGGCGTCGCGCTGCGAAGCCGTGCAATGCGCGAAGCCCGCCTTCGAGCGCCATCCGCATTGCGACAAGGTGCGCGATCAGCGCCGGCGCGACGAGGCTCGGCGCAATCTGCCGTTCTGAAGACACGCAACACTGCATGCACCAAACGGCGCCGCGGCCAGGCTGCGTCAAAGTCAACCCATTGCTTGACTAACCTTGCATCCTGATACGCCTGTCTTCCTACGCGCCGTGGCGCCGAACGCGCGCATTGCCACCCGGCACAGCCAATAAGGTTGACGATCATCTTCGAAGGAGCGTCGTTCATGACCGGCAAGAAACAAGGGCTGTACGCCAACATCCACGCGAAGCAGGAACGCATCAAGCACGGCAGCGGCGAACACGTGCGCAAGGCCGGTGCGGCGGGCGCTCCGAGCGACAAAGATTTCGAGAAAGCGGAAAAGACGGCGAAGAAGCCGGGCGCGAAGCACTGACAACGCCGTGGCACAGATCTGCAGCGCCTGCCAGACGAGCAACCGCGACGCGGCGAGTTATTGCCGCGGCTGCGCGGTCAAGCTCTCGTCGGCGGGCATGGCAAGGGCTCAGGCACCGCGGCCGGCGTTCCCTGCTCCCGCTCTCGCCTCGGCGCAGGGGAACGCTGGCATTTCACTGCCGCACGGGCTTGACGTGTCGGTTGTCTGGGCAGCGGTGCTGATGGTTCTGTCTTGCACGGCGTTCGTGCTCTGGTATGCGAACCGGTCATCCAGGCCGGGGATTGCGCCCTCGCGCACCTTTGCGGCAGCCTCGGTCGTTCAGCTTGCGCCGGTCGCCCCGGCCGCGCCGCTCCCGCAGGTGGTGCCCCTGAGCGACATCCCCATCGAGTCGGTGGCGGGCGGCCCCGCCGACGCGGTCGAGAAGTTCTACCGTGCGCTGTCCCTCGGTGACGGCGAGGCGGCCGCCGACCTGGTGACGCCCGCAAAACGCGGCGTGGGCCCCTTCAAGGCTTCGAACATGAGCGCGTTCTACCGTTCCTTCAAAGAGCCGCTGGCGGTGCGTTCCGTACGCCAGATCGATGCCAATCTGGTGGAAGCGAAGTACAGCTACCGCGTTTCGAAGACCCAGTGCCACGGCACCGCGATCGTGAGCACCCAGCGCGTTTCCGACCGCATGCTGATCCGGAATATTCGCGCCAACTGCTGATGCCCTACCGCGCCTGGCCCGCGCCTTGCGGTGCAAGCATGGTTTGCGTGATGGCCCGCCCGACGCGCTCGAACACCTTGCCGGCTTCGCGTTGTTCATCGATGTCGGCCGCGCAGGTGGCGACGACGATCCTGTTTGCGCCGCCAATTTGGGCGGTAGTTGGTGAAGATGCCGATCTTCATGGCGTCGAACAAACGCTCGGTACTCTGCGGCGAGAGCAGCTTGCCACGCACCAGTTTTTCGAGCATGTCGCCATAGCCTTCCAGCGTGGCGGCGTTCAGGTTGCGCGCGTAATAGCGTGCGTAGGCTTCGTCGATCGTCTTCGCGTTGAGATCGGAGGTCTTCACGTCGAGAGCCTGCCGCACCGCGTCGACCCTGCGCGGGCCGAGCGGGGCCGAGGCGTTGCGCACCAGCTGCGCGTTGGAGAGTTTTCTGGCCTCCGGATGCAGTTCGGCATAGACGTCTATCGGACCTGCGCGAGCGTGGTGATCCGCTCCAGTCCATTGCTGCCCATGGCCGACTTGGCGATTTCGTTCATGCGGTCTTCGCCCACCAAGCGGATCAGCATGTTCGCCGCCGTGTTGTCGCTGTCGCCCAGCATGCGTTTGAGCAACTCGTCGATGGTGAACGGGGTGCCGCTCTTGCTCCAGACCACCTGGCCGGCTTCGATCTTGTCGGTGTCTGCCAGCGTCACGCTGTCGGCAAGCCGCAACTTGCCCGCGTCGATCTGCGCCAGCACGGCGATGGCGATCGGAACCTTCACCGTCGAGCCCAGGTACCAGAAGCGCTCGGCGCCGTAGGAAAAGGTTTCTCCGCCGTCTAGCCGCTTGACGTAGACGCCGAGCGCGCCCGGAGAGTCGCGGTCGATGCGCTCCACCTGCTGGCGCAGCGCGTCGCTCCAGGGCGCGCCGTGCGCCGCGCTAGCGCTCAGCAGCAGGAGGCAGAGGACTGACGATTGCCAGCGCATTGCAAGACG
>JBBJMS010000208.1:0-5667 GCA_037720315.1 Variovorax sp. | reverse complement strand
GCAGCAAGCACGCGCTTCTTCTCCTCGTCTTCGTACTGGGCCGGGTCGTATGAATCCTGAGAGATCTGCTCGATCAGCTGGAGCGCGAGCTGCAGCTCGGCAGTAGAGACCGCGACCTGCTCGATGTCCAGGTCTGCAAGCGAGCGCACCTCGTCTGCATAGAGCAGCTGCTGCAGCACCAGACCATCCTCGGCGGGGCGCACCTGGACGACGTGCTGCTTGGCCTTCCAAGCCCACTTCGCCAGCGCACAGCGCCCACTCTTGCGCATTGCCTCCGCAAGCAACGCGTACGGTTTGCCACCGCGCTTGTCCGGCGCGAGGAAGTACGCCTTGTCGTAGTAGATAGGGTCGACCGCCGCCAGCGGGATGAAGGCGACGATGTCGACCACGTGGCTGCTGCCCTCTTCAAGGGCCTTCAACTCGTCCGGCGTGAAAAGGACGAAGTGATCTTTCTCGAACTCGTAGCCTTTCACCATCTCGCCCCGGGGCACCAACTCCTGGGTTTTCTCGGAGATGTACTGCTGCTTGACCCGGGAGCCGTCCTTCGTGAGCATGCTGAACCTCACGCTCGCCGCACTTTCGGTGGCGGAGTACAGGCGCACAGGAATCGATACCAAGCCGAAGCTGAGCGTGAGTGATGCAATTGAACGGGCAGCCATTGGGGGTCTCCTCGCATGTTGAGCGAGTGGGAAGCCTAGCCGTCGCAAGGCAGCTTGTCACCTGCGCCGAACGCACCCTCGTGTAGGAGAAACCCGTCGCCTGTCGAGTGCAACTCCTTCACGCTGGGCGCTGAAATTCCAGTCCGCTTCGTTGCAGCAGGGCGGTCTCCACAATGGCCAACGCACAATGCGCGCAGAGCACGCTTCCCAATGGCCTGCAAGAGCAATATCAGCTGCGCCAACCATGCGCGCATAGGGATGACCAATGCAGTCCGCACAAAAGCGCAACAACGAAGCGGAAAGCCTGATCGCGCTGCAGAACCTCGAAATTCTGGACACCGGGTCAGAGGCAGAATTCGACGCGCTGGCCCATGCGGCTTCCATCATTTGCGGCACACCTGCCGCGTTCGTGTCGCTCGTCGATGCCGAGCGCCAATGGTTCAAGGCGAACGTCGGCCTGCCGGGACTGACAGAAACCCCGCGCGACCTGGCCTTCTGCGCGCATGCGGTCCTCGACGACCAGCTGTTCGAGGTTGAAGACGCCAGCCGCGATGCGCGTTTTGCCGGCAATCCCCTCGTCACCGGCCGCCCGGACATCCGCTTCTATGCAGGCGCGCCTTTGTGCATGCCCGATGGCACCCGCATCGGGACGCTGTGCGTTCTCGCTGGTCGGCCGAGGCAACTTAGCCAGGTGCAGCGCCCGGGCCTCCAGCAACTGTCCGTCGCCGTGGTTCAGGCGCTGTTGGGGCGGCTTGCGGTGCGCCGCATGCATGCGGCGGCGCCGCGAATCGCCGTTTCCGCAGATCCAATATCGCCGCAGGATCTCGTCGAAAACGCCATCGGGAACGTCGACAGCGCTGTGCTGCGGCTGCTGGCCGGTGAAGCGGACATCGTCTTCGCGAATCCCACCGATCTGATGCCGCTGGAACCTGCAGCGGCCGATCGCATCCGTCGACAGGAACAGTTTGCATACCGAGAGCAGCCCACGCTGAGCGCCGCGCGCTTGTGCCTGAAGTCGACGGCGGCATTGCTCAGCATCACACAGAAGCTGCTGAAGCCGCAAGCCACCGAAACGCCGTACGAGCGCGAGCAACAGTGGAAGCAGCTCGCGGCCGACACCAAGGTCGCGGGCCGCTCGGCGTACCAGGCGGCATTGGTGTTGTCGGACCCTTTGGCGCAAGAAAACGCTGCATAGCGTCGGCCGCGGCTCAGGCTGCGGTCGGGTCGGGCACCCCGGTTTGCCTGGCGCTTACCTGGCGCAATCCACGATGGTGAATTCGACGCGGCGGTCGAGCGCGTCCTCGACGTCGTCGGTGCCGCTGCCGACGATGTTCTGCCTGGAACCCATCCCCTGTGGCCGGGTGCGGTTGGCCACTTCGAGCGACTCCGCACTCAGCCGTTGCTTGATGTAGAGCGCGCGCTTGAGCGACAGGCTGTCGTTCACCGCCTCAGGGCCAGTCTTGCTGGTGTGTCCCGCAATGTCCATGCAGACCTTGGCTATGCCGGCTTGCCTTGCGATCTGGCGCAGCCACATGCCGTAGGCGCTGGTCACCTTCGGGTCGGCCCAGAAGTCGGTGCTGCCGGGATTGAACAGGAACTTCACGCCCAGGTTGTTGTTGGCGATGCCGTAGGCGGCCAGTCGCCCAAAGGCCACTTCGGCCTCGGCCGCCTGGCCGAGCTTCACGGTGCTGAGATAGATGCCGTTGAGCACGCGGATCTGGGCGCCTGCGGGCATTGCGAGCGCACTGCGGTACCGGTCCAGCGCTTCCTGGTAGCGCTGTGCGTTGTAGAGGATCGTCGCGTCGTTGATGACCGCGGCGGCGGCAATGCGTTCGAGGTAGGCGGCATCCGCCTTCTGCCCCGGCGCCGTACGGCTGGTGCGGACATAGCCCTCGACGACCTTGTCCTTCACCATCACTGGGCTGTCGCGGTAGTAGGCCAATGGCCGCATGTCGACGCCGTCCGGCCGCGCCAGTGCGGACGACTGCGCCGCCACCGTGCCGCCTTGGGTGTCCACCAGCGCGAGGTCGATGCGGTAGGCGCCCTTCGCGCGCGCCAGCGTGCCGGTGAGAAGGTACTGCGCCTTCGACAGGTTGGCCGCATCGAACGGAATCACCTCGATGTGGCTGAAGTTGCGTGTGATGCGTTCGGTCACCGTGCGATCGAGAAGCTGCGTCGCGGCCGTCTGCTCCCCGGTGCTGGCATCGAGCGTGGGGTCGAGCACCATCGCGCGCTTGTTGAGCTTGGCATCCACCTTGGCCAGCAAGCCGGACATCGTCTGTGTCTGCTGCATCAGCGCGTCGGTTGCGACGACGACGGCCTGGTCGAACGCCAGGGCTTCGTTGCTCACCGCGACAACCGGCTGCGTGCTGCAGCCGGCCGCAAGGGCCACGGTGGCTGCGGTGGCCGCTCCCAGCAGAAGATGAAATAACGAAGGAAAGTTCAAGGTGCGGCGGTTCATCGGCATTCTCTCTTCAGGTATGCGAATTCTTCAGGGCTCAGGGGTTCGAGCGATGACTTCAGGATGAGGTCGGCGCATCTCGGCGGCCGGCTTTTCTCTGTCGGGGCAGGCGCGGCCTCAGGCTCGGCCTTTGCCGGCGTCGAGCGGCTGGACAGTGCGGCGGGTGTGCCGAGAGATGCCGGCGCTGCCGCGCGCTTCGCTGCAGGCGCTGTTTTGGGTACGGGACGGGGCGCTACGGCGGGAGCGGATGGCGTTGTCGGCGCAGGCGCAGGCACGGTGACTGGCGTCGGCATGGGCATGGGCACGGGTTCGGATACCGGCACTGGCGCGGGCATTGGCGCGGGCGCGGGCGCGGGAGTCATTGCTTCAGGCGCCGCCATCGGGATTGGCACCGCTTTCGGAGCCGGCGTGCTGCGCGCTGTCAGCCACAACGTTGCGCCGGCCACACCGGCCAGCACGGCGAGTGCCGCCATTGCATAGAGCGCCTTGTTCCAGCGCCGCGGCGCGGTGGTTGCGACCGACACAGCGGACGGTTCCGTCGGCGTACTTGCTTCGATCGGATGGTCGTCGGGGGCCGGGAGTTCCGAATTTTGGGCGCCGAGCAGCGGGCCGTCGGGCGCCAGGCCCGCACCGAGCAGTTGGCGGAACTGCGCCACGTCCTGCGGCCTGGCCTCGGGCTTCACCGCCAGCGCGGCATCGATCGCGCGAAGAAAGCCGTCGCTGTACTCGCCCGCGTGGGTGGTGGCCAGCGGGCGCAGCGAATCTTTGACCACGCGCACCACCGACGCCACGGGCGAGCGCCCGGTGATGGCGTGGTGCACGACACCGGCCAGCGCGTACAGGTCGGTCCACGGGCCCTGCATCATGGCGCCGCCGTACTGCTCGATCGGCGCGAAGCCGGGTTTGAGCATCGTCGTCAGCGCTTGCGTCCGGTCGCTGATCACATGCCGCGCCGCGCCGAAGTCGAGCAGCAGCGGACCCGACGCGGTGAGCAGGATGTTGTCCGGCGAGACGTCGCGGTGAAAGCAGTTCTCGCGGTGCAGTGCCGAGAGCGCGTCGAGCAGCGGGTAGAGCCATTCGCGCAGTTGTTGTTCGCCGACCGGCGCGCCAATCTTCGCCAGGGCGGCCTTCAGCGTCGGCCCTTCGTAGTAGGGCATCGCCATGTAAGCGGTGCGGTTGGCCTCCCAGAAGCGAAACACCTTCACGAGCGCGGGATGATCGAAGCGCGCGAGAAGCCGGGCTTCGTTGACGAAGCTCTTCAGCCCCGCATCGAAGGTGTCGCGGTCCCCCTTGGACCGTGTGCTCACTTCCAGCGAAGCCTCGGCGCGAACCGCGAGCGACGAAGGCATGTACTCCTTGATCGCCACATGACGTTCGAGCGCGGCGTCCCACGCCAGGTAGACGATGCCGAAGCCGCCTTCGCCGATCTGGCGCACGATCTCGAAGCCTTCGATGAGCGTGCCTTCGGGCAGCGCGTGCTCCGCAAAAGCGGCCCGTGCATCGCGCTCGTGTCCGCCGGCTGCGCGCGTGAATGCGATGGTGCGCTCTTCGTCGAACGACGCATCTATGCCGCCGCCGGCAGATGCCGTTGTCAGCGGGGTGACGCACTTCATGCAGAACTTTGCGAGGGATCGGTTGCTCGTACTGCAGTTCGGGCAGATCGTCGCCATCAAATGGCGCCTTGCCTCGACTCACCGCTGCGGCGCTGCGGCTCGCCGATCGGAGAGAAGTTCGTCATGCGGGCAAGTTTGGCAGCGCGCTATGGAATCGCCGCGTGCATATCTCACGCCCCTATTCAAAAGCTCTCTCTGCCTACAGGCGGTTCAACGCCATTGCAACAGCACGGACCAGGGCTGCCGGCTCATGTGGCGATCGACGCATCCGGGTTGACCTGCCGCACAGCCTTCGTCCCGATAGCTGCCATCCAGCAGGCGCGTGCCGGGCGCAAACGCGAGGCGGCGCAGGCTGACGGACTGGAGCACGTTGCCGCCGATGGCGTCGAAGCCTGCAACGTCCACCGCGACAACCACGTCGCAGTGCATCGGCAGCGCGGCACCGCCGCTCGCGCGGGTTGAAAGCACCTCGCCCATCTTGCCGAAGGTGTCGAGCCCGGTGCGGGCGCCGCGTGCGTGGCAGACGAGGTCGCCCACGCGCGGCGGGGTCTGCGTGAGATCGCAGGCGCGCATCGCGTACCGCGTTGGCAGTGCTGCCGCTTCGTCGATGCCGGCCTGGAAGGCGGCGCCGGAGTAGTCGGCATGCGCTTCGGAAAATGCGAACTCGCCATCGCCGAGGCCGGCCTTGCGCGCCAGCCAGCTGACAAAAGCTGCGGACCACGGCGTGTCGATCACCGCGACGCGCGCCAGCGCGGTCTGCATCGCACGCAGCTCGTGCGACGCAAGGCCATGGTCCGGTCCCACGCCAAGGCCCTGCAGATGCGCTGCGCTGGCCTGGTTCAGCGCCTGGGTCAGGAGCAGGCGGTCGGCCGGCCGAAGCGCGCCGAAGCGAACGAGGTTGGGCAGGCGGCCGTGCGGCGGATCGACCGCCTTC
>JBBJMS010000059.1:0-18795 GCA_037720315.1 Variovorax sp. | reverse complement strand
GGTCGGGTGTTCGATTCATCTCTCCGGCACCAATCCCAGTAAGGAAGCTTGCTATCGAAAAGATAGCAGGCTTTTTACTTTTGGGTCTCATGTAGTCACCTTGTAGCCAAGGGGCGCACTTTCAGTACTTCGATTGCGCGCCGACTTTACAGCTGCGAACTCAACAGCGAAGCCGCGAAATCGAGCGACTTATCCAACAGTGGTCGGTTGTCCCAATCCTCGAATGTGATTCGCTGCGAGAGCTTCAGGTCCTGCTCGAAGATATTGACTTGGCGGCGAGAGAATTCAGCGTCGTACACGTTGAGGTTTGCCTCATCGTTGATGCTGAACGATCGCGTGTCGAAGTTTGCAGAACCCACCGAGGTCCAAACCCGATCCACCACCATCACCTTGCAATGGAACATGGTCGGCTGATACTCGTAGATCTCCGCGCCAGCCGACAACAGCGGACCCCATTCGGCGCGTGATGCGCGGCGCACGACTGCCATGTCCATGTACGGCCCCGGCAGCAGGATGCGCACCTTCACCCCGCGCTTCAGCGCCGCCACGATGGCATCGACCGCGACGTTGTCCGGAATGAAGTAGGAGGCCGAGAGGTCGATGGATCTGCCCGCGGCCGTGATCGACATCAAGTACATCAACTGCATGCTCTCGGCCCCGCCGCCGGGTGCACTGGTGAACACCTGCGCGCTGGCCGAGCCTTGCGCATCGAGGTCGGGCAGATAGGCCTCGCCGTGCAGCACGTTGCCCGTCGACTGCAGCCAGTTGTCGATGAATGCCGACTGGATTTGCCGCACCGCAGGGCCCGACACCTTGAAGTGAGTGTCGCGCCAGTGCTCTGAGTCCTGCGCACTGCCGCGCCAGGTGTCTGCAATCCCGACTCCTCCGATGAAACCGGTCTTGCCGTCGACCACCAGCAACTTGCGGTGCGTGCGATTGTTCATCCGCCCGAGGTTGTGCCAGTGCGGCCTGTTGTAGCGCTGGATCTCGATGCCCGCTGCGCGCATTCGATCGAGCAGCGCCTCGTCGAGCTGGCCACCGACCCAGTCGAGCAGGACATTCACCTTGACGCCAGCTTTTGCACGCTCCGCCAGCGAGTCAGTGAACTCCGCACCGATGGTGCCGGACCAATAAATGTAGGTTTCGAGCGTGATGCTCTGCTGCGCCGACTTGATCGAGCCCAGCATGGCCGGAAATATCTGTTCGCCATTGAGCAGTTCCTCGACGCGATTTCCGGCAATCAGCGCCGGACTGAGCACGGCGCCCATCGCGCGAGGAAACTGAGGGTCGGTGGCTGCGTAGCGGCGCTCGAAACTTGAGTCCACCTGTTTGTTGCCCATCGTCAGATTGCGGGTCAAAAGGGTCAGAACGAGCGTCGCGCAGACCGTGGCGAGGATGACCAGCTTGGTGCGCAATCTCATGACTTTCTAAGGACTCGCAGGTCGGCCGTCGGCGGATCGGCCTGTTGTTTCTTCTCCTAAAAACATCAAGTCGTCCCAACAGCCCTCACGCTGGATCCGAACGCATAGGATAAGGATTCCCATCGATGAAGAGGATCTCGATTTGTATCGTAGGCGTACCCTTGAGCTGCGGGCCAAGATACCCAATGACCCCGATAACCTGCTGAATCTTGGGGCGCGGCACATTCCATTTGCTCAGACGGGCCAGCGAGGGAAGTTCAACGCGCCAGTGCTCATTCCCTTCGGCAGGACTGACTGCTTTTTGAAGGAGGGTTTTCACGTCGACGTTCTCCTTTTGCTTCGGAACCGACAGCTGACGGATGTGCGGGGGGACGCCGGAGCTGCTGGGGCGGTGGAGTAGTTCGAGATGTGCGTGGGGGTCTGCCCAGATGATGGTGGTCACTTCTCCCTCGAGATAGAGTGGACGAAGCATGTCATATGCCTCCCATCCGTGTTCAGCTAGCACGGGAGCTGCCGAAAAGCTTGCGAATGCTGCGAGTAAGGATCTGCGGTTCATTGATATCCCATGTGCCGCAAACGGAACGTTCGCGAGTTCAAGTTGGGTCGATTGAATTTGGACCAGTTCCTTGATATCACACCGACTCACAAAGTCCTACAGACGCCGACGGGGATTGACGACAACGCACTGCAGCTCATCCGCAAGAGTGCAATGGTGATGACGAATTTCCTCAATCAGCAAGAAAGAGATCCGCGGTGCCCGTGACTGTCGATGCAACACGCCACAGGGCGATTCACCCAGTGCACGCGGTCCTGCTTGCAGGGACTTTGACCCTGTTCCTCAGCGCTTTGCTGAACGACTTGGCCTACTGGTCGACCTATGACGTGCAGTGGACCAACTTCGCCTCCTGGTTGATCGCCGGAGGTCTCGTCGTGAGCGGAATCGCGCTGCTGTTCGCGTTGGTGGGCCTGCGTCACGCCGAGCGGCGCTCTGGTCCGTCTCTCCTTTATTTTGCGCGTCTGCTGGTCACCTGGATCGTCGGCTTTTTCAACGCCCTGGTACATGCCAAGGACGCATGGGCAGCGATGCCCGGGGGCCTGGTGCTCTCGGTGATAGCCGCCGTGCTGGCCGGCGTGGCCACTTGGCTCGGCTTTTCGAGCCCGCGCACGGGAGACCTGCCATGAACCGCTACAACGCACTGGCCGCCGTCGCCCTCGCCGCCCTGCTGGCTGCCTGCGGCAACGATCCCGATCCTCGGCAATTCGGCGCCGAGCCGGTGCTGCCGAAGCCCAGCCGCGGGCTACTGCCCAGCATGACCATTGCCGAGCCGGCGCTATGGGGAGAGCAACGGCCGACGGTTCCCCGGCTATGCCATCGCGCCCATCGCGACAGACCTGAAAATCCGCGGCAAACGCTGGTGCTGCCCAACGGCGATATCCTGGTCGCCGAAGGCAGCGGCGGCAACGCGCCGAAGCTCCAACCGAAGGACTTCATTGCCGGCTACATCAAGTCCAAAGGCAAGTCATCGGTAAGCGGCGGCGACCGCCTCACCCTGCTGCGCGATGCGGATGGCGACGGCACTTACGAAGGACGCACGGTATTCGCCGACGGCCTCAACGCCCCCTACGGCCTGGCGCTGATCGGCAACCGGCTGTTCGTGGCCAACCAGGATTCGCTGGTGCGATTCGATTACCAGCCAGGCCAGACCCGCCTGAGCGGGCTGCCGGTCGAGGTGACCAAGCTTCCGTCGCAGATCAACCACCACTGGACCAAGGCGCTGACCGCAAGCCCGGACGGACGGTTCCTCTACGTCGGCATAGGCTCCAACAGCAACATCACCGAACGCGGGATGACCGCGGAAGTCGACCGGGCCACGGTGTGGCAAGTGGACGCCGAAACCGGCGCGCACCGACCCTACGCAACAGGCCTGCGCAACCCCACCGCGCTGACCTTCCAGCCGGGGACGGGCCAACTGTGGGCGGTGGTCAATGAGCGCGACGAACTCGGCCCGAACCTCGTTCCCGATTACCTCACCTCGGTGCGCGAAGGCGCCTTTTATGGTTGGCCCTACAGCTACTGGGGCTCGAACGTGGACCCGCGCGTGCGCCCGCAAGACCCGCAAAAGGTCGCTGCGGCCATCGCCCCCGACTACGCTCTTGGATCGCACGTAGCCGCGCTGGGGCTCGACTTTTCCGTGCCCGCGATGGGCGCGCAGTTCGCCGAGGGGGTGTTCATCGGCGAGCACGGCAGCTGGAATCGCGAGGCGCCCGTCGGCTACAAGGTGATCTTCGTGCCGTTCCGCGGCGGCCTCCCCGCAGGCGCGCCAGTCGAGTTCGTCTCCGGCTTCAGGGGCGCCGACGCCAAGACCCGCGGTCGTCCGGTCGGCGTCACCGTCGATCCGCGCGGTGCCCTGATCGTCGCCGATGATCTCTCGAACACCGTCTGGCGGATTACGCCGACAGGGGCGAAGCAGCCCGCGCGCTGACAACGGCGTCGAGGTCGGGCATTAGCCAAATCCGCGCTCATCGCCCACCCGACGCCATGAATAGCCCTTGCGCTCGACCCGGTCGGCCGCACGACTCCCGTCCGTTGCGCGATGACGGAAGTAGTTCAGCCTGGCCATATCGTGGCTGTGAACCAGGGAGGCACCTGCCAACTCAGGCGCCCATGCAAGCGGCTGCGCAGCGCCGAATTGCTTGCGGCCGCAGCTTCGTGACTCAGCGCGCGCCTGGTTGGTCAGCCTCAGAATTTCTCTGCCCGCGTCTGGCCAGTCGGGTAGACCAGTGGAAGCACCGGCCGCGCATGCACGATGCGCCAGGTGTTGCCCTCGCGGGAGACCCCGATGTCGGCGTACTCTGAATCAAGCAGGGGCCGGCAGTAACGCTGCTTGAGCAGCGGCATCGCGGAGCTCACGCCGGCCGGCCCGGAGATGCTGATCGCCTGAACGCGGGCCGCCAGGTACCCCTGCTTCTTGAGTGCGCCCTGCAAGTCACTGTCGGCACTGATCTGCACATTCGCCAGCCCGGCGTTCTCGGCAAGCGGTCCGGCCGCACGCCGGGGACTTCCATCGCAGCTGCGCTCTTCACGCCGGTAGTCGTTGATCATGTTGACCAGTTCCCGGCTCGGTTGTGCGAACGCGGGGCCAGCAGCCGTCGGACACGCGTATGGGCATCGATGCCGATGCTGCCGCCCCGATCCTTGACCGGATTCATGCGTTGCGCACGCGCGACCATGTCCAATGGCGCTAGTCCGGCAACGGCGTGGGTCGATGCGACCGGCGAACGGCGTGACGGTGCCTTGGCCGAGCGATCGGCTCCGGCGTCACCAATTGGATCGGGGTGCTCGCCATGATCGTGCAATGACTGCAGCTTGGTGGTCAGTGCATCCTGAACTGCTTTCTTGAGTGAGACGGGACTTGGGCCACGCGTTGGCGCTTTGCGAGCCTGACGTGCCTTGCCCGTTCGATCAACCGCGCGCGCGGCTTGCGCTTCACGCTTCTCGTGCTGCGTCTGAAGTCGCTGCAAGGTTTCTTCAAAGACTTCTGCCTTGCGCTGCGTGCGCTTGTTGTCTTCTCCCGTCCCGGCCTGTCCCTCACGTTTGCGGCTCGCGACGCGTTGGCGTCGGTAGAGGTCAAGGTATTTGTCGCGCAGAGTGCGGGCGCGCTGGATCTTCTGGGCCAGCTGGCGCACGGTAAAGGCTTTGACTGGCTCGGCGCGGCTCTGGTCGAACAGTGTGAGCTCGGCTTTTGTGAGCAGCGTGCGCGCCTGCGTGATGGAGGTAACCATGAGCGATCCCTTCTCGTTGAGTCTTGAGCGGTGCAGCCAAGCTACGACGAGAGGTCTTGCTCGACTGTCGGACAGGGCGCCCCATTCATGAGGAAATGAAAAGGCCACAACAGGGGTATCGGCAAAGCGCTCGGGCTTTCCCGGCCCTGTCGTGCTCCTACAGATTGCCACGCATGGTCCTTACGTCGCAACGCCCTGCGCTGCGCGACAGTAGAAATTCGCCACGCATATTGCGCTAGCTCTATGGCAAGGCCTTATTTCGCTCACCTCTTCACCGTTAAGGAAACAGTATGAAAAACGCATTTGTATTCGCTAGCTTCTTTGCTTTTGCGAGCATCGCCGCAGCGCAAACCACGGCACAACCCGCAACGGGCAGTGTTGCCGGCCAGGCCAGCACCGAGAGCGCAACCGGCGTGCCCAATCCAACGCAGCGCCCAGATGGATCGATGCCGAAGGCACGCGCAGACGTGAAGGCCGGGGCTCGCGGTGAAGCTGGGTCACCACAGACCACGAAAGTTCCAAGCGGGCAAGCCAGCACCATGATTCAAGGCAGACCCAACGCCGCAGTTCCGGTGGACGAGCGTTCGCGCGCTGCGGTTCGCAACGAGACCAAGAAGTCCATGAACAGCGACAAGATGGGTCGTGCCGGCGAGGCGGACAATGTGCCGACCAATCCCAAGGACAATCGTTTGGGAACGCCCAAGTAAGTCGGACGGTTCGAGTCGACGGCATCAAACGCTAGTCCCGCCAGTTCCAGGTGGGGCTAGCGCGGTATGTTGAATGCTGTCGATCCTTTGTGGATTCGCAGCATCGATCGTCAACGAGGTGCCGACGGCTGGGCCGCGTATTCTGCGGGGGCCGTTGTCTGCAACCGCGGCAATGCGCCTAGTCCCAGATCCACATCCCGCGCCGGCCGTCTGCCGGCATTGGATGCGGGCACTCAGCGCTCCATCTTGTAGTTGCTGGTGAACTCGCTGCGGCTGATCTTGCGGTCGCTGTTCTTGTCGAGTTGCTTCCACGCGCTATTCACGCCCGTGTCTTCCTTGGCCTCGGCTTCGTTCAGGAAGTCATCCTTGTTGGCGTCCAGGCGGGTGAAGATGGCCGCCGGTGAATCCATTGCCGTGACCGATACCGTGACCAGGTAATGGTCCATGTCGGCGACCCACACGCGATCGTTCAGTTCGTCCCAGCGCTTGGCATCGAACTTCTTCATGGCGTGAACCTTCGACTTGTCGACATCGAGCACAAGATCATCCCTGTCGGCGGTCAGGTTGAAGTCGCGCAACGGAAATGCATAGAGTTCTGCGGGCGCGGCCCAGCTCGGGTCGAAAGCGAGCGCGGCATAGTGCACCTTGCCGGCCGCCATGTTGACCACCAGATCCTTGATGTCGCCGATGTCCTTGCCATCACGGCTCATGACGTCCTTCCCGATGAGATCGCTGGCACGAAACGCACGGGCCTGGCGCGAGGGCTGCGTGACACCGTAGGCCTTGTCGATCTGGTCGATATAGCGGCGATCGCCCAGCGCTGTTTCCAATCGCCCCTGTTGACACTGACGCGTTCGAGCCGCTCCTTGGACATGTTGTAGCTGAGGTCGTCGCCATCGGCCGCCATGCGCAGCTCCTTGATGGGCACCTCAAACAACTGCTCGGGCTTGAAGATGCCGGCGTCGAACTCAAGCATCGCATAGTGCACGTCGCCTGTATTCATGTTGACCATGAGGTCGCGGATCTGGCCGACGTTCTTGCCGTCGTTGCCTCGCACGCTCTTTCCGATCAAGGTGCTCGCGCGCAATGCGCGATCTTGGCGCTCGTGGACGTCGGGGTGCTCTTGTCGCCTTGGGCAAACGTTGGCGCCGACAAGCCGATCACGAGCGCCGGTACGAGGGCGACATTAAGTAGGGTTTTGGAAGTGCGGTTCATGCAAGTCTCCCATCTAAGGTTGAAAAGCCGACCTCACCCCTCACGGCAAATGGTGGAATTCCGGACTACTCGACCGATACTCAGGCCTTGCGCCAGGATCGAGAACACCACGACGCAGTACGTCAATGCGAGTACCGTATCTCGCGCTGCTCCCAAGGGAAGCGACAAAGCAAGGGCTACGGAGATACCGCCGCGCAGCCCTCCCCAGGTCAGCACCCGCGATGACCCGGGCGTAAGGTTGAAGAACCCTTTCAGCGCGCCGACCGGAACTCCGACAGTGAACCACCGGGCGGCCAGGGTGATTGCGATGGCAGCTGCGCCGGCGAGCAGGAGGGGTGCCGTGAACGCGATCAATAGCACCTCCATGCCGATCAGGACGAACAACACCGCATTCAGGATTTCATCCAGCAGTTCCCAGAACATGTCGATGTAGCGCCGCGTTGTGTCCGACATGGCGAGCGAGCGACCGCGGTGGCCAACAATCAGCCGGGTAACCACCATCGCCAGCGGGCCTGAGACATGCAGATGACTCGCAAGCGCGTATCCGCCCATGACCGCCGCCAGCGTCAGAAGAACTTCAACCTGGTACTGAAGGACGTCGGAGCCGTCGTACTGGAGACCGACGGGTCCATGAGCGTGTTGCCGCGCGTCGATGGCGAGGCGAGCAGCCTGGAGGGAGTGCGCTTGTAAGGAGCTTCCTCGCTCGGCGAAATGCCCGGTCTATTTCACCCGGCCGCGCAACGCGTCCACGATCCGCTGCGGCTTCGGTGCACCTTCCGGGCTGGCAGGCCAGCCTTCCCGCTGGCGCATGCGATCACCGTCGAACTCGTCGGTCTGGTCGTGCCACAGAACCTGACGGGTCGGGTACGGCGTGTCGATCCCTGCCTCGCGCAGCGCGTCGCGCAGGTTGTGCAGCACGGCGTCTTGTGCGTGCAGCGCGTCGAACTGCCGAGGCGGCTGCACCCACCAGCGCAGGCGGATGTCGATGCTGCTTTCGCCAAGGCGGACGACCAGCGCCTCGGGAGCAGGTTCGTCCATCGCTTCCGGCAAGGCGGCGAGCACTCCGAGCATCACCTTTTTTGCCTTGGCGATGTCGTCGCCGTAACCGATGCCGACGTCGTACTCCAGCCGCCGGGTTGGCAGGGCGGTATTCACTGTCACGGGGTTCGTGAACAGGCTGGCGTTCGGGATCACCACCCGGCGTCCGTCGTAGGTTCGCAGGAAGGTCGCACGCGCTTGGATCTCCTCCACCGTACCTTCAAACGAACCCGTGATGATCTCGTCGCCAACACGGAACGGCTGCGTCAACAGCAGCAGGATGCCGGCCAGAAAGTTCTGCAGGATGTCCCGAAATGCGAACCCGATGGCCACGCTGGACAAGCCCAGCACGTTCACCAGCTGGCCGGGTGTGAAGCCCGGTACCGCGATCACCAGCGCCACCAGCAGCCCAAGCAGCCAGATGAGTCCGAATCCCAGGCGCCCCACGAGCTCGCCGGCGTTGTGCAGCATGGAGCGTCGGCCCAACACCCGCCGTACAAATGCTCGCACCAGTCGCGCCGCAACGTAGAAGGCCAGGAACACAAGCAGGCCGACGACCATATGCGGCACCCGGCGGACGAACCCGTCGACGATGCCCTGCAGCGCGCGGGTGGCCTCGGAGAAATCCACAAGAGCCTCCTAGAGCGCGAGCAGGGAGCCAGCCGGCCAGCACGGCACGGGCCAGGCGCTGCGTGGCGCGCCAAGAGGAATCCTATCAGTCGCGTGCCAAGATGGACGACGACGAAAGGGTCGCGACGAACGCACTTTCAAGCGGCATGAGACAGAGCTTAGCCCGGCGTCAGCTGCCTGTTCGCTGGCCGGACCGGCAGACATTCGCTCGAAGCGCTCGACCCAGGGACGCACCTCGATCTCCCAGGACCAGACGCTGCGTGGTTGCGCAAGCAGGTGCACATAGGTGGCAGCAATGGCGTCGGGGTCGAGTTGCACGTCTTGGTCATCGTTCGGCGCGCCGACGGGACGGATTGCGCCATCAACGACAACATGAGCGACATGGATGCCTTGGGGCGCCAACTCGCGCGCCATGCTCTGCGCAAGGCCACGCAGAGCGAACTTGCCCATCGCGAACGCGGCCGATTGCGCGTATCCCTTGACCCCGGCCGAAGCGCCCGTGAACAGCACCGCACCGTGCCGCTCGGGCAGCATGCGGCGCACGGCTTGCTGGGCGACGCGAAAGGCGGCGATCGCGGTGACATCGACCGCGCGCGCGACTGCCTCGGGATCGATCTCGACGAAGGCTCCGCGAACGCGCTGGCTGGCGTTGTAGACGACGACGTCGGGCGCGCCACCAAGCGCCAGCGCGGCCGCATCGAACAGCGCGTCGACGGCTGCCCCGTTACTTGCATCGGCTACGAGCGGCGCAGCTCCGGTCTCGGCGGCAATCGCCTCGAGTGACTCGCGCCGGCGCGCCGCGACCGCGACGCGCATCCCGCCCTCGCTCGTGAAGGCGCGTGCGAGGCTGGCACCAAGGCCTGGACCGGCACCGACGATCAACGCGCGCCGGTACGGCGTCACGGTCACGCAGCTCCCTGCGAGGTGAGGCGAGCGTTCTGCGGGAACATGGCCTGCTTCGCGTCGTCGTCCATCTCGGCCTTGTAAGCGTGCTTGGCCTTCAATGCCTCGGCGCGCTGCGCTGCTGGCCGCGCGTTGATTTCGTCGAGAAGGCGCTTTACGTTGGGGAGCTCTTGCCACGCTTCGGCGCCGAGCATGAACGGCACTGCGCGCGCCCAACCCCATACGGCCATGTCCACCAGCGTGTAGCGGTCACCGAGCATCCAGTGGCGATCGGCGAGGCGCGCGTCGATGATCTTCCAATGGCGCCACGCTTCGAAATCGTAGCGATTCACCGCATAGGCCTTCGGCTCGGGCGCGAAGTGCTTGAAGTGCACCGCTTGTCCCGAGTACGGGCCGATGCCCGTGGCGACGAACATCAGCCACGAGAGCATCTCCGCGCGCGCGGCGGGGGTGTTCTCGGGAAGAAACTGGCCGGTCTTCTCGGCAAGGTAGAGAAGAATCGCGTTGCTGTCGAAGACAACCGCGTCGCCATCGACAAGCGCCGGTGTCTTTGCGTTCGGGTTGATCGAGGTGAAAGCCGGCAGGTGCTGCTCCCCCTTGCGCGTGTCGACCGGGACGAGTTCGTACTCGAGACCGGCCTCCTCGAGGAAAAGCGCCACCTTGGCGGGGTTCGGCGAGGGATGGTAGAAAAGTTTCATCATGGCTGCGGATGGTGGAGAAGAGGAGCAATTGTGGAGCGGCTCGCGCTTTTGCGCTTCGGGCTTCGATACCCTTCGACGCATCAACGCCGCGCGATACCTACCCACCCTTGCGGCCGCCAGTGGAGCCCATCGTTTGCGGCAAAGGCTGCCAACAGCCCATCCACCACCACCCGCACGCGCGGGCTGAGGAATTAGCGGTGTGGGTAGTGCAGATGGATCTCGTGCTCGTCGGGGCCGTGCAGATCAGCCGGCACGCGCAGCAGGCGGCCGGCGGCGAGGTCGGCAGCGGCATGGTGCAGCCCGATTTGAACGATGCCGGCGTGCGCACGTGCGAGATCAAGTTGGGCCTCGGGGTCGCTAACCCGGGCACGCGCCGTTGGTAACCAATCGACCGCAGGCTCCCGAGGCACCGGGCGCAGCTTCCACGTTGCACTGTGGCCGTCGGCAAACCGCACGCCGATCAGTGCGTGCTGGAGGAGATCGTTGGCGCTGCGTGGCGTGCCGCGGCGGGCCAGGTAGTCCGGCGACGCGAGCAGTACCAGGGGCGAGGCGCAGACCCGGCGCGAGACCAAGGACGATTCGCGCGCGCGGCCACCGCGGATGCCGATGTCGTAGCCCTCGGCCACCAGGTCGACCGTGCGGTTGTCGAGCGAGACCTCGATCTCCAGCTTGCGGTGAGCCGCCAGCAGCTCCGGCAATACCGGCAGCACGTACCCGCGGCCGAAGGAGGCGCCGACCGAAATGCGCACACGGCCTGCGGGCTCGGCCTGGCCCTATGCGACGCCCGCCACCGCGTCGTCCAGCGCACGCGGTGCTGCGCGCGCCTGCTCGGCAAAGTCCTCTCCCTCGGGTGTGAGGCGGTGAAGCTGCCGGCGCTCGCCGCTTCGAGGAATGAGGTCAGGCCTTGGAGGTTGCGCATCTTCAACTCAAAGTTGTGAATGTTTTTCGATCCTATGTCTTCATGGGCAGAACCGGGTCAACTTCTACGCCGGCCAGATCAAGGCGGGCAGCTACGCCGCCGCCAATGGAGATGCCGGCATCGGCGTGATCGACGTGCGCGACATCGTCGAGGTGGCCGCCGTTGTCCTGACCGACCCCGGTGCGCACGCCGGCAAGGCCTACACGCTCACCGGCGGCGAGGCATCAGATCGCCCTGTATGGCAGCCTGGCCTATGTCTACCGCCAAGGCTGGGCCGCCGGCATCAGCCCCGATGTGCAGGCCCTCGCCGGACATGCGCCGCGCCCCTTCACGGATTTTGCGACGGAGTACGCGGCGGCCTGGCAGTAAGGGGCCTGTTGGGCGGCCTGCCCACCCTCTAGCACTTTGACTTGGCTGAGCGAGTTGTGCGATCTAGGCGGTTGAGAACGCAACTTTTGCGCTATTTCTGCCGTCGCGAACCCTGTTCAGCACAGCCACGCGGATCAGCGTTAAAAGTGCCACGTGCAAATTGGAGCTGTGGGTTACAACCATTCGTCAAACACAAGGCGGAAGGGCATGGCATGAGCGGCGCAGGACGTTTGGCTCTGACGGTTACAGAGCTCGAGGCGGGTGAGTATCACTACACGCTGATGGAGGCCGCCACGGCACCCGGTGAGCTTTTGAGTTTCCGTCCTCTCAACATCGACGACACGGCGCACGCGACGGCGATGAAGGCATGGTTCGCCGGCTTGGGCGCCATCCGCAAGATCGAAGCCAGCGGTGGTTGATTTTTTCTGCCTCCGCGTTGAGGGCGCCCCAACTCCACAGCCGTCGATCGGCAAGCTAAGCGGCGCCATGGCAGCAGCGCAGTGCGCGGCATCGGCGCAGCAAAGGACGTCTGCTTGAACATCAATTTTCAAAAGTGGGTCGCACTCACTAAAGCGTACGAAGAGCACTTTCTCAGTCTGCAGAAGGGAGATCTTTCTGTCCGCTCGGAGATCACGCGGATCTCCAAGGAACTGAGGCACCTGGACGAGTTGAATGCGGAGCCGGCAGAGACGATTCAGCCGGGGATCGATGGCACCGAGTTCACCGCGAATGCCGGGAAGCTGCGCGTTGGCGCCGTCGTGGTCAAGGGAAAGACATTTGTCGGCGCCGATGGACTGCAGTTCTATCGCGGGCAAATTAAACGCAAGGGGTCCGCTGTCAGCGTGCTGATGGAGGTCACGAGGCACAACTACGCGGTGCAATCGGCATTCGGTACCGATGCATTGTTCACCCTCAAATGGGTGGGTAGCGTCGAGAGCAACTCGGTGTTCAAGCTCGAGTGCAGACCGCCCGGCTCGGATCTGGTCGTCCGGGTAACCGGAACGCTGCTCCTAGGCCACTGAACACGTCCTTCTTCTCCGGCCGCAGCGATGCGCGCGCCGCGTTGCGACAGCGCTCGGTGTGTTGCCTTCAGGGCAGCGGCTCGACTTTCGGCCGCAGCCGCTCCCCAGCCCGACGAGTAACTGCGCGACGCGCACTCGCGTTTTTTCAATCGCAGCTTCCAAAGACGAGGTAGTGGACCACTGAAGCAACTCGGCGTCGGCGTTCGCGGCGATGTCGATCCAGCCTGCCTTCTCGATGCAGCGCGCTGCCTTCGGCCAGGCGCGTGCGCGCAGCGACGACAGCCTCGCCGATCCAAGTCGGCGGCTCTGTGAGCAAGACCTCGCCTTTGCTCACCAAGATCTGCGTGCCCGCGCGAACGGGGGCGTAAAGCGATTCGCCCTCACACAACGAGGTGCGGGGTCAGTTCGAGTTCGGATGCGAGGTCATTTTTGTCTCCTGCGGACGGAAAGGAACAGGGAACGCGTGGACGCGCGTCGGGTCGGGTGCGTTCGAGCAGTGCGATCAGCGCGGGCAGCGCGGGCAGCGCAGCTTCTGCTGCTCTGCGGCCCTGTTGCCAGGTAGGGCATGGCATCGGTGTCGAACAGGCCGATGCGCCGTCGAGCCGGGCAAACACGCGCAGCAATTGCATTCCGGCAGATTCGGCCGCGGCGAGGCGGGCATGCATGAGGTTGTCGTCATTGATGAAGTGACTTGCGCCAGCAGCCGCGACGGGCCGTTCACGCGTGAAGGCAGCGGTGCCTCGAAGCCGAATGCGAGCACGGCGCGCGCGTCATGCGCTGCGCTCACGGGCAAGGGGTCGGAGACGAAGCCGTCTATCAGGCGTTGCCCACCGATTTGCTGGGGCGCGAACGTGAAGGGCATGGCAATGCTCGACCGCAGGGCGTCCACCGCCGGCCCCTTGACCACGACCACGGCCGCGCCGGTCGCCGCATCCGTGGCGCTCACGCGCAGGGCGGGCCGCCGTTGCTCCAGCCGCGTGTCGCCGAAGGCCTGCGCCAGGCGCGTGCGGATGAGGTGGTCGTGACGCATTGCGAAGTCCGCGTCGAAGCAGCCCTGGCGTGGCCACAGCATTTGCGGGACCGCGACCCAGCGCCGCTGACGCGCGATCTCGGCTGTCCACAAGGTCGTTGCGATTCGCAGCGCTTCGGGCTCCGGGTAGTCAAACGTCACGAGCGCGCCGACCATGGCCCCCGCGCTGCAGCCGACCAGCAGGTCGGGCACGATGCCCTCGCGGCGCTGCACCTCGACCAAGCCCAGCGCGGCCACGCTGCGCACGCCACCGCTGCCCAGAACGAGCGCCAGGCGGGGCACCGCTACGTCATGCATGGTCGACGCCTCCGGCCATGACGCTGCGCGAAACCGATTGATGCAGGTCGATCGAAGCGGTCGGATAGCAGGTGATATGCAACGGGCCTTCGGGGGGCATGGGACGCTCCGGGGAGTGAGGTGCTGCGGATTGTTTGAGATCCGCATCGCTCATGGCGGCGGCAGCCCGATCAGCCCGTTGATCGCGCGGCGCCTGCTCACCCGCTTTCGCCACACGCTGACTTCGCAGGGTGCCGCCACGCCACTGCCCCTGCCCCTGCCCCTGCCGGCCGAGCAGGCTCACCTGTCGCCGCGTGAACGGCAAGTGCTCGAATACATCACCAAGGGCTTCAGCTACGAGGAGATCGGCGGACTGATGGCCGTGTCCCGCAACACGGTGCTGAGCTTCGTGCGGCGCATCTACGCCAAACTCGAAGTGCGCTCGCAGCTGGAAGCCATCCATGAAGCCCGCAGCCAGGGTCTGCTGGCGCCGTAGCGTCGCCATTGCGGCCCTGGGGCTCCTAGCCGTCGCCGGCATCCACGCCTGGGTCGAAGCGCTGCGGGCTCCCGGCGACGAAGCCGCGGCCGCCGGCCAGCTGCGGCACTTCGTCCAGGTGCAGGTGCTGACGCAGCCAGGCGACCCGACAGACGTGGCACTTTCGCAGATCGATCCCACACAGCTCGCCGGCGACTGGCGCACTGAGCCGCTGCCCTACACCTGGCCGCGCGCCGTGATTCCCGACGGCACCGGATCGGGCGCGTCCTGGCTGACGACATGGCTCGCGTTCGACCTGATGGGCGACACCGTCTGGAACGCGTTCAACTACCCGCTCTGGTCGACCGCGTGGGTCGGCCCGCGGGCCGCGCTGGCGCCGCGTTTCGAGTGGCGCATCGTGCAGACGCGTGTCGGAGCTGATGAGCGTGGCCGTGATGGGTCTGCGCCTGTTCGCGATCGCGGTCTGGCTGCTGCGCCGGCGCGAGAGCGTCTACCTGCTTTTCACGCTGTACACGCTGTTCATGGCGCTGCGCGGATTTCACTACTACATGGGACTCGAGCCATTGCCGATTCCCTCGGCCTGGTTCGGCTGGATGACGGTCAATTCGGTCAATGCGCTGCTCGTCACCTGGTACTTCTTCGTCGCGACGCTGGTACCGCAGGCGCCACGCTGGATCGGGCGCGCGTTGCTCGTGCTGCTGGCGACGCTGCGCTACCGTTTGCTGCCGCGCCTGCAGGGTTCCGCTTTGCAGGTGCGTTGGGAGGTGATCGATGTTCCGCTTCTGGAATGGTTGTACCCGCGCAGTGCGCTGCATGTGCTGCGCATCCTGCAAGAAGGAATTGCCAAGTGCTGCAGCACGCGCAGGCCACTGAATTGCGCGTTTCCACCGGCGAAGAAGCTCAGGGTGTGTTCGTCATGCTGCACGACAACGGTACGGGCTTTGCGGCCCGGCCCTCGTCCGACACCGGGCGCGGCCTCTCCAACATAGTGCGGCGTGCCCGCGCCATCGGCGGCCAGGTGTCGTGGGAGGCGGTCGACTGCGGCACTTGCCTGGTTGGTATTGCATAGGCACGGCCCCACTGCGGTCCCCACTGCCACACCGCTTGACACTTCCCAAGTCCAGAGAAGCCCTGACGTCGGGGGCTTCGACGCGCACATGCGGAGAGAGCAACTCGCTGCCAGCCTGGCTTTGAGCCTGTCTTGGGCCCCCGAAACCCGGGCTCCGTGCAGGCCGTTTCCTCCATGCAACACCCACGCGACACCTTAGTTCTCAGATCCATCAAATCAACGCGAAATACCTAATCCTTCATTGTTTGTAGGACGTATCTGACGTCAAATATATCTGTAAGCAATTGATTCTTTAAGTGCAATCTAAAGCACTACAGATAAGGGAGTCAATAGTTTATTAGAACCTTTGGCTGCTGCCGAGCGACGAGAAAAGCGTTTTTCGCGCCTGCAATTGCGTCGATATATACGGATTATTTTTACGGTTTTGATTTCGTGGAGTTGATCTTGGTCTACACAAATAAATTGAATTATTTAGTACTTATCGCAGCCGGCGTATTGGCTGGCTGCGGTGGAGGAAGTTCCGGCACCGGGTATGGTGCAAGTACCCCCGTTTCCGCTGACGCAGGCGCAGTGACTTCCGCGTTCGGGAGCCAGGGCGCTCAAGCTCCCACCGATGCGGCGTCCGCGCCTGCGTCTACAAAGGGGGCGCCCTCTTCGCAGAAGTTGGCGGCTTCGTGGATCAGGGTGGCGGCAGAGAACGAGACTTTCTCCCTTGCGGCACCTGTCATCGTCAAATACGGCGCCAACGACGCCTACACAACCAAGACGATGAGCGGCTCGGTCAAGTGCGACAACGGCACTTTCAGCGACCCGCTGAAGTTCGTGGTCAAGGCGTGCTACGTCGATACCACCCCTCCGATGGTGGACACCCTCCTCGGTACGGAGAGCGCGAATTTTTCCGTGACCATCCCGACCTTGGTGCGCTATGGCACAGACACCCGCTGGATTACCAAGACCGTCAGCGGTGCTGGCGCCTGCAGCAACACCTTCTTCGGTAGCGACCCGGCACCTTTCGTGGTGAAACGTTGCTACGGTCAGGCTGCTGCGGCCACCCCTCCCGCTGCACCCGGCGACGGACGACTGGCGACCGAAGGCGGCAGCTTTTCGGTGGCTGTCACGACACAGGTGCGGTACGGCGCCGACAACCGCTGGGTCACCAAGTCCGTCAGCGGCACGGCCTCCTGCACCAACGGCTTCTTCGGCAGCGACCCGGCACCATTCGTGGCGAAAGCCTGCTTCACGGCAACCGGCTCTATTCCAGAAATCGCGCCGCCTCTGCCACCTGGACCCATCGTCGCGCCGCTTCCAGTCATACCGTCCGAACCGCAGACCGAGAAGCCCGCAATCATCGGCGACATCGTCGTCGACGCCTCCGGCAACATCAACGCGGCCGCCTACAAAGCGCTGGGCTCCAAGTACGGCTCCCCTGAAGCCATGGCCTACCGCTTCGGCAACGCATCGACCATTGCCGATTCGGCCATCTCCAACAACTATTACGAGCCGCCGAGCTACAAGAACTGGGCTTCCGACTGCTGCAACCCCAACAGCAACGGCTCCTGGTCCGTCGGCGGCCCGGTCGAGGCCAACCCCGGGCCCTACTTCTCCAACATGGCCAACGGCCTGTTCGTGAGCGAAGACACCGCCAAGTCACCCGGCGTCTCCACCTTCCAGACCACCGCCGCGGGCCACAACACCTTCGCGCAGAAGCCCCAGTGGAGCTGGATCTACATGAACGGCGTCTTCGACGAAAGCATCCAGGCCTACAAGAACATGGGCAAGGACGTGAGCCAGCCCACCGCGCTGGGCCGCTGCAGCGGGCGCCCCGGCTGGTGCGTGGTCGGCATCGCCGGCTTCCAGAACGGCCTGCTGGGTGCCACCCGCACCGCCAACACCGCCATCGCCAAGGGCAACACCCAGCTGCCCCCCGGCAACGTGCCCACCGCCATCAGCGTGACCAACGGCAGCGAGTTCGCCCTCGTCAGCGTATGGGACACCGTCAACGTGCGCGGGCGCATCGCCGTCGTGGCGCTGACCGGCATGTGCAATGACTGCACGCTCAACAGCTACACCAACGGCGGCTCGATCGAGGAGTTCTGGGGCGAGTGGACCAAGCCCTACCCGGGCCTCACCAACCTGGGCAACATCGGCTTCATGAAGGTGCTCGGCTTCGTCGAGCTGCCCGACATGAAGGCGCCCACCGGCATCTCGGTGACCACCGGCTGGAACCCTTGGATCAGCCAGGTGACGCCGGTCGAGCGCGACCTGAGCCCGCTCACCACCGAATCCAACCGCCAGACCTTCGTCACCGGCGTGAACAAGGACAAGTTCGCCAAGCACGGCATCGCCACGGTGATCAGCAAGTCCGAGCAGAAGGTCGCCTTCGTGGACCTGAAGCCCCTGTTCGCCTACTACCGCAAGATGTACTTTGGCGCGCGCTCCGACTTCGACCGCACCACCAACATCGGTGCGGCCGACTCGCAGTGGCCGTTCCCCTTCAGCGCGGCGCCCGAGCAGACGCCCACCGTGATCAAGACCGTCGGCCTCAACGCGCGACCCACGGCCGTGAAGTCGGCCCTGTGGAACGCCAACCGCTCGTGGATCGCCACCGAAGACGGCAAGCTGCACATCTATGACCTGGGCGGCTTCACCGCCGGCGGCGGCAACGCGGGCGAGCTGGTCGAGCGCGGCACGGTCAACGTGGGCAAGAACCCGACCGGGCTGGCCTACTACCGCACCACCGTGAACAGCACGGGCAACGACATCAACGCCAAGCTGGTGGTCGTCTCGCGCGGCGAGCGCAAGGTGCAGTGGGTCGACTTCAGCGCCGACAACAACTCCGGCAGCGTGGTGCGCGAGCTGCAGGACAAGAACCTGAAGGACCCGATCGCCATCGAGGACAACGAGACCAATGGCAGCTACGTGGGCGTGCTGACCATCGCCAGCCACGATGACAAGGGCATCCACCAGTACCGCTATACCGACCTGCAACTGAACGACGGCTACTCGGCCTGCAAGCCCAATGGCTGCCCGACCAAGGATGCACAGGGCAATCGCGCGCCGTTCGAGTACGGCGGCAAGTTGAGCCTGCCGGGCAAGCCGTTCGCAGTGGCCGGCGGCAACGTGCCCTGACGACTTCCGGCCGAGATCGGCTCGGTCGGAAACTACAACAGCCCTGCAGGTCGTCTGACCTGCAGGGCTGTTTGCGTTGAAGCAATT
>JBBJMS010000006.1:0-54904 GCA_037720315.1 Variovorax sp. | reverse complement strand
GAAACGGCGTCGGCTTCTGGAACACCATGCCGATCTTGGCGCGGATCAGCGAGACGTCGTCTTTCGAGCTGAGGATGTCTTCGCCGTCGATGATGATTTCGCCTTGGGCGCGCTGCTCCGGATACAGCTCGAACATGCGGTTGAAGGTGCGCAGCAGGGTCGACTTGCCACAGCCCGACGGCCCGATGAACGCCGTTACCTTGTTCTCGGGAATTTCGAGGTTGATGTTCTTGAGCGCGTGGAACTTGCCGTAGTAGAAGTTCAGGTCCTTGACCGAGAGCTTTGAGGGCGACGGCGCGGCGAGAGTGGTAGGCATGAAGTGCAGACCCTAGAATTTATTGCGCGTGAGAATACGCGCGAGGATGTTAAGGCCCAGCACCGCAACGGTGATCAGGAACACGCCGGCCCAGGCCAGCTGCTGCCAGTTCTCGTACGGGCTCATCGCGAACTTGAAGATGGTCACGGGAAGGCTGGCCATCGGGTTCGTGACGTCCGAGGTCCAGAACTGGTTGTTCAGCGCGGTAAACAGCAGCGGCGCGGTTTCGCCCGCGATGCGCGCCACTGCGAGCAGAACACCGGTGACCACGCCGGCGCGTGCGGCCTTGAGCGTGATGCTGAGGATGACCTTCCACTTCGGCGTGCCCAATGCATAGGCTGCCTCGCGCAACCCCGACGGAATGAGCTGCAGCATGTTCTCGGTGGTCCGGATCACCACGGGAATCACGATCAGCGCCAACGCCAGAGCGCCCGCCAGGCCCGAGAATGACTTGAAGTAGGCAACCACCACCGCGTAAACGAACAGACCGATCACGATGGACGGCGCCGACAAGAGAATGTCGTTGACGAAGCGGATGATGTTGGAAAGCAGGCTCTTGGGGTTGTATTCGGCCAGGTAGATGCCGGCCATGATGCCAATCGGCGTGCCGATGAACGTGGCGAGCAGCACCATCACGAAAGAACCGTAGATCGCATTGGCGATACCGCCGACTTCGTTCGGCGGCGGCGTCATCTCGGTGAATGTCGCGAGCGCAATGCCGCTGATGCCCAGGCGCAGCGTTTCCCACAGTATCCAGAACAACCAGAACAGGCCGAAGGCCATCGCCGCGAGCGAAAGCGCGAGCGCGACGAAGTTCATGCGCTTGCGGTTGGCGAACTTTGCCGCCCGCATTTCGTCAAGCGCCTTGGCGCTTATCAGGCGTTGCGCCGTGCTCATGTTTTCGTCCCCTCGCCTTTCTGGAGCTGTGCGAGCAGCAGCTTGGAAAGCGAAAGCACCACGAACGTGATAAAGAACAGCACCAGGCCGAGATACATCAGCGAAGCCTGGTGCAGGCCTTCGCCGGCTTCGGCGAATTCGTTGGCCAGCACCGAAGTGATGCTGTTGGCCGCCTCGAACACCGAGAGCGAATTCAGCTGGTTCGTGTTGCCGATCACGAAAGTGACGGCCATCGTTTCACCCAACGCACGGCCCAGGCCGAGCATGATGCCCCCTACGACGCCGGCCTTGGTGTACGGCAGCACCACCTTGGAGACGACCTCCCAGGTGGTGGAGCCCAGCCCGTAGGCAGATTCCTTGAGCAGCGGCGGCGTCACCTCGAACACGTCGCGCATCACCGAGGCAATGAACGGAATGATCATGATCGCGAGAATGATGCCGGCCGAAAGAATGCCGATTCCGACAGGCGGCCCGGACACCAGCGCGCCTAGGTAAGGCACGCCGTCGAACAGGCGTTGCAGCGGCTGCTGAACGTAGGTCGACAGGATCGGTCCGAACACCAGCAGACCCCACATGCCATAGACGATAGAGGGCACCGCTGCCAAGAGTTCGATGGCTGTGCCGAGCGGGCGCTTCAGCCAGGCCGGCGACATTTCGGTCAGGAACAGCGCGATGCCGAAACTCACCGGCACGGCGATCACCAGCGCAATCAGCGAGGTGGCCAGCGTGCCGTAGATCATCACCAGCCCGCCGTACTGGTTCTGCACCGGGTCCCATGTGCTGCTGGTGAGGAAGCCGAGGCCGAACTCCGCAATCGCAGGCCAGGCGCCCGCAAGAAGCGACAGAAGAATGCCGATCAGCATCGCCAGGGTCAGCAGGGCTGCGCCCTTGGCGGCCCAGCCGAACAGCCGGTCGGTGGCTGCGCCGGTGCGCGGCTTCTTGACCGGTGGGGGGTTAGATGCGGCACGGGCACGCTCTGCCGAGAGGTCGAGCGTACCGGGATTGGCGGGCAAGGTGGATGACACGGGTCGCTCCGGCGAGATCGGCGCGCGTCCGAGCGGGTTGCTCACGCGCGCCGGTCCTCTTTTTACTTGAAGGCGACGGGCTTGCCCGATGCGTCCTTGATATCGCCCCAAGCGGTCGTGATGGCGCCCTTCACCGTGTCAGGCATGGGCACGTAGTCGAGTTCGCCGGCGGTCTTGTCGCCGTTCTTGTAAGCCCAATCGAAGAACTTGAGCGCGGTGGTGGCCTGCGCCGGCTTTTCCTGGGCCTTGTGCATCAGGATGAAGGTCGCGCCAGTGATCGGCCAGGAATCCTTGCCCGGCTGGTTGGTCAGCACCTGGTAGAAAGTCTTCGACCAGTCGGCACCCGCGGCGGCAGCCTTGAAGGCCGTGTCGTCAGGCGAGACAAAGGTGCCGGCGGAGTTCTGCAACTGCGCGTACGTCATCTTGTTCTGCTTGACGTAGGCGTACTCGACGTAGCCGATCGAATTGGGCAGGCGGCCGACGAAGGCTGCGACGCCCTCGTTGCCCTTGCCGCCCGCACCGGTGGGCCAGTTGACCGCCGTACCCTCGCCGACCTTGCTCTTCCAGTCGGCGTTGACCTTGCTCAGGTAGTTCGTGAACAAGAAGGTGGTGCCGGAACCGTCGGCGCGGCGCACCGGCGCGATGACTGCGTCGGGCAGCGCGAGCGAGCCGTTCAAGGCCTTGACGGCCGGATCGTTCCACTTGGTGATCTTGCCGAGATAGATGTCGCCCAGAACCTGGCCATTGAGCTTGAGCTCGCCGGGCTTGATGCCCTGGATGTTGACGACCGGAATGACGCCGCCGATCACGGTGGGGAACTGAACCAGGCCCTTGGCCATCAGGTCTTCGTCGGTGAGCGGCATGTCGGAGGCGCCGAAGTCGACCGTCTTGGCGTCGATCTGCTTGATGCCGGCGCCCGAGCCGACCGACTGGTAGTTGATCTTGGCGCCTGTGGCCTTGTTGAAATCCGAGGCCCACTTGGAGTAAAGCGGTGCGGGGAAGCTGGCGCCGGCGCCGGTGGCATCCTGCGCGAAAGCGGGTGCATGGGCGAACGCAGCGGCGACAAGGCCGGCAGCAGCGAGTTTGAACGTCATTTGCATGGAGCTTCCTAAAAGTACAGGAGGAACCCGGATCGGGGCCTTGCAACGGACTCTAAAAAGCTTGTGTGACATCGATGTGACACGACGAAAGTCGTCGTCACACGATAGTCACAAATGCGCCCTAACCTTGTGCCCTCCTGCCGCGCGCGTCGGCGCTACGATCCAGGGCCCGACCTCTCCACCTCCCCATGCAAAACGGAACCCGCCTCGCAGCCGTCGACCTCGGGTCGAACAGCTACAGGCTCGAAATCGGCCAGGTCGACCACGGCCAGATCCGCCGCGCCGAGTACCTGAAGGAAACCGTGCGGCAGGGCAACGGCCTCGACAGCGCACGCAACCTCACTCCAGAAGCCATGCAGCGCGGCTGGGATGCGCTGGCGCGCTTCGGCGAGCGGCTGGCCGGATTCAAGGGATCGCAGGTCCGCGCCGTGGCCACCCAGACGTTGCGCGAGGCGCGCAACCGCGACGAATTCCTGCTGCGCGCACGCACCATTTTGGGCTTCGGCATCGACGTCATCACCGGGCGCGAGGAAGCCCGGCTGATCTATCAAGGCGTGGCGCACCTGCTGCCCCACACCGATGCCACCAGCCGCGAGCGCCGGCTGGTGGTGGACATCGGCGGCCGCTCGACCGAAATGATCATCGGGCGCGGGATCGAAGCCGAGGTGATGGAGTCGTATCGGGTCGGCAGCGTCGCCTGGTCGATGAAGCATTTCCCCGAAGGCCAGTTCACCAGCGCTGCCTTCCGCGCGGCCGAGATCGCCGCCAAGGCGGTGCTCGACGACGCGCTCGGCACCTATGTGCCCGATCGGTGGGACGTGGTGTACGGCGCCTCCGGCACCATCGGCGCGGTCGGCGACGTGCTCGCCGCGGCCGGCGCAGAGCCTGGGTTGATCACCCGCGAAGGCCTCGACTGGCTGCTGGACCGGTTGCTCAAGGCCGGCGGCGCCGGCCGGCTGCGCATCGACGGCATGCGCGAAGACCGAAGGCGGTAATAGGCGGCGGCGTGAGCGTGCCGTGCCGTGTTCGATCTGCTGCAGATCGAAGAGATGAAGATCGCACAAGGCGCATTGCGCCATGGCGCTGTACGAACTGCTCGAACGCGACAAGCGTCGCCGACTTGCGCGCCAGCACGGTGACGCGTTTTGCCGTGCGCTTCGCCGTCGACGCCGCTCAGGCCAAGCGTGTCGGCGAGACCGCTGCCGCGCTCTTCCTTCAGCTCGAACCCCGCGCGCGCGGCGCGGGTACCGCAAGCCCGGCCGGGCGGGCGCTGCGCAAGCTCGGCTGGGCGGCGCAGCTGCACGAGATCGGGACGCACATCTCGCACAGCGAGTACCACAAGCACGGTGCCTACATCCTGGACAACATCGACGCGCCCGGCTTTGCGGTCAACGAGATGCACTGGCTCGGCCAGCTGGTGCTGGGCCAGCGCGGCAAGTTGCGCAAGCTCGAGGCGGCGCTGGACGACGAGACATTCGTCGCCCAGCTGCTCGCGTTGCGGCTGGCGGTGATCCTGTGCCATGCCCGGCGCGACCCCGACCTGCAGGGGCTTCGCGCGGCGATGGCCGGCGAGCGGTTGTTCAGCATCGGCTGCCGCGCAGGCTGGTCGGATGTCTACCCGCAGTCGGCCCACCTGCTGCGCGAAGAAGTGCTGGCCTGGCAGAAGACCGCCTGGCGGGTCGAACTGAGCGGCTGCTGAATAGCTGGCCAGAACGTGTTCGACTTGTTCATGGCTTCATCACACGCGCGAGCCAGCCTTCGCGATCACGCAAGACGGTCTTGGGCGAAGTCTCTCGAGCACTGAAAGTGCAGCCGATGCGCATGACGCCCGGCTCGGGTGGCGGGTCGCAATACAGCGAGTCCATGGCATGCCGGCGCAGGAACGCGAGCATTCGCCCATTGCTCTGCTGAACATCCCCATAGATCTGCGGCAGCTCGGCCTGCTCCGCCGCGCGCACCAGCGTTTGCATCAAGAGGTCTGCGGCGCCGCGACCCTGCCAGTCGTCCCGAACGCTGATCGCAAACTCTGCCGTGCCCTCCTCGAGTTCCACGACATACCAGACGGCCTCACCCACGATCTCTTCGCCATTCGGTCCCCAGACGCAGGCAACCCACGCGGCGTGGCGCTCGCCATCGGCGGATACGAGTCTGCGCAGGAACGAGGGGGAGACATCGTTCACAGCGCCATGAAAGCGGCTGCTGCGCGAAGCCCTGCTGAGGCGCAGGAGGAATTCGTGCATGGCTTGCGCGTCGGGAAGATGAACGCGACGCACTATCCGGCGCGGCTACCAGGTGGTTCTTGCCGCCGACGGCGCGGAGGCCGTGGCCGGTGCGGCAAGAGAGCGGCCCGATCTCATCTTGATGGACATGAGCCTGCCGACGATCGACGGCTGGGAGGCCACGCGTCGAATCAAAGCCGACAGTGACCTGCGAACGATTCCGGTGATTGCCTTGACGGCTCACGCCATGTCGGGAGATCGTGAGCGCGCGCTCGATGCCGGGTGCGACGAGTTCGATACCAAACCCATAGAGCTGGAACGTCTGCTGTCGAAGATGGAACGCCTGTTGTGACGTGCAGCCTCACGCGTTGAACCTGATGATGTCCGGCGCCTCGCCTGGGCCACCGGTCGAGGCCGTGCATGTATCTGCACCGAGCGTGCACAGGATCGTGCGGTTGGACTACCCCGTGCGCATCGGTGCGCATCTTTTCGGCGGCCTGCTGTTGCTGTCGGTGCTGCTCGACCGAGCCCCCGCCACATCGATGTGGGTCGCACTCGCGGTCACGATCGTCGCATGGCCACATGTTGCGTATTGGGTAGCCAGTCGTTGCGCGAACAGCAAGAAGGCGGAACTGCGAAATCTGATGGTCGACTCGTTCCTGATGGGCAGCTACGGTGGCATCGCGGGCTACAACCCCTGGATCATGGTCGGCATGTATGCGGCAATGAACTCGTCCAACCTCAGCGTGGGTGGCAGCCGCCATGCGCTGCGGGGCTTGATTGCGCTGATCGCTGGCGCGCTCGCAGGCGGCGCGGCGATGGGCTTCGAAGTCCGCCCGGACTCGCCGCTTGTCACCACCTTGTTGTCTGCCACGGCAGTGGCCCTGTACCTGACGATCTTCGGCATCTCCGTTCACGTCGAGGCCGGACGGGCCGCGAAAGTGAGGCTGGCACTTCAGGATCGCAATCGCGAGATCGAAGCGCAGGCCGTCCGCCTGGACGAAGCGCGCCGCCACGCAGAGGTCGCCAACCGCGCGAAGAGCGCCTTCCTGGCCAACATGAGCCACGAATTGCGCACGCCGCTGCATGCCGTCATCGGCTACACCGAACTGCTCGAGGAAGAGCTCCTGGATACGGCAGTGCCGAAGACTGCACTGCCGGACTTGGCGCGCATCAAGAGCTCGGCGCGCGACCTGCTGCGGCTCATCAACGATGTGCTCGATCTCTCGAACATCGAAAGCGGCAAGGTCGAATTGCACTGGGAAGATGTTGCCGTTCGCGAGTTGATGGATGCGATAGCGGCCTCCACCCGCAAGCTTGTGCTGGCCAACGGCAACGTGTTGGCGATGGAGATCCAGCCCGGGCTCGACGCGGTATACGCCGACCCGACCCGGCTGCGCCAGGTCCTGTCGAACATCCTGTCGAACGCTGCGAAGTTCACGACTTCGGGAAAACTCGGATTCAGCGCCCGGCGCCAAGCGACAGTGGATGCCACCGGGTTGCCTGTTGAGACCAAGTTGTCTTCGAGATCGAGGACAGTGGCATCGGCATGACTCCCGAGCACACGGCCAGGCTGTTTCCTGCGTCGCGAACGCGCAATGCCTTGCCGTCCTCTTGAAGCTGCTCGACCGCTATTGCGAGCAACACCATGTCGACAGCCAGTCCCGGCGAGGCCGGGCCGCTCAGCCTCAAGGTGCAGGCCAAGGTACGCGATGGCCGACCGCTGATCGAAATCGTCATCGAGGACGAAAGCGCCCCCTTCGACCCCCTGAGCCTGCCCGAGCCGGACCGCAGCGGGCCCGCGGAAGACATGCAGCTCGGCGGATTGGGAGTGATGCTGATTCGCCGCCTCTCCGACGTGCAGCACCACGCCCGAGGCCCATGCCGGGGCAACACCTTTACCTTGGCCAAGTTCCTGCCGGCCACCGGTGGTACATGAAACAACCATTCTGGAGAAGCCGTGGAGATTTTGATCAAAGACCGTGAGTCCGTCACCGTGATGGTGATCCGAGGCAGCATCGACAGCCTCAATGCCGATCAGCTCACTTCCGCGTTTGCAGAGCCCATCGGTCTGGGCCGCGTCCATCTCGTGGCGGACTTCAGCGAGGTGACCTATGCCAGCAGCGCGGGCCTGCGATCGCTGCTGGCAACCGTCAAGGATTGCCGACGCAGCGGCGGTGACCTGCGCATTGCGGCGCTACAGCCCCAGGTGGAGCGCGTGCTTTCCATCACCGGCTTCACCAACATCCTCAAAGTCTTCGCCGACGTCGAAGGCGCAGTGCAAAGCTTCAAGGACGCTGCATGAGCCCGAACAAAGCGGGCCCCGCAGTTTCCCTGGTGATCGGTTCGGGCAGCGTGAAGTGCGCTGCTGCGCTTGGCGTCGTGAAGGTGTTGACCGAAGCGGGCATCCGCATCGACCGCGTCGTTGGATGCAGTGCTGGCGCCCTCTTTGCAGCGGCAACGGCCTTCGGCCACGACACGGCAGCGGCGACCGACATCGCCGTTCGCACCTGGACGCGGGACATCAGCTCGCGGCCGAACCGGCTCAACTACCTGAGGCTGCTGGCACCGAGACTCTTTCGTTTCAAGGTCGACAGTTTCGGTCTTCGCCGCGACGACGCGTTGATGGATCGACTTCACGGCGTCTTCGGAGACAAGCGCATCGAAGACAGCACGATTCCGCTGCACATCACCGCAACGGATTTCTCGACCGGTGAACTGGTCGAGATCTCCAAGGGGAGCCTGGTTGACGCGATTCGCGCGAGCTTGGCATTGCCGCTGGCATTCGCTCCGGTGAGGATCAACGGCCGGCTGCTGGTCGATGGCTATCTGGCCGACCCGCTGCCACTGAGCGTTGCCATGCGGCACGGGGCAGGCGTGATCGTGGGCGTCGGTTTCGAGAGCCCCTACCAGGACAACGTGCGCAGCGCTGGCCGCTTTGCATTCCAGTTGGGCGCAATCATGGCAAACAACCTGCTGAAGGCCAAGCTGGCGTTTCACAGCATTGCGCATCACTCTGAAGTTATCGTGATCCTGCCGGAATTCAAGCAGCGCATCCGGCTCTTCGATACGGCCAAGCTGCCCTACATCGTGGAAGAAGGCGAGCAGGCCGCGTTGCAGCAGCTGCCGTATCTGCGCGAGTTGCTGGCCGCCGAACAACGGCAGGCCGAAGCAGTCCCCGTCTAGCCGAGGTCGAGCGATGCGCCTGCTGGTCGTCGACGATCTCGAAATCAACAGGGAGCTCCTCTTGCGTCGGGTACGCCGGCTTGGCCATGAGGCCGAAGCTGTTGCCGACGGCCGGGCAGCGCTGGAAAAGTTGCGCTCGAGTTCCTGGGACCTGGTGCTGCTGGACATCACGATGCCCGTGATGGATGGCTACGACACCCTCAGGCGTATCACGGCCGACCCGGAGCTGGCCCGCACGCGGGTGGTTATGGTGTCTGCGATCGACGAAACGGACAGCGTCAACCCGTTGCCTGGAGCTCGGCGCGGACGACTACCTCACCAAGCCGTTCGACCCTGCGATCCTTCACGCCCGCATAGAGTCATCGCTTGCCAAGAAGCGTCTGGAAGATCAGCAGGCATTGCTGCTCCAAGCCCTCTCGCGCGAATTGGAGATCGGCCAGCGGATCCAGAAGGGCTTCCTGCCCAACACCATGCCCGAACTGGCGGGCTGGGACCTGGCGGGACGTTGCACGCCTGCGCGAAAAGTCTCCGGCGACTTCTACGATGCTTTCTTGCTGCCGAGCGGCACACTCGCCCTGGTGATCGCGGATGTCTGCGACAAAGACGTCGGCGCTGCGCTGTACATGGCGCTGTTTCGCACGCTGCTCAGGGCGATGTCGTGCCACGCTTCGGCTTCGGAGCCGTCGGCCGGAACGCTGTTGCGCACTGTGACCTTCACCAACGACTACATCGCCACGGTCCATGGACGCGAGAACATGTTTGCGACGGTGTTCTTTGCCATCCTCGATCCGCGCACAGGGCGGCTCGACTATCTGAACGCCGGGCAGGATGCCCCCGTCATCCGACGCTTCGGTGGCGGCCCACTGCTGCGGCTTCAATCCTCGAGCAACGCCGTCGGCCTGTTACCCGGGATCAGCTGCGCGATCGAGACGATCAGCCTTGAGCCCGGCGACAGCCTCGTTGCCTTTACCGATAGCGTGACCGATGCAATCGGTGAGTCGGGAGCCTTCGGCGAGGCGGCGCTGCTCCACCTCATTGCCGCTGACGCGCCGCAGGACGCGCTCGGTGTTCTCGAAGGCATCCATGCGCGCTTGGCGCAGCACGTCGGCAGTTCGAGTCCGCGACGACATCACTCTGCTGTGCGTCGTTCGGGCACCGCTTGCGCAGCGCGCGCCGGCAGTGTCACGGTGAAGCAGGTTCCGCGGTCCGTGGAGCTGCGAACCGTGATGTCCCCGTCCATCATTTCGCAAAGCCTGCGGCTGATGGCCAGCCCAAGGCCAGTGCCACCGTTAGCGGCGCGTCGTGGCCGAGTCGGCCTGGACGAAGGGCTGGAACAGCTTGGCCAACTGTGTCTGCGACATGCCGATCCCGGTGTCGCAGATCTCGAAGACGATATTGACGGCCGCGTCGTGAACGCTGCGGCGCACGACCATCCGCACCTCGCCCTCGTGCGTGAACTTGGCCGCATTGGACAGCACATTCAAGAGCACTTGACGAATGCGCGTCGCATCTCCGAGCATGTCCTGCAAAGTGTCCTCACCGTCCAGCACAAACCGGTTGCCGTTCTTTTTCATCAGCGGTTGCATGGTCGACGTCACCTCGTCCACCAGCTCCCGCAAAGCGAAGCGCTCGATGTGCAGCTCGGACTTCCCGGCTTCGATCTTCGACAGGTCCAACACATCGTTGATGAGCCCGAGCAGGTGCTTGCCCGAGCCGCGGTCTTTTGCAGATCCGCACGTTGATGCGGCGCCGGAGCGTCCTCGTCGAGCAGCTCCGAGTAGCCAATGATCGCGTTCAGCGGCGTGCGCAACTCATGGCTCATGTTGGCGAGGAACGCGCTTTTGGCCCGATTGGCCGCTTCGGCAAGCTCGAGCGCATGCTCGACATTGCGCCGCTGTTCGACCATCTGCTGGTTGGTGGCTCGCAATTCCTGCTGCATGCGAATCATCCGCTTGGCCTCCACGTGGGTGCGCAGGCTGAAGATGGCGGTGTAGCCGAGAAAGCTAGTGGCACAGATCACCGATGTCACGAGCGTGGCGTCGGGCGTGAACGTGAATCCATTGGCGGCCCCGGTCACTGCCGCGCTCAGCACGAACAGGCCAAACGCCTTGAGTGCAAAACGCACGCCGCCCACGCTCAAGCACGCCGAATTGAAGCCGGTCACCAGGACCGTCATAAGCCAGATACTGAAGCCGACGAGGGCCGTGAAAGCGCCGGACATCACCGCATCGACCATGAGGTTGCGCAACTCGGCCACCCTGGACACCCCACCACGCTCACCGAGAAACCGCGCCAGATGTGGCCAGACCAATCCATAGACGACGGCCATGGCCCACACCCAGGTTGGGGCACCGGTGCTGGCAAAGCACGATGCCAGCATCAGCAAGGTACACAAGTGGGCCGGGAGTCGAACCGCAAAGCCGAGTGCAACGATGGGATGCACGCGGGGCGGCGGTCGATGCAGCTCGCCAGCCGGGTTGTCGGGAGCCGAAGGCTCCGTGTCGATGGAGGTTACAGGCGCAACTCGTTTTCAAGGCAGTCTGGCGCGAACACCGTGCAGACCGCCGCCAAGGTTGCGTCTTGCCGGACGACTGAACGTCTACCCGTCCCCGAGGCATTATGAGCTTCGGTTTGCCCAATGACCGGGGCGCCGGCGATCGGCGCCGGCTGTCTGCTAAAGAAGCTCGGGCGACTGCACGGTGACCACCACCGTCTGCACGTCGCCGTCGCGCTCGCGCGTGCGAATCCACCACACCGCGCCTTTGCGCACCGGGCAGCCGTCCTGCCGCAGGCCGAGCAGCAGCGAAATGGCGCTGCCCAGCGACGGTTGATGCCCGACTAGCAACACCACCGACCTGCCGTTCGGCCAACCCGCCGCACCGAGCAGCGCCTCGGCCGTGGTGTCGGGCGCGAGTTCGCCTCGCAGCTTGTATTTGCGCCCGAGCGCCAGCACGGTCTGCTCGCAGCGGCGGGCCGGGCTGGAGATGATTCGCGTGCCTTCCGGCAGCTGACGGTCGAGCCATGCACCCATGCGCTTGGCCTGCTTTTCGCCGCGCGGCGTCAGCGACCGCTGCAGATCGTCGGCACCTTCGACCCAGTCTTCGGCCTCGGCATGGCGCCAGAAAATGAGGTCCATGGCGTTCGTCATTCCCGTGCTGCGGCACGGCGCATGCCGCGCGAGGCGTAGCGGTCCATCAGGGCAGTCTGCGCACCGTGCGCCTCGACCACGCGCGAGGCGCCCTCCTCGCCCGCGTGCGTGTCGCCGTCGACCCGCCGATAGATGCCGTCGGCGCCGAGGTCCCATGCATCGCGCCCGTCGTGCAGGTAGGCGACCAGGCACTCGTCGATGAGGCGCTGGCGCAGCACCGGGTCGGTCACGGGCCAGGCGAGTTCGATGCGGCGCATCATGTTGCGGTTCATCCAGTCGGCGCTCGACAGGTAGAGCGACTCGTCCTCGCCCTGGCGGAAGTAGAAGACGCGCGAATGCTCGAGGAAGCGGCCGATCACCGAGCGCACGCGGATGTTGTCGCTGATGCCCTCGACCTGCGCCGGCAGGGTGCAGGCGCCGCGCACGATCAGGTCGATCTTCACGCCCTTGCGCCCGGCATTGACCAGCGCCGCGATCAGCGCCTCGTCGGTCAGCGCGTTCATCTTGGCCACGATCCGGGTGGGCTCGCCCTGTTGCGCAGCCGTGCCGAGCGCATCGATGCGCGCGATCAGGTTGCGGTGCAGGTCGAACGGCGCCAGCCACATCCGATGCAGCTTGGGCAACCGGCTCTGGCTGGCCATGTGCACGAACACCGCTTCCATGTCGGCCGTGAGCAGTGGATCGGCGGTCAGGTGGCTGATGTCGGTGTAGAGCGTCGCCGTGCGCGGGTTGTAGTTGCCGGTCGAAAGGTGTCCGTAGCGGCGCATCTGCCGGCCCTCGCGGCGGGTGACGAGCAGCATCTTGGCGTGGGTCTTCAGGCCGACCACGCCATAGACGACCTGCGCGCCGATCGACTCGAGCATTTCGGCCCAGTTGATGTTGGCTTCCTCGTCGAAGCGGGCCTTGAGCTCGACCACCACCGTCACTTCCTTGCCGCGCCTCACCGCCTCGCGCAGCAGGTCCATCAGCGCCGAATCGGTGCCGGTGCGGTAGATGGTCTGCTTGATGGCGAGCACCTGCGGGTCCTGCACCGCTTCGCGCAGGAAGGCGAGCACGCCGTCGAAGCTCTCGAAGGGCTGATGGATCAGCACGTCGCCGCGCTGCAGCCGGTCGAAGAACGACTGGCCCGGCGACAGCGTGACCGGATAGGAAGCACGGTACGGCGGAAAGCGCAACTGCGGCTCGTCGAGGAGGTCGATGAGTTGCGTCAGCCGTGCCAGGTTGACCGGTCCGTGCACGCGGTAGAGCGCCTGCGCCGGCAGCGCGAACTGCGCAAGCAGAAAGCTCGCCAGCGACTCTGCGCAGCTCGCAGACACCTCCAGCCGAACAGCCTGGCCGTAGTGGCGGTGCGCGAGCCCCTGGCGCAGCGCCGTGCGGAGGTTCTTGACGTCTTCCTCGTCCACCGCGAGATCGGAATGGCGCGTGACGCGGAACTGCGAGAACTCGCCGACCTCGCGGCCCGGGAACATGCCCGACAGATGCGCCCGCACGATGCTCGACAGCGCAACGAACAGCGTCTTGCCGCCGGACACCTTGGGCGACATGCGGATCAGGCGTGGCAGCACGCGCGGCACCTTGACGATCGCGATCGGGTTCTCGCGCCCGAACGCGTCCTCGCCGCTCAAACGCACGATGAAATTGAGCGACTTGTTGGCAACCTGCGGGAACGGATGCGCCGGGTCGAGCCCGACCGGAATCAACAGCGGGCGCACCTCGCGCTCGTAGTACTCGTGCACCCATTTGCGCTGCGCCGGGTTGCGCTCGCCGTGCGAGATGATGTGGATGCCCTGCGTGGCGAAGGTCGGTATCAAATCGTCGTTGTAGAGCGCGTATTGCCGGGCGACCAGCGCGTGCGCGGCCTCGGAGAGCCGCTCGAAAGAGTCGACCGTGTAGTTGCCCTTGCGGTCGCCGGTGTCGTTGGCGATCAGATGCGGTGCGGTCCGCACTTCGAAGAACTCGTCGAGGTTGGCCGACACGATGCACAGGTAGCGCAGCCGTTCGATCAGCGGCACCTCGCGCCGATAGGCCCAGTCGAGCACCCGCTCGTTGAAGGCAAGAATGCTGTGGTCGCGGTCGAGCAAGGCCAGTTGCGGCTGTGCTGCGGCCGGCGCACTTTCGGCAGGGGCTGGCGGCATGGCATCGAATTCTGGCTCAAGGGGCACGGCGGTCGACGTAGGCGGAAATATGACAGTGTCGAACGCCATCGTGACAGTTCCGTGACATCCGTTCGGCGGCATCGCTCGCGGCGTCAAGCGCCCAGAAAGTGCTTGCGGTAGCGCCCCGGCAGGTCTCCGATACGCATCAGCATCGGCAGGTCGGCGCTGTTGAAGTCAGGTCCCAGGCCGGTGGGCCCAGCACCTTGGCGCCGAGCCTCAGGTAGCCCTTGATCAGCGCCGGTGCCTCGATATCAAGGCTGCCGTCGAGGCGCTCGACCGGCAGCGGCAGCCGCGGCTGCACCTGGTAGTGCACCGGCGCCATATGCGTGGCCGAGAGCTGGCGCCAGATGCTCGCAGCCGCGTCTCCGCTGGTCACGCCGTTGTGGCGCATCGGAATGCTGGCGCAGCCGATCATGGTGTCGAGCTTGTTGCGGCTCATGAACGCTGCCAGCGCCCCCCAGAGCGCAAGGATCACGCCGCCCTGGCGATGGTCGATGTGCACGCAACTGCGGCCGAGTTCGACCATGCGTTCGCGCAGGTCGCGCAGCCGGGTGAGGTCGAATTCCGTGTCGCTATAGGTGCTGCCGACGCGCCGGGCTTGAGCCGGGGTCAGCACCCGGTAGGTGCCGATGACCTGTCTGCTGGCCACGTCGCGTACCAGCAGGTGCTCGCAGAAGTCGTCGAACAGGTCGATGTCATGGTCCGCCAGCGGCGTGGCAAGGCGCGCGCCCATTTCCACCGCGAACACCGCATGGCGCAGCCGCTGCGCCGCGCGCACGTCGTCCTGGTGGCGCGCCCAGCTCACGTCGATGCCGCGCGGCGCTTCACTCGGCACCGCAACTGGCACCGGCGCGATGCGCGGCACGGCAATCGGGGCAACCGGCCGCTGCGGTGCGGCTGCACCGTGGCGTGCAGCGCGCAGTGCCAGCTGCGAAAAAGCGAACGTCGGTGTGGGCAGTTCTTTCATGCGGTACCTTTCTGCCGGCGAGTGTGTGGACCGTGGGTGAAACAACCGTGTCCCTTCTATGGCAGTTGCGTGACGCGCTGTGCATGGGCATGCTGCGCCTGCATCGTGCGAACAATGGACGTTTGCGAACTGGAGCACCTCATGGTCAGCAATAGCGAAGTCAGGGTCGAGGTCGAGACCCGGCGCCACCAAATGTTTCCCACGCTCAGTGCTGTGGACGTCGATCGCATCCGGCGCTTCGGCAGCCTGCGGCACTACGGGCGTGGCGAGGCGCTGTTCAGGGCCGGCGAACCGGGCCCGGGCATGTTCGTGGTGCTGAAGGGCATGGTGGCGATCAGCCAGCGCGACGGGCTGGGCCGCGTGGTTCCGATCGAGCGCCAGGGGCCGGGCCAGTTCCTTGCCGAGATCGCGCAACTCTCCGGCCGGCCGGCACTGGTCGACGGCGATGCCGAGGACGACGTCGAGACCCTGCTCGTTGCGCCGGACCAGCTGCGTGCGTTGATCATCGCGGAGGCCGACCTGGGCGAGCGGCTGGTCCGCGCCATGATCCTGCGGCGCGTGGCATTGATCGAATCGGGTGCGAGCGGCCCGGTGCTCATGGGTCCGCCGGGGTCGCCCGAACTGCTGCGGCTTGCGAGCTTTCTCGGCCGCAACGGCCATCCCTATCACGTCGTCGATGCCACCGGGGACGCAGATGCCGCGGCGCTGCTCGAACAGTACGGCGACGCGGAACTGCTGGTGGTGTGCCCCGACGGCGCCGTGATGATCAACCCCAGCGACAACGCATTGGCGCGCTGCCTCGGCATGGTCGACAGTGCCGCGCACGACGAGTTGTTCGACGTGGTGGTGGTCGGCGCCGGCCCGGCCGGGCTCGCAACCGCGGTCTATGCCGCATCGGAAGGGCTGCGCGTGATCGTGGTCGACTGCTGCTCCTTCGGCGGCCAGGCCGGCGCTAGCGCACGCATCGAGAACTACCTGGGCTTTCCAACCGGCATTTCGGGCGGGGCATTGGCTGGCCGCGCGTTCGTGCAGGCACAGAAATTCGGCGCCGAGATGATGATCCCGGCGGAGGTCGCATCGATGGATTGCAGCGCTGCCGACACCGCCGGCGAGCTTTCCGTCACGCTCACCGACGGCCGAAGTTTGCGCTCGAAGACGTTGGTGATCGCCAGCGGCGCGCGCTATCGCCGCCCCGACGTGCCGCGCCTGGCCGAGTTCGAAGGCCGGGGCATCTGGTACTGGGCTTCGGCGCTGGAAGCCAAGCTGTGCGCCCAACAGGAAGTGGCGTTGGTCGGTGGTGGCAACTCGGCCGGACAGGCGGCCCTGTTCTTGTCGCAGCACGCCGCCAAGGTCAACCTGCTGGTGCGCGGTCCCTCGCTCGCCGCGACCATGTCGCGCTACCTCATCGACCGCATCCAGGCGGCCCCCAACATCGAACTGCATCCGTACACCGAACTTGTCCACCTGCACGGCGAGCCGGCTTCGGGCCTGACCGGCGCCACCTGGCGCGACCGCCGCACCGGCGCCGAAGAGCTTTGCGCCGCACGCAACATCTTCCTGTTCATCGGCGCCGCACCCGAAACCGGCTGGCTCGGCAACTGCGGCGTGACGCTCGACAAGCACGGCTTCGTGCTGACGGGCGAAGCAGCGCGCGGCGGCTTTCCCGCACAGCCCGCGGCGGCGCTCGAATGCAGCGTGCCCGGCGTGTTCGCGGTGGGCGACGTGCGCTCGGGTTCCGTCAAGCGGGTGGGCGGCGCCATCGGCGAAGGCGCGGCCGTGGTAGCGCTCATCCACAAGCACCTGGCAACGAGCGCAGCCGTCGCCTGAGGCTTCGCCTGCGAAGAACGAGCGGCCGGGCTATGCTGGCCGGCTCCCTCTCACACACGGAAACAGCACATGCCGCAAGCACCCATCGACGTATATTCCTGGCCCACGCCCAACGGCCACAAGATCCACATCATGCTGGAGGAGTGCGGCCTTCCGTATACGCCGCACCCGGTCAACATCGGCAACGGAGACCAGTTCGAAGCCGGCTTCCTGAAGATCAGCCCCAACAACAAGATCCCGGCCATCACCGACCCCGAAGGACCGGACGGCAAGCCGATCTCGATGTTCGAGTCGGGCGCGATCCTGGTCTACCTCGCCGGAAAGACCGGTAAGTTCATACCCGCCGGCGACCGCGCTCGCTACGACGTACTGCAGTGGCTCATGTTCCAGATGGGCGGCGTCGGCCCGATGCTCGGGCAGGCCCATCATTTCCGCATGTACGCGCCCGAAAAAATCGCCTATGCGGTCGACCGCTATACCAACGAGGCGCGGCGCCTCTACGGCGTGATCGATAGGCAACTCGAAGACAATAAGTTCATCGCTGGCAAGAGCTACTCGATCGCCGACATCGCCATCTTCCCCTGGCTGCGCAGCTGGGAAAAGCAGGGCATCGTGCTTGCCGATTTTCCCCATCTCAAGAAGTGGTTCGACTCCATCGATGCACGACCGGCGGTGCAGCGCGGCGTGAAGGTGCTGGCCGACCTGCGCGCCCCGATCACCGGCGACAAGGAGCGCGAGATCCTGTTCGGGAAGACGCAATATGCGAAGCGCTGATAAAGGCATGCGCGGGCAGGCTAGAATCGCGGGCTTGTCGGGGTGTAGCGCAGCCTGGTAGCGCATCTGGTTTGGGACCAGAGGGTCGAAGGTTCGAATCCTTTCGCCCCGACCATCAAAAAAACGCAATGCCCGCAATGACTCAAGTCGCTGCGGGCATTTTCGTTTCTGGGGGGTCAGCTCACCGGCAACTGTTCCGGCATCGGCTCGCCAGACGGTGCCGGCGGCTCGTTCTTCGGCTCGTTCGGCTTGTTGAGTTTGTCCCGGCCCAGGTCGTCGATCATCTTCTCTCCGACCGGGTCCTTGCCGTCCGAGGGGATCGATTCCTCGAAGGCGATCTCGGGCTCGTCCTTGGCGCCGGGACGATCCTGCGTTGCGGGGGATGGCGTTTGTGGTGATGTCATAGGTGGAACTCCAATTGAGATGCCACGGTCGCGCCACGATCGCTCGATCGAGCTCGGGCAAACCCGCCAGCACCTGTCGGCCGATGCCGACGTTTTGGGAAGCTCGCCCTCGTAGAATCGCTCCCTCTCCGCACTGCCCGTAGCTCAGTTGGATAGAGCACCTGCCTTCTAAGCAGGTTGTCGGGGGTTCGATCCCCTCCGGGCAGGCCATCCAATTTCGGCTGGTACAGAGGAAACCAACGCGGGAACGGCCTACGAGATCCTCTCGATCGACATCGCGGATGTCGACGTGGGAGAAAACATCGGAGCCAAGTTGCAGATCGACCAGGCCAATGCCGACAAGCGGATGCCCAGCCGAAGGCGGAAGAGCAGCGTGCCATGGCGGTCGCGCTTGAGCAGGAGATGAGTGCGCGCGTGGTGGAGGCGACCTCGCCCCTTCACCGGCTCGAACACGGCATCGCACCCTGGAGTTCGTTCCTCGTCATCCCCATCTTCGGTTTCGCCAATGCGGGCGTCTCATTTGCGGGCATGACGACGAAGACGCTGATGCAGCCGGTGACGCTCGGTGTCGCGTCCGGTCTATTCTTCGGCAAGCAGCTTGGCATCATGACGGCCGTCGGCATCGTGCTCATGACCGGCATGGGCCGGCTGCCCAAGGACGCCAGTTGGCTGCAGATGTATGGCGTATCGCTCCTGTGCGGCATCGGTTTCACCATGAGCCTGTTCATAGGCCTGCTCGCATTCCCGACACCGGAACTCCAGGAGGCGACGAAGCTGGGCGTACTGCTCGGCTCGGGGGTGTGCGGCCTGCAGGGCTGGCTGGTGCTTCGCTTCAGCGCCCGGGCGAGCACGTAGCTGCACGGCCGGCCTCAGTGCTCGTGTTGCGCCTGGGATGCAGGCACTGCGACCCGGGGCGGGTGGGCGCCGCGCAATTCCGCCCGCACCACGACGAGCACGCCTGCGATCACCAGCAGCAGCCCACCGAAGGCGATCGGCGCCGGCCGCTCGCCGACCACGACGATCGCCAGCATGAACGCCATCACCGGCTCGCCGAGGGCCAGCGTCACGCCGGTGGCCGCCGAGATGTGCCGCAGCGCATGGCTGAAGAGCAGGTACGCCACGCCGGCCGTCACCACGCCGACATAGCCGACGACCCCCAGGTCCGGCGCGGCGAGCATGGGCACCCCGCCTTCGATGCAGGCTACAGGCACTGCCAGCGCCGCGGCGACGGCGAAAGCGCGCAACGTCACGGTGGCGGCCGATGCGGCTTTCACCATCTCCTTGAGGACGAGGGTGTAGGCCGCGTAAGACAAGCCAGAAATCAGGCACAGCACGATGCCGGCCGCGCTCGCACCCATGGCGCCGCCGCCCGACAACGCCATCAGCACGCCGCCGGTAACGGGCACGCCGGTACCCAGCCACCAGACGGCACCGGGCACCTGCCGCGTGACCATGGCCTGCAGGATGCCCGCCCACAGCAAACGCGCGGTGCGGGTCTTTCCAGTGCGGCGGTGGCACGAAGCGCCGCACGCGATCGAGGCTACCGCACGCCGGACAGTCGATGACCAGCACACGCGCCGGCAAATTCGCGAGGTAGCCATGCGTCACGCCGGCCGGCACCACGAGCGCGCTCGACGCGTCGATGTATGCGCAACGCCCATCTAGTTCAAGCTTCAGACGTCCATCGAGCCCCACCAGCACCTGTGCATGCGCATGCGCATGCACCGCGTACTCGCCGACGTATCGCCGCAGCGACGCATCGGCTTGTTCGACAGAACCGTGGACGCCGGACATGCCTTGACTTTAGGTCAAGACGGCATGTCGCGGCATCCTGGCTACAGGTTCGCCGCCTCCGCCGTGTCACTGACCGGCGCCTGCGCGTTGCCGAGATCGATCGGCTCGCTGTTGTCCACCGCCGTGGCTACCAACTGCTTCAGATAGGTGATGAAGGCATCGGAGCTTTGCAGGGCGGAGTCGGGGATGGTGTTCCCGCCACCACCCGTTCCCCCGCCGCCGCCCGGAAAGCCTCCACCGCCGCCTCCCCCGCCGCCGCATCCCGCCACGGCAAGGAGGCCGGCCAAGGCGAATGCGAGCTGTAGGTTTCTCGTTGTCGTCATGGCAATTCCAATCAGGGGTAGGTCGTGCCGGCAGCCGGTGCCGGATTGAAGTTGCCCGGGATCGGGGTCGTGAGGTACGGGAACTTGGTCCCGTAGTTGGCAGCGGTCTTTCTGACGCCGTCGGTCAGTGCCAATCCGCCTGCGGGCGCGTCGGCCGGCTTGCACCCTACCTGCAGCGTGTCGTTCGCGCCGGTCAACACGCACAGTGCTCCCATGCTCACTCGCAGCGACAGGTCGACCACGTCGTCGGCCGGACGCCTGCCGTTCGGAAAGCCCGCGTTGTCGCCGGCGGCAACGCCCAGCGGATTCTGCGCGGCAGCGGCTGTCACGCCGATCGATGTATTCAGCCGCAGCATCTCCGCCGGCACTACGTTGGCGGGCCTGTTCACGCCGACGATGCCTTGCAGGAAGACCGCCAGCAGATCGGTGCGCGGGAAGTTTGTCGGTGCCTTGGCACTGGGAAAGAGCGTCTCGATCAACGCCGGCAAGACCGGATTGGTCACGTAGTCGGCGAACTTGGCGACGTCGTCCTTCGGCCTGGAAGCGTTGAAGCGGTCCTTGTCGTCGGTGCCGATGATCACTTCATTGACCAATGGCATGCCGAGCCGCGAAACCTGCGCCCAGGGTCCGCCCTCGAGCGACGCCTTGTTGAGGCCTGTGCCCGGCGAGCCGTTGATCAGGCGTCCCTGCCGCACGCTGGCGGTGGTGAAGGCGCCGATCACGGGGTCGTTGTTGGCGGTCAGGCAGGCGACCGGAAGCTCCATCGCCAGCGTGCTGACGTTCTTGCCCTCGAGGTCGTTGTTGTTGCCAGCGGTCTCCGCGCCAAGCGGGTTCAGATTGATCAGGTCGAATATCTTTCCGACGGCGATATAGAACGGCTCCTTGCGCTGCCCCACGAACACGCGAGCAGGCGTGGTGCAGCCCGGAATGGTGACGTTGTAGACATGCTGTGCCGCATAGGCCGCATAACCGGTCGGGCTGCCGAACACCTTGTCGCCGATGTTGTCCACCGGCTTGTCGAACTGCGCCTGGCCGTTGGCCGCGTTGGTGACCGCCGCGCGGTTGCCGCCCCGGCGCGTGCCGCGCACCACGTCCACGGTGAAGGTTTCTCTCACATTGAGGCTGGCAGGATTCACGCCGTCGATCGGACCGCTGTTGATGAGCGGAATCTTCACGGCCTTGCCGCCGACGTTCAGTGTCGTGGCCTTGGATGTGTTCTTGAATCGGAACTGGAACGTCAGGTCTTCGACGCCGTCGCCGTTGTTGTCGAAGTGGATTTCGTACTGCGCGTTCGCATCGAACATGTAGAAGTTGGGTCCGCCCTGCGGGTCCTGGAACGGCTGATAGTTGGCCAGCACCGTCACGAAATTCTCGCGCCCGGGCTCGTAGCTTCGGAACATATACAGGTCGGTCGCGTCGACCTTCGGCTGGCCGGCGATGAAAGGCGCCTCCCGGTGGCTCGATGCCAGGGCGGCGCTTGCCACCAGGGTGAGCACGCATGCGGCGATGCCGCGGATTTTTAATGTCATTGTTGGCTCCAGGATGTGAGAAGGCGATGTCGACGCCGTCTCGCACCCTGCAACCGGGGCCGGATGCGCTTTAGTGCGTCTGAACGCAACGTACGCGAACCGGATGCACTTACTGTAAGGCTTTGGTTTTCAAGGGTGTAGGTTTTTTCCCACCTCCCGATTGCCCCTTCAGCCCGGCAGCAGCACCTTGTCGACGACGTGGATCACACCGTTCGATTGGTACACATTGGCGGTCGTCACCGTCGCTGCGGCGCCGGTGGCATCGGCCACCTTGACGCTGCCGCCGCTCATGGTCGCGGTCAGCGTTCCGCCGCTGGCGGTTTTGAGCATGGCCTTGCCGCCGCCGGCAGCGATCAGTCCCGTGAGTGCCTTGGCGTCAAGCTTGCCCGGCACGACGTGGTAGGTCAGCACCTTGGTGAGCGTGGCCTTGTTCTCGGGCTTGAGCAGCGTGTCAACGGTGCCTGCGGGCAGTGCCGCGAAAGCGGTGTTGGTCGGGGCGAACACGGTGAACGGGCCGGGGCTCTTGAGCGTGGCAACAAGGCCTGCCGCCTTCACTGCAGCAACCAACGTCGTGTGGTCCTTGGAGTTGACGGCGTTGTCCACGATGTCCTTGTTCGCGTACATCGGCGCGCCGCCGACCATCGGGTTCGACATGCCGCTGCTGGCCATGCCGCCTGCGCCCATGCCGCCCGCGCAAGCGCTGAGCAGGACCGATACGCCGACTGCAATCATGAGTTTTTTCATCTTTGACTCCTGGGTACGAATTGAATGGAATGGGTCCGTGGTGCACTTAAAAAACCACCACGGCTGCGTTTCTACCATGACGATCAATTAATTACCAATGAGTTCACAAAATATACTGAGCTGTTCTTGACAGGGCTGCCGGAGAACCGTTTGGTATAAGGCATGACCGACCGGTGAGGCGCAGAGCTTCGCCTGGTCCGCAAATCTTGCCCCTCACCGCGCCTGTTCATGTCCCTCCTAGCCATCGTCGTCGAGGACAGCCCGACCATTCGGGACAACTTGGCCGGCGCCCTGGAGGAACTGGTCGGGGTGCGAGTGATCGCCTTCGCCGAAACGGCGGGACAGGCCATCGAGGACCTCGCCGACCACGCCGCTGCGTGGCAACTGCTCATCGTGGATCTGTTCCTGAAAGAAGGTTCCGGCCTGACCGTGCTGCGCGCGTGCCAAGGCAGGGCAGCGCACCAGCGCGTGGTCGTCCTCACCAACTACGCCACCAACGAGATGCGCCAACGCTGCAAGGCGCTTGGCGCCGACGGGATGTTCGACAAGTCGACCGAACTCGAAGCGTTCTTCGACTTCTGCCGCACTGCCGGATAGAAGCGCCGGCGTCTACCGTTGCTTCGGGAAGCGCAGCATCATGCTGCGCCCCACCGGCGTGATGGCGGTCACCATCGCGGGCGGCTGCCCATATCCGTCCAGCGTTCGAATCGGCTTCGGAATGGTGGCCTTGATGTGGCCCGCCATGCTGAGGATGCGCAGGGTGTCGACGTCGGCACCGTTGCTGACGGCAATGGGCAGATCTTGTTCTGCCAAACGATGGAGCATGGAAATAGGCACGGCGAGAGTATGCCGTGTGGCGCCCCCGCCAAGCTGACAATTTCAGCGCACCGTCACCGGCCCGAAGAGCGGCACGCGTCGCTCGACATTGGCGCGCACGGCTTCGGTCTGGTTCGCACTGCCGATCAGCGCTTTCTGTTCGACCGACTCGGCAAGCAGCAGATCAGCCGCGCCGTGCCCCATGGCCGCGTTCAGGAGCCGCTTGGCAGCGCGGATCGCGTCGGGGCTTTTCTGTGCGATGTCGTGTGCCATCTGCAGCGCGTCTGCCAGCGGGTCGGCGCAAACCCGGGTGGCGAAGCCGAGCGCAACCGCTTCTTCGCCGGAGAAGATGCGGCCGGTGAAGGTCAGTTCGCGCACCACGTCCGTTCGTGCCAGTTCGCGCATCAGCACCATGCCACCCATGTCGGGCACCAGCCCCCACTTGATTTCCATGACGGACAACCTGGTGTCCGGCGCAATGAGCCGGATGTCGGCGCCCAGCGCCACCTGCAGCCCGCCGCCGAAGGCAACGCCGTGCACGGCGGCGATCACCGGCACCGGAACCTCGCGCCATACCAAGGCGATCTGCTGCGCCGCATTGGCGATGCCGTGCGTGCGCGACAGGATGTCGGCCGCCGCACCGGCACCGAGGATTTCGCCTGGCCCGCCCTGCCCCATGCGCTCGAACGACTGCATGTCGAGTCCGGCGCAAAACGCCTTGCCGCGGCCGGCCAGCACCACCGCCCGCACGCTTGCGTCGCTGGCCAAGCGGGCGCCGGCATCCAGCAGCGCGTCGAACATCGCGGGATCGAGCGCGTTCATCTTGTCGGCACGCGCGAGATGCAGTTCGACCACGCCGTCAGCGTGGCGGATCGATTCGATTCGTTCGTTCAAGGGTCTGTCTCCTTCGGTTCGTTCGAGTATCTGCCCTGGGCGATGATGGCGTTGTCGCCCAGCCAACACACGCCATGCCGCTTGCCCGTCGTCAGTTTCTCCAGTCCGGCGCTGCCGGCCTCGTCGCTTTGCTCGGGCCCGGCCACGCATCGCCGATTTCAGCGAGCCTGGGCTTCACCGCCGTGCCGGCAACGCTGCGCGACGCCATCACGGTGCCGCCCGAATACGAGGCGCAGGTGCTGTACCCATGGGGCACGCCCACCGGCATCGCCGCGTCGATGCCGGCGTTCGCGGCCGACGGCTCCAACAGCGCGGCCGAGCAAGTGGCTCAGGCCGGCATGCATCACGACGGCATGCATTTCTTCGCGCTCGACGGCCGCGCTGACCGCGGCCTCCTGGCGCTGAACCACGAGTACACCGACGAACAGTTGCTGCATGCGGACGGCGCATCGCCGTGGACCGCCGAGAAGTCGCGCAAATCGCTGCACGCGATGGGCGTGTCGGTGATCGAGGTCGAGCTCACGCGCGCCGGCTGGCGCCAGGTACGGCCGTCGCGTTACGCGCGCCGCATCCATGGCGCGACGCCGATCCGCGTCGCCGGCCCCGCTGCCGGTGCGCTGCCGATGCGCACCGCCGCCGATCCGGCCGGCAACCGCGTGCTCGGCACCTTCGCCAACTGCGGCATGGGTGCCACGCCCTGGGGCACCTACCTGAGCTGCGAAGAAAACTTCCAGGCCTACTTCGGCGGCCCAAAAGAAGCGGCGCCAGCGGCAACCGAAGCGCAGCGCCGCTACGGCACCGTCTCCGGCGGGCAGTGGATCGACCACTGGCGCTTCGACGAGCGCTTCGACCTCTCGCGCCATCCGAACGAGGCCCACCGCTTCGGCTGGGTGGTCGAGATCGATCCCTTCGACCCCACGTCCACGCCCGTCAAGCGCACCGCCCTCGGCCGCAAGCGGCAGGAGAGCGCCACCTGCACCCTCACCCGCGACGGCCGCGCCGTCGTCTACTTGGGCGACGACGGCAACTTCGAATACATGTACAAGTTCGTGAGCCGCGACAAGGCCGCACCCGGACACGACGCCGCCGCGCGCGCTGCCAACCGCGATCTGCTCGACAGCGGCACGCTGTACGCGGCGCGCTACAACGCTGACGGTCGCGGCAGCTGGATCGCGCTCGCGCACGGCCGCAACGGCATCGACGCAGCCAGCGGATTCGCAGATGCGGCCGAGGTTCTGATCCACGCGCGGCGCGCGGCCGACATCGTCGGCGCGACGCCGCTCGACCGGCCGGAGTGGATCGCCGTGCATCCGGCCACCGGCGAGGTGTACGTCTGCCTCACCGGCAACCGGCAGCGCGGGGCGCACGGCATGCCGCCGACCGATGCGGTCAACCCGCGCGCCGGCAACCTCTTCGGCGGCATCCTGCGCTGGCGCGAAGACGATGGCGATGCAGCCAGCCACGGATTTTCATGGAGCCACTTCGTGCTGGCCGGCGATGCGGCGCTGTCGACGACCGGCGCGCGCTACCCGCGCCCCGATGCCGATGCCTTCGGCTCGCCCGATGCGCTGCACTTCGACAGCGGCGGGCTGCTCTGGATCCAGACCGACATGAGCCCGCAGTTCGTCGGCACGGGCGACATCGCCGCGTTCGGCAACAACCAGATGCTGTGCGCCGACCCGGCCAGCGGGCGCATCAAGCGCTTCCTGGTCGGCCCGCGCGGCTGCGAGGTCACCGGCTGCGTGGTCACGCCCGACCGCCGCAGCCTGTTCGTCAACATCCAGCATCCGGGCGAGAAGCGGCTCAAAGGTGCCACCACGCCGGTCAGCGCATGGCCCGACGGCGACCAACCCGGCAGCGCCCGGCCGCGCTCCGCCACGGTGGTGGTGCGGCGCCGCGACGGCGGCATCGTCGGGAGCTGAGGGAACACTAGCGCTGCGCGCGATCCTTCTGGTTCTGCGCCTCGATGCGCTCGCGCGCGTCGGTCCAGTCGGCATCGCTCCATTGCCGCAGCTCGTAGAAGTTGCCGCCGGTCGCGAGCGCATTGCCGCCGTCCATCATGATGCTCTGGCCGGTAAGCCAGTCGCATTGCGCGGGCGCCATCAGGAACGAAGCGAGGTTCTGCAGCTCGCTCATGCGGCCAGTGCGGGCCATCGGGTTGTGGGCCTTGCTGCGCGCGCCGGGCTCCTCGCCGGGGTTCAGCCGCTTGCTCATGCCTTCAGTCGGGATCTCGCCGGGTCCGACCGCGTTGATCCGGATGCCGTAGCGCGCCCATTCGCCCGCGAGCGATTTGGTCATCACCTCGACGCCCGCCTTGCTCATCGCCGATGGCACGACGTAGGGGCTGCCGTTGTCGACCCAGGTCACGATGATGCTCATGACGCTGCGGTATGGATCGCCCTGCTTCCACTCGCCCGATTTCGCGCCCGCGATCCAGCGCTTGCCGACCGCCTGCGTCACGTAGAAGCTGCCGTGAAAAACGATGTTGGCCACCGCGTCGAAGGCGCGCGGCGAGAGGCTTTCGGTCGGCGCGACGAAGTTGCCGGCAGCGTTGTTGACGAGGCCGGTGAGCCCGCCGGACTGCCAGAGGCTTTCGATCATCTCGTCCACGCTCTGCGCGTTGCGGATGTCGACGCCGAAGGCTTCGACGCGGCGCCCGGGAAACTGCGTGCGCCACTCGGCCGCCGTCTCGTCGCAAACCGCCTGGCGTCGCCCGCAGATGGCGACGTCGGCGCCCAGGCTCAGGAAGCGCTCGGACATCGCGCGCCCGAGGCCGGTGCCGCCGCCGGTCACGAGGATGCGCTGCCCGGCCATCAGATCGGTCTGGAACATGGGGTCTCCTTCTTGCTGCATGCACGGGATGTGCAAGCTGCATCGTAGGGCCGCTGCCCGGAGTCGGTAAGCTGCAAATGTGACACCGCCGAGGACAACTCAGATGCCGAATTCGCCTGCTTCCGATCCTGCTTCCGACCCCTGCGTCGCGCCGCTCGCCGGCTTGCGCGTGCTGAGCCTGGCGCTCAACATGCCCGGCCCCGCCGCGCTGATGCGCTGCCGAGCGATGGGTGCGCGCTGCACCAAGTTCGAGCCGCCTGCGGGCGACCCGATGGCCCGCTACAACCCGCTGGCCTATGCGGCGATGCACGAGTGCGTGCAGGTGGAAACCGTCGACCTCAAAACCGATGCCGGTCAGGCGCAGCTGCATCGTGCGCTCGGCGAGACCGACGTGCTGCTGACATCGTTTCGCCCGTCGGCGCTCGACAAGCTCGGCCTGCGCTGGGATGCGCTGCATGCCCGCCATCCGGCGCTGTCGCAGGTCGCGATCGTCGGCGCTCCCGGCGCGCGTGGCGAGGAGCCGGGCCACGATCTCACCTACCTTGCTGAAGCGGGGCTGGTCACCGGCACCACGTTGCCGCCCACCCTGTATGCCGACATGGGCGGCGCGCTCCTGGCGAGCGAAGCGGTGCTCAAGGCGGCGCTGATCGCCCGCGGCACGAGCGGTGCGCGAGGCGTCTGCTTCGAAGTTGCCCTCAGCGCCTCGGCTGACTGGCTCGCGCTGCCGCGCACCTGGGGCCTCACCCAACCCACCGGCGCCGTCGGCGGCGCCCACGCGGGCTACCGCGTCTACCCCTGCGCCGACGGCCGCGTCGCCGTCGCCGCGCTGGAGCCGCATTTCGCCGCGCGGTTGTGCGAGGCCGCGGGCGTTGCAGCGCGCGACATGCTCGCTCCGGCAACGCATGCGGCCATCGCGGCATGGCTGGCCGCACGAACCCGTGCCGAGCTGCAAGCCATGGCGCAGGAGCAGGACGTGCCGCTGCTGACGCTGGCGGACTGAAGGCGTCAGCGCGCCGTACCGGCACCGCGCTGGCGGTCGGCGCGCTTCAGCGCGAGGCGGGGTGCCAGATCGACCTCGTGCAGCTGCGGCGGGTACCGCTCGACCCCTTCGAACCAGCGGTGCAGGCGGGCGTCGAATTGCTCGTTCGCAGGCAGGCCAATGCCGGCGAGATAGGCGTCGAGCGTCAAGAAATAGCGCATCGCATTTCGCTCCATCAGGCCGCGCAGTCCGCGGATGTACTCGGGCCCGCCGTCCGGACGCTTGCCCACCACCGTGAAGCCCACCTTGTGGCTGCCGAAGGTCGCGAGGTAAGCCATGGTGGCCAGCCGCGCCATCGTGTTGTGGTCGTAGGCATAGCCGAAATGCAGGAAGGTGCGGCGCTCGTCGAGCGGCACGGCTTCGAGCATCACGCGGTACTGACTGGTGCCGAGCGGCCCGGTCACGGCGGACAGGTCGACCGCCAGGTAGTCCTGCGCATCGCCGGTCGTGCGAAGGATGAACGGGAGCTCGAAGGCTTCTTCGACCGACTTGTCGTAGCGGCGCACCACGCTGAGGGTGAGCAGATCGCCTTCGGGCTCGCGGCCGCTGCGGCATCGGCGATTGTTGATGTGCAGGAGCAGCATCTCGCACCACTGCGATGCATTCGCAAGCACAGCGCGCACTTCGGCGAGCGGGTGGTCGACCACCGCATGCACGTTGCCCTGCAGCCCGGCTGCCGTCTCCTTCGATTCGATATGCACCGGCCGCTGCAGCGCGCTGCGTGCAACCTTGGCCGAGAGGTTGCGATGCACTTCGCGCAGTGCGTCTGCCGAGCCGGCTTGCTGCGCCCCCCATGCGCCTGCGGCATCGGCACCGCCAACGCCAGCGCCAGGAATCCGGCAGCGCGCAAAGAGGACATCTGCGCGGCCGATGTGCGACCTTAGCGGCCCTTGCGCACCAGCTTCCCGGGTGCAGGCTTCGAGCGCCTTGCGCCGTTGTCGCGCGGTGGCAGCCCGGTGTGCTGCGTAAGAAGGCGGCCTTCGAGCGGCTTCACCGGCTTGAGAGCAACCGCGGTCGAGTTCTTGCGCCGCGCGCTCTGGTAAGTGCCGTCGACAAGCGGCTGGAAGCTGGGGATCAGGTGGTGCTTGCCGTTGCCGATAAGGTCGGCGCGGCCCATCGACTTCAGCGCCTCGCGCAGCACCGGCCAGTTGTTGGCATCGTGGTAGCGCAGGAAGGCCTTGTGCAGGCGGCGGCGCTTGTCGCCGCGAACGATGTCCACCGTTTCGCTCTCGCGCGTGATCTTGCGCAGCGGATTGCGGTTGGTGTGGTACATCGTCGTCGCGGTGGCCATGGGCGACGGATAGAAGGTCTGCACCTGGTCGGCGCGAAAGCCGTTCTTCTTGAGCCAGATTGCGAGATTCATCATGTCCAGGTCGCTGGTGCCCGGATGCGCGGCGATGAAGTACGGGATCAGGTACTGCTTTTTTCCGACCTCGGCGCTGAATTTCTCAAACAGCTGCTTGAACTTGTCGTAGCTGCCGATGCCCGGCTTCATCATCTTGGTGAGCGGGCCCTGCTCGGTGTGCTCGGGCGCGATCTTGAGGTAGCCGCCCACATGGTGCTGCACCAGCTCCTTCACGTACTCGGGCGACTGCACGGCGAGGTCGTAGCGCAGGCCGGAGCCGATCAGGATCTTCTTGATGCCCTTGAGCGCGCGCGCGCGGCGGTAGATCTTGATCAGCGGATCGTGGCTGGTGTTGAGGTTCGGGCAGATGCCCGGATACACGCAGCTCGGCTTGCGGCAGGCGGACTCGATCTCGGGGCTCTTGCAGCCGATGCGGTACATGTTGGCCGTCGGCCCGCCCAGGTCGGAGATGGTGCCGGTGAAGCCCTTCACACCGTCGCGGATGGCCTCGACCTCCTTGATGATCGAGTCTTCGGAGCGGCTCTGGATGATGCGGCCCTCGTGCTCGGTGATCGAGCAGAAGGTGCAGCCGCCGAAGCAGCCGCGCATGATGTTCACGCTGAAACGGATCATTTCCCAGGCCGGGATCTTGGTGGCGCCGTCATGGCTGCCGGTGTCGTCGGCATAGCGCGGATGCGGGCTGCGCGCATACGGCAAGTCGAACACCAGGTCCATCTCTGCGGTGGTCAGCGGTATCGGCGGCGGGTTGATCCAGACGTCGCGCGCGGTCGTGCCTTCGCCGTGCGCCTGCACCAGTGCGCGGGCGTTGCCAGGATTGGTTTCGAGATGCAGCACGCGGTTGGCGTGGGCGTAGAGAACCGGATCGGCGCGCACCTGTTCGTACGAAGGCAGCCGAATCACGGAACGGTCGCGGGGCGGGACCTTGAGCTTGGCGCGGCTCTGCAGCAAGGGATTCGGGACGAACTGCAGCGGCTTTGCCGCGTTGTCGCCTGCGCCCTCGTCTTCCTTCGCGCAGGTAGTGCCGTTCGCCTGTGCCTGGTCCGAAACCATCAGGTAAGGATTGACATGCGCCTCGACACGGCCCGGCTCGTCGACGCTGGTGGAGTCGATCTCAAACCAGCCTTCGGGTGTCTCGCGCCGCACGAACGCGGTGCCGCGCACGTCGGTGATCTGCGCCACCGGCTCCCGTGCGGCGATGCGGTGGGCGATCTCGACGATGGCGCGCTCGGCATTGCCGTAGAGCAGCAGGTCGCACTTGGCATCGACCACGACCGAGCGGCGGACCTTGTCCTGCCAGTAGTCGTAGTGCGCGATGCGCCGCAGCGACCCTTCGATGCCGCCGAGCACGATCGGAACGTCGTTCCAGGCTTCCCTGCAGCGTTGCGAATACACGATGGCAGCACGGTCCGGGCGCTTGCCGCCGATGTCGCCCGGCGTGTAGGCGTCGTCAGAGCGAATCTTCCGGTCGGCCGTGTAGCGGTTGACCATCGAATCCATGTTGCCGGCAGTCACGCCGAAGAACAGGTTCGGCCTGCCGAGTGCCTTGAACGGTTCGGCGCTCTGCCAGTCGGGCTGCGCGATGATGCCGACCCGGAAACCTTGCGACTCCAGCATGCGGCCGATGACCGACATGCCGAAGCTCGGATGGTCCACATAGGCGTCGCCGGTGACGACAATCACGTCGCAGCTGTCCCAGCCAAGCGCATCCATCTCGGCCCGCGAGGTCGGCAGGAACCTGGCCGTGCCGAAACGCGCTGCCCAGTACTTGCGGTAGCTGGAAAGCGGCTTGGCGGCGCGGGCAAAGAAGGAGACGTCGACGGGGGCGTTCATCGGGGCATGAGGATGGCCGGGGTGGCCGATGGGCCCGTTTCGGGCAACCGGCGATTTTACGGTTTTACGCTCGCGCTGTCTCCCCGGAAGGCCATTCGGCGGGAGTGCCGCAGCAAATCAGATGCTTGCCGGAGTCAATCAATCGATTGACAATGTCATCCATGTCCGTTGATACACTCCCGCTCCCCGATGCCGCCGCCATCAAGGCGGTGCGCCAGTTCAACCGCTTCTACACGCGCCGCATCGGCGCGCTCGACGCCTACCTGGGCAGCGAGATGTCGTTGACCGACGTGCGCGTGCTGTATGAGCTCGCCCATCGCGAGGCGCCGGTGGCGAGCGAGATCGGCAAGGATCTCGGCCTTGATGGCGGCTACCTGAGCCGCATCCTTCGGCGCTTCGAAGAATCGGGCTGGCTCGCGCGCGAACGGCTTCCACAGGATGCACGCCAAAGCCTGTTGCGGCTCACCGAATCGGGCCATGCGGCCTTCGCGCCGTTGCAGCAGAAGTCGCGCGACGAAGCCCGCGACCTGCTCGCGCCGCTGGCGCAAACGCAGCGGCGCCAGTTGATCGACGCGATGCACACCGTTCAGGCGCTGGTCGGGCCGATGGACGACGCGCTGTCAAAGCTGTCGAAGCCCCGCACCCTTGTGCTGCGCGACCCGGCCGCGGGCGACATCGGCTGGGTCGTGCAGCAGCACGGCGAAATCTATGCGCGCGAGTACGGCTGGAACAGCGAATTCGAAGCGCTGGTGGCCGAGATCGCCGGCCGGTTCCTGCGCAAGTTCAACCCGCTGTGGGAGCGCTGCTGCATCGCCGAACTCGACGCACAGCGTGTCGGCGCCGTGTTCGTGATGCGCAAGTCGGCCACGGTCGCGCAGCTGCGGCTGTTGATCCTCGCACCGCAGGCGCGCGGTCTCGGGCTGGGCGCGCGGCTCACCGACGAGGCCATTGCCTTCGCGCGCGGCAAGGGCTACAGGAAGATGGTGCTGTGGACCAACAGCTGCCTGCTGGCGGCGCGCGGCATCTATGCGGCGCGCGGCTTCGAGCTGGTCAAGTCGCAACCGTACAAAGGTTTCGGCCAACAGCTGGTCGGCGAGACCTGGGAGCTCAAGTTTTAGCCACCCGCATCGGCCGCCGCACGCGCGGCGCATCGTGCTGCGTCAAGTCGAAGGTGGTCACGCCGTTGGCTTGAGACGCGGCTTTCAGCAACTCCGGATGGTCCAGCGTGTGCCCGATGTCGCGCACGCCGGCCTCCCAGTGCTCGTCCACCGAGGCGCGGGAGAACTCGTAGTCCTTGGATTCGAGTTCGTAAGGCTTGTCGCGGTAGATCAGCTGCACGATCTCTATCGGCTGGTGCGTGAGCTGCGCGCATACCGCTGCCACGCTCGCGTCGTTGCGCAGCGACGCCGGCAGCCTGGCGATCAGGTCGGCCACCGCCTGCTGCAGGTTCATGTTCGAGGCCACGGCATCGGTGTTCATCCGAGTGCGGCTCGAATAGGTGATGTCCTTCTGCCGCTCTGCGACCTCGGCCAGCGTGCGCGGCATCGCGCCCCGGGCGCTGAAGAGGTCGACCTGCAGCACCATCAGCGCTTCGTCGCGCGGATGCGTGTCGAGCACGTACTGCAATGGCGTGTTGGAAACGATGCCGCCATCCCAGTAGTCCTCGCCGTCGATGTGCACCGGCGCAAAACCCGGCGGCAGCGCGCCGCTGGCCATCACGTGCTCCGGGCCGATGCGCTGGGTCCGGTTGTCGAAGTAGATCGAGTTGCCGCTGCGCACATCGACCGCGCCCACGCTGAAGCGGATGTCGCCGTGGTTGATGCGGTCGAAATCGACCAGGCGCTCGAGCGTCGACCTGAGCGGTGCCGTGTCGTAGTAACTCAGCACCGGCGCAGCGCCGCCGAGCAGCAAGGCCGGATCGCGGCGCGGCGCGAAGAAGCCCGGTACGCCGAACAGGGCGGTTGAGGTCGCGCTCCACTGGTTGAAAAAGGCACGGTGCCCGCCGGCGGGCGACAGGCGCTGCGCCGGGCCGGAAGAGACGAGGTCCCAGAATTCGCGCAGGCGTGCGACGCGCAACTCGGGCGCATTGCCTGCGATCAGCGCTGCATTGATGGCACCGATGGAGACGCCCGCCACCCAGTCGAGCGCCTTGTGCTTTTCGAATACGCCGGCATATACGCCCGCCTGGTAGGCGCCCAATGCGCCGCCGCCCTGCAGCACCAGCGCTTTCCTGGCGGTCGTGATGTCGATGCGGGCTGGCTTTTTTCTGGCGTTGCGCATCACGCGATTGGACACCATGCGCCTGCCCCGTCGGCCACGACCGCGAACCAGGTTGCCGATGGCATCATCGCCCGCATGAATGCCCTGCCCTCCGCCCGCGACGTGACTGCTTTCTGGCGCGATGCCGGCCCCGCACGATGGTTCTCCAAGGACGACCTCTTCGACGCCGATTTCAAGTCGCGCTTCGAAGCCGCGCACCATGCAGCCGCCACCGGCGCCCTTGAAGCTTGGGCGGTCGATGCCGAAGGCGTGCTCGCCTTGCTGGTGCTCCTGGACCAGCTGCCGCGCAATGCCTGGCGCAACAGCCCGCACATGTTCGCGACGGACGGCCGCGCCCGGGTGATTGCGCGCAAGGCGCTGGGAACCGGATTCGATCAGCAGGTAGAAGCGGCGGTGCGTCCCTTCTTCTATCTGCCTTTCATGCATTCGGAATTGCTCGCAGATCAGGAGAGATCGGTCGCGCTCAATGCCGCGCTCGATGCCAACGCCCAGCGCTTTGCAGTGATGCACCGCGACATCGTTGTCCGCTTCGGCCGCTTCCCGCACCGCAACGCTGCACTGGGCCGCGACACCTCGCCGGAGGAACAGAGGTTCCTCGACGAAGGCGGCTTCGCAGGTTAGGGCTCTGCCCGCATCGGCGACGGTGGCGCGTCCGGCCGCGCGACATGCCGCAGCGACCCATGCTTGTGCGCATAGACCCAGGTGAACTCGGCGCCGAGCAGGAAGATCTGGGCCGAGTAGTAGACCCACACCAGCACCACCACGAGCGAGCCCGCGGCGCCGTACCCCGACGCCACGCTGCTCTTGCCGATGTACAGGCCTATGAGGTACTTGCCGACGGTGAAGAGCAGCGCCGTGGCCGCGGCACCGACCCACACGTCGCGCCACTGCACGCGCACGCGCGGCATGATCTTGTAGATCATCGCGAAGCCCACCGTCACCATCGCGAAGCTGAAGACGAAGTTGACCGCCTGCGCCAGGGTGGCCCAGCCGCCGAACACCGGCGCCCACCACTTGCCCAGCGCCGAAATGGCCGCGCTGGCCACCAGCGACACCATCAACAGGAAGCCGATGCCCATGATCATGCTGAAGGACAGGAGCCGCACCCGCACCAGACTCAGGATGCCCCCACTTTCTTGGCGTGCCGGGGCGCGCCAGATGCGGTCGAGCGCGTCCTGCAGCTCGCCGAACACGGTGGTCGCGCCGAGGACCAGCAACGCGACGCCGATCACCGTGGCGACGATGCCCTCGGTCGGCTTGTTGACGGCTTCGAGCATGCCCTGCACCGCGCGTGCGCCGTCGGCACCCATCATTCCCGAGAGCTGCGCGAAGATCTCGCCGCGCGCCGCCTCCTCGCCGAACACGAGCCCCGCGACCGAGATCACGATCAGCAGCAGCGGCGCCACCGAAAACACCGTGTAGTAGGCGAGCGCCGCGCCCATGCTGGTTGCGTAGTCGGCCTTCCACGACTTGAAGGCCTGCTTGCAGAGATCGAATATGGCGCGTAGATACATGGCGCCAAGTGTCGCCGCCGGCCGGCCGCCGTGGTGTCAGTGCATTGCCCGGGCGACCCGCGCAGATAATCGAGCGCGATGCATCCGGCCTCTTCCGACGCGGCGCCGCCCGAGCGCCCCCGACCCCAATCCCCCCGCGACCTTTTCGTTTCGTTCACCTTGCTTGCGCTGCAGGGTTTCGGCGGCGTCATCGCCATCGTGCAGCGTGAGATCGTCGAAAAGAAGCGTTGGCTCACGCCCGAGGAGTTCCTGGAGGACTGGGCGGTCGCGCAGGTGCTGCCGGGGCCGAACGTGATCAACATCGCGCTCATGATCGGCGACCGCTACTTCGGCCTTCGCGGGGCAATGGCCGCCGTGGCCGGCATGCTGGCGGTGCCGCTGGGCGTGATCCTGGCGCTGGCCGTGCTTTATGCCCACTACGCGACCAATCCGCAGGTCGCGGGCGCGCTGCGCGGCATGGGCGCCGTGGCCGGCGGGCTGATCGCGGCGGCCGGCATCAAGCTGATCCCGGCGCTGCGCCGGCATCCGCTCGGCTTCGGCGTGTGCCTCGCCTTCGTCGCGATGGTCTTCGGCGCCATCGCGCTGGCCCGCATTCCGCTGGGCTGGGTGCTGCTGGCTGTCGGCGGCGTTGCGTGCGTCTGGACCTGGCGGAAGCTGGCGCCATGAGCATCGTCATGCACTGGCAGGACTGGGCGGCGCTTTTTGCGCAGTACCTGATGCTCTCGCTGCTCTCGATCAGCGGCGCGATCACCACCGTGCCCGACATGCACCGCTACCTGGTCGACCGCAATGGCTGGCTGACCGATGCGCAGTTCGCGTCGTCGGTTGCCATCGCGCAGGCCGCACCGGGGCCCAATGTGCTCTTCGTCGCACTGATGGGATGGAACGTTGGCTTGAATGCCGGCGGCGGCATCGGCGCCGGGCCACAAGCATGGCTGCTCGGCCTGCTCGGGCTCACGGTGACGATGGTCGGCATCATGCTGCCGAGCACCACGCTGACGTATTTCGCGACCCGATGGGGCCACCGCAACCGCGAGCGGCGCGGCGTGCGGGCCTTCAAGCAAGGCATGGCGCCGGTGGTGGTCGGGCTCCTGATCGCCACTGGCTGGGTGCTTGCCACCGGCAACCGTGGCGGCGATGCGCCCGCGTGGCACCTATGGCTGCTCGCCGGCGTTGCATGCCTCATTGTCTGGCGCACCCGCATCCACCTGCTCTGGCTGCTCGGCGGCGGTGCGCTGATGGGTGCACTGGGCTTCGTCTGAACTTTTCAAGGAAACGCACCATGCAACTGCGACCGCTCGGCTGCTCAGGCCTCCAGGTTTCGCCGCTGGCATTCGGCGGCAATGTCTTCGGCTGGACCGTGGACGAGACGCTCTCGTTCCGGCTGCTCGATGCGTGGGTCGATGCCGGCTTCAACTTCGTCGACACGGCGGATGTGTATTCGAGCTGGGTGCCGGGGCACCGCGGGGGCGAATCGGAAACCATCATCGGAAAGTGGCTGCGCCAGAGCGGCAAGCGCAACCGGGTGGTGCTCGCGACGAAGGTCGGCAAGCCGATGGGCGAAGACAAGAAAGGGCTGTCGCCGGCGTACATCCGCTGCGCGGTGGAAGCATCGCTCAGGCGCCTGAAGACGGACCACATCGACCTCTACCAGTCGCACGACGACGATGCCGAGACGCCGCTCGTCGATACGCTTGGCGCCTACGCCGATCTGGTGAAGGCCGGCAAGGTGCGTGCGATCGGTGCGTCGAACTTCAGCGCGCCGCGGCTGGCGCAGGCCCTCGACGTCGCGGAACGCGAAGGCCTGCCGCGCTACGAGAGCCTCCAGCCGCTCTACAACCTGTACGACCGCGCAGTGTTCGAGGACACCCTGGAACCGCTGTGCGTCGAGCGCGGAATCGGTGTCGTGAACTTCTATGCGCTGGCCGCCGGCTTCCTCACCGGCAAGTACCGCAATGAGGCGGACGCCGGCAAGAGCGCCCGCGGTGCCGACACCGTCGGCAAGTACCTTAATCCGCGCGGCCTGCGCATCCTTGCCGCGCTGGACGCCGTAGCGCAGCCGCGCGGTGCGACGCCGGGGCAGGTCGCGATCGCCTGGCAGATGGCACGCCCGTCGATCACCGCGCCGATCGCGAGCGCCACCTCGGTGAAGCAGCTCCACGAACTGGTCGCTGCCGCCGACCTGGTGCTGGATGCCGAAGCGATACGGCACTCGACGAAGCGAGTACCGAGGCCGCCGAGCGGTAGGCAGGCTCCCACATCGGTTGGCGACGCCGACCGCCGAAGCAAGCAGCTTTCGTTGCGCAAAGTCTTGGCTTCCAAAGTTTCGGAGAGAGAACCATGTCTTTTGCGCTCTACATGATCGGTTTCCTGATCTTCCTGGGCGGCGTGGCCTGGGGCGCCTCGGTGGCCGGCGTGCCGACGCTCTACATCGGCATCGGCGCACTGATCCTGCTGGGCATCGGCATCTTCAGCGCGGTGGGGCGCACCCGCGGCAAAGACCCTTCCTGACCACGCTAGCCACCACGAAGCTCAGCGACTAAGCTCCGTTGCACTCGAAGTGAATCGGTGCAGCATAAACAGGAGCGAATATGGATGAGGACGGCGAAGTCGAACGCTTCGTCCACGAGGGCTGGGAAATCCGGATCAGCGTGGCAGCGGCCCCGACCGAGGGCCAGACTTCCGGCCACGCCGACCTGTGGCGCGATGGCGTCCACCGCTGCCGCATCGCATTGTCCGGGCGCTTCCCCGATGTGGGCGGCGCCTGCGATGCGCTGGAGCGCAAGGCAAAGGCCTGGGTCGACGAATGGACCCTGCGGCCCCATAACGGCGACACCGGGTTCGCGAGCCTTTAGTTCGCTGAGCGCTGGCGCATCGCCTCGTACAAACACACCCCGCTGGCCACCGAGACGTTCAGGCTCTCGACCGCGCCGGCCATCGGAATGCTGACCAGTTCGTCGCAGGTCTTGCGGGTGAGTTGACGCATGCCTTCGCCTTCAGCACCGAGCACCAGCGCGAGCGGACGCTTCAGGTCGCTTTGATACAGCGTGCCGGGTGCGTCGTCGCTGGTGCCCACGCACCAGACGCTGCGCTCCTTGAGCTCCCCGAGCGTGCGCGCGAGATTGGTGACCATGAAGTACGGCACCGTCTCGGCCGCGCCGCTGGCCACTTTCGCGACCGTGGCATTAATGCCGGCCGCGTGGTCCTTGGGTGCGATCACCGCGTGCGCGCCGGCACCGTCGGCCACGCGCAGGCACGCGCCCAGGTTGTGCGGGTCGGTGACGCCGTCGAGCACCAGCAAGAGCGGCAGCGTGCCCGCGGCCTCCAGGCCTTCGAGCAGTTCGTCCAGCGAATGGGTCTGCGGGATCGGCTCCACGCGTGCAGCCACGCCCTGGTGGCCGTGGCTGCCGCTGAGTTTGGACAAGCGCAGTCCGTCGGCCTCGACCAGGCGAATGCCGGCATCCTGCGCGCGCGCCACGAACTGGCGCATGCGCGCATCGCGGCGGCTGACGTCGAACAGCACCTCGATCACCGATTGGGGCGCAGTCTTGATGCGCACGCCCACTGCATGGAAGCCGAAGATCACTTTGGAGGATGACATGCCGGGATTATCGAGCCGGGCCCGAGGCGCTCGGCGCCGACGCCGTCAGCGCCTGTCGTCTGCGCTGACGCGGCCGGCCTCGATGGTGATGCGGCGCTCGCAGCGTTCGGCAATGCCTCGGTCGTGCGTCACCAGGAGCAGCGTGGTGCCGAGTTCGCGGTTGAGGTCGAACATCAGCCGCATCACCTGCTCGCCGGTCGCGTAGTCGAGGCTGCCGGTGGGCTCGTCGGCAAGCAGCAGCGCCGGCTGCACGACGAAGGCGCGCGCCAGTGCGACGCGCTGTTGCTCGCCGCCGGAGAGCACCTTCGGGTAGTGCGACAACCGCTGGCCGAGCCCGACGCGTTCGAGCATCTCGGTGGCCGCCTTCCGCGCGTCTTTCCGGTCGGCGAGTTCGAGCGGCAGCATGACGTTCTCGAGCGCGCTCAGGTTGCCGAGCAGCTGAAAACTCTGGAAAACGAAGCCCACCTTCTGCGCGCGCAGCGCCGCCCGGTCGTCCTCGTCGATCGCGAACAGGTCTTCGCCGCCGAGCTTGACCGTGCCGCGGGTGGGCGTGTCGAGCCCGGCAATGATCGACAGCAGCGTGCTCTTGCCCGAGCCCGAGGCGCCGACGATGGCGGCAGTCTCTCGCGCGCCCATGGTGAAATCGATGTCCTGCAGAATGTCCAGGGTGCCGGCCGAGTCGGTGACGGACTTGAAAACGTGGTCGACGGCAACAATTGCTTCGGATCGGTTTGAGGACATTGAAAGGTTTTGCTTGGTGAATCGACGTCACTTTATCTTGGGCAGCGCGTTTGCCGGCAGCGCGGGGTCATGGGTCGCCGCGCAAGCGCAGGCCGCAGCCGACAAGCCGCCCGTCATCCTGGTGGTAGGTGACTCGCTGTCGGCAGAGTACGGGCTGAAGCGCGGCGAAGGCTGGGTGCCGCTGCTCGAGCGTCGCCTGAGCGAGCAGAAGATCGCGGCGACGGTGGTCAACGCCAGCATTAGCGGCGACACGACGGCCGGCGGCCGGGCGCGGCTTGCAGGCCTTCTGGCGCAGCACAAGCCGACGCACATGGTGCTCGAACTCGGCGCCAACGACGCGCTTCGCGGTCTGCCGCTGGGCAACACGGAAGAGAACCTCACGCAGATGACCAAGACCGCGCAGGCGGCAGGCGCGAAGGTACTGATCGTCGGCATCCAGGTGCCGCCGAACTACGGGAGCGACTACATGCGGCGCTTCGAGACGATCTTCACCAAGGTCGCGACTGCCACCGAGACGGCAGTCGTGCCCTTCTTGCTGCGCGGCGTGGCCGACGGGCCCGACGCGGCTTCGTTGTTTCAGGCCGACCGCATTCATCCCACCGCCGCCGCGCAGTTGCGCATGCTGGACAACGTATGGCCGGCACTGCGCAAATTGATCGGCGGCAAATAGCGCCGCAATGAAAAAGCCGCCGCAGGCAATGCCCTGCGGCGGCTTTTTCATTCAGATTGGAAGGGGGCTCAGCCGTTCTTGGTCGGCAAGACCGGAATGGTCGGCGGATCGCGCTCGAGCGACGCCACATCGGTTTCAGGGTCTCCGGTTGCCAACCCTTCGCTGCTCGGCTCCAGTTTGCGGTTGGCCTTGTCTCTGAGCTTTTCTTCTTTTTTCTTCTTCTTCGCCAACTCTTTCTGGCGCTTCTCGTAACCGTAATTCGGTGTTGCCACTGCTTCTCCTTGAGGCGGGCAGTCCGGGGGACTGCATGGAGTCCGACTGTACGCGATAACGCGTGCGGCTCAGAGCGCAGAGAGGGCCTGCTCGAGATCGGCCTGAAGATCGCCCGCATCCTCGAGCCCAATGGAGAAGCGCACCAGTGTGCCCTTGTGCGGCCAGCGCACAACGCTCGCATCGCGCATCAAGCCGATGTCGTAGGGCACGACCAGGCTGATCGGTCCGCCCATGAATAGCCGAGGCGAAGAGCTGCAGACTGTCGCAGAACCGGTCGACCTGCTCGCTGCTGAAACGCTCGTCGAAGACGACCGAGAACAGGCCCGCGGCCAGGTCGGCCGGGCCGCACAGTTGCAGCCAATGTGCATGGCCGGGCGAACCTTCGAGTGCGGGATGCAGCACCTGTGCGATCTCTTCGCGGCCATTGAGCCACCGGGCCAGCGCGCGGGCGCTGTTGTCGTGCGCCCGGTAACGCAGGGCCATGCTCGGCAACGAACGCAGCACCGTCTCGGCATCGCCCACGCCGATGCCGAACCCCATGCGCATGTGGGTGAGCTTGAGCGCGTGATGCAGTCGTTCGTCCCGTGTGGTCACGCTGCCCATCAGCACGTCGCCGCCGCCGCTCGGGTACTTGGTAAGCGCATGGACCGACACGTCGACGCCCTGCCCGCTGCCATTGAAATCGAACGGTGCGAAGGCAAGGCCCGCTCCCCAGGTGTTGTCGAGCACGGTCGTCACGCCGCGCGCGCGGCATACGGCAAGGAGCGCCGGCAGATCCGGGAACTCCATCGTGACCGATCCCGCCGCCTCGACCCAGACCAGCCTGGTGCGCCCTGACAGCTTGGCCGCAAGATCGGCCGGGTTCATCGCGTCGTACAACTTGTGGGTGATGCCGAAGTTGGCCAGCTCGCCGGCGGCCAACGCCTTGTTGGGCCCATAGGCGTTGTCCGGAATGAGCACTTCGTCGCCGGTCTTGAGCAACGCAAAGGAAACCAGCGAAATGGTTGCGAGCCCGCTGGGTACGAGCAGGCATTCGGTGGCACCTTCGAGCGTGACGAGCCGCTCTTCGAGCGTGAAGGTGGTCGGCGTGCCGTGCAGGCCGTAGGTGTAGCCGGCCTTTGTCTTCCAGTCGCGCGCACGCATCGCCGCAACGTCGGCAAAGAACACAGTCGAGGCCTTGAACACGCCGGGCTGTGGCGCAGCGAAGTTCGAAGGCGCGCTGTAGGGATGGTGGATGAGATCGGTGACGGGCTTGCGCATGTCCGTCATGCTAGTCGACGCGAAGCGCCTGGCGCCGGACAATGCGCCGATGCTTCCGACGCAAACCCCGTGTCCCGCGCTCGCGCCTTTCGTGCGATCGATGTGGGCGCTCGACCCGGTGGTGCGCGGGTCGCGCACCATGCGCGAACACGTCCTGCCGACCGGCGACATGCATCTCGTGTTCCGGCTTTCCGATGCGCCATTGCGGCTGTTCGCGAGCGGCGCGGACAGCGCGGGCTACACGGTGGGCCATGCGATCGTGGGCGGCGCACGCTCGGCCTTCTATGCGCGCGACGCATCCGTTGGAACCCGCTCGGTGGGCGTGCAGTTGCGTCCGGGGCGGCACGTGCTGCTGGGCGTGCCGGCCGACGAACTGGCCGAGCGGCACACCGCTGGAAGCGCTCTGGGGCGCCGGCGCCGGCGCGGCCTTGGCACGCATTCACGACGCGGGCACGCCCACTGCGCAGCTGGCCGTCCTCGAAGCCCTGCTGATCGCGCGGTTGACGCTGCGCCCGCAGGCGATGCATCCAGTCGTCGCACAGGCCTTGTTGCGGCTCGGCAGCGGGCCGCCCATTCGGGAACTGGTCGACGGCAGCGGTTACAGCCACCGGCATTTCGTCGCCCTTTTCAGGGAGGCGGTGGGACTGCCGCCCAAGCGGCTGGAACGGGTGCTGCGTTTTCAACGCGCGATCGGGGCTCGCACCCGTTTCGGCAACACGCCGTGGGCCGACGTGGCAGTGCATGCCGGATACAGCGACCAGGCCCATTTCAACCGCGAGTTCCGGGATATCGCCGGCATGACACCGCAGGCCTACGCGCGGGCGTCGCCCATCTCGCCGAATCATGTGCGGGCCTGAGGTCAATTTCGTTCAAGACACCGGATGCGGGCGTGCACAGAATCGCAACCACAACCTGCAGGAGACTCCATGGCCATTCATGAATTGTTCGCCTACCTTTGCGTGCACGACACCGCTGCTGCAATCGCCTTCTACGGCGACGTGTTCGGTGCGCGCGAGAAGTTCCGGCTGACCGAGCCCAGCGGCCGCATCGGGCATGCAGAAATCGACATCGGGGGCACCACGCTCATGCTGTCAGACGAATTTGCGGAGTACGGCATTCGCAGCGCCAGAACGATCGGCGCCACGGCAGTCACCATGCACCTGCACGTCGACGACGCGGACGCGCTGGTTGCCCGCGCGATCGAGGCCGGCGCCGCGCTGGACATACCGGTCCAAGACCAGTTCTACGGCGAACGCTCCGGCACCTTCATCGACCCTTTCGGCCACCGATGGAACATCGGCCACAGCATCGAGGATGTGCCGACCGACGAGATGCAGCGGCGCTACACCGCCATGCTCAAGCCGGAGTGATCCGCTTCAGACCGACCACTTTTCGAGTAGCTTCTCGGCACCCATCGAGTCGTACCCCTCGAAGGGCTGGTGAATCCAGGGATTGGTCTGCAGGAACTCGACCGAGTAGTCCGGCATGAAGGTCGAGAGCGCCTTGGTCCAGAGCACTGCACTGCGAAGTTCGGAGATGGGCGCGTAGTTGCGCTTGAGCATCTCGACCACCGCATGCAGCGTGTGACCCGAATCGGCGAGGTCGTCGACCAGCAGCACCTTGCCGGCGATCTCGCCCTTGGGCGTAGTGATGAAGCGCGCGATGTCGAGGTGGCCCTGGATCGTGCCGGCGTCGGCGCGGTACGAACTTGTGGACATGATCGCCAGCGGCTTGTCGAAGATGCGCGACAGCACATCGCCGGGCCGCATGCCGCCGCGTGCCAGGCAAAGGATGGTGTCGAATTGCCAGTCCGACTGATGCACCTTGATCGCGAGCTTCTCAATCAGGTTGTGGTACTCGTCATAGCTCACGTACAGGTGTTTGCCGTCTTCGGTCAGCATGCGCTCTTCTCCATCATTGCTTCGTGTGGGTTAGTTCAATCTGCAAGGTAGGGGTGACGCATCATGATCGTGTGGTCGCGATCCGGGCTGGTCGACACCATGTGGATCGGAACGCCGGTCACCTGTTCGATGCGCTGCAGATAGAGGCGCGCATTCACCGGCAGCTTGTCGTATTGCGTGACACCGACGGTGCTCTCGCTCCACCCCTCAAGCTTTTCGTACACGGGCGTGCAGCGCTCGATCTCGTCGGCACCCATGGGCAGGATGTCGGTGTATTCGCCGTCGAGGTAATAGCCGGTGCACAGCAGCAACTCTTCGATGTTGTCCAGCACGTCGAGCTTGGTGATGCAAAGGCCGCTCAGGCCGTTGACCTGAGCGGAACGCTTCAGGAGCGCCGCGTCGAACCAGCCGCAGCGGCGGCTGCGGCCCGTGGTCACGCCCTTCTCTGCGCCGACCGTACTCAGGTGATAGCCCACGGTGCCTGGCGTCGCCCAGTCGAGTTCGGTCGGGAACGGCCCGCCCCCCACGCGCGTGCAATAGGCCTTGGTGATGCCCAGCACATAGTGAAGCATGCCGGGTCCGACGCCCGAGCCGGCAGCTGCATTGCCGGCCACGCAGTTGCTGGAGGTCACGTAGGGGTAGGTGCCGTGGTCCACGTCGAGCAGCGTGCCCTGCGCGCCTTCGAACAGCAGGTTCGCGCCGGCCCGGTGTGCGTCGTTCAGCTCGCGCGAGACGTCGGCCATCATCGGCTTGAGCAGTTCGGCGTGGCGCATGGCTTCGTCGTAGACGGTGTCGAAGTCAATTGCCGGTGCACTGAGCACCTGCGTCAGGACATGGTTGTGAAGGTCGAGCAGTACACGCAGCTTGGTAGCGAAGCGCTCAGGATGCTTCAGGTCCTGCACGCGCAGCGCCCGGCGCGCGATCTTGTCTTCGTAGGCCGGCCCGATGCCGCGGCCGGTGGTCCCGATCTTCTCGACCCCGCCCTTTTCGAGGTACGCCTCGCGTGCCACGTCGAGCGCCGCATGGAAAGGAAGGATCAGCGGGCAAGCCTCGCTGATGCGCAGGCGCGAGCGCACTTCGACGCCGGCCTTTTCAAGCCCCTCGATTTCTTCGAACAGCTTGGCCGCCGAGAGCACCACGCCATTGCCGATGTAGCACCTGACGCCGGGCCGCATGATGCCGCTCGGGATCAGGTGCAGTGCTGTCTTGACGCCGTTGATGACCAGCGTGTGGCCCGCGTTGTGACCGCCCTGGAACCGCACCACACCTTGCGCGCTTTCGGTCAGCCAGTCGACCTTGCCCTTGCCCTCGTCGCCCCATTGGGTGCCGACGACGACCACGTTTCGTCCGGTGGTAACGCTCATGATGTTTTGCTTCAGAGGATTCAGATGGCTTGCACGTCCCACTGCCCGCCATGCTGCACAAGCTCGCGGTCGCAGTGGAATTCGTCGATTTCGCTTTCGTGCCCCGGCAGCACGCAGACCACGGTTTCGCCCTTGCCGCGCAGGGCGGCAATCGCCTTTCCGAGGTCTTCCCCGTCGCTCCAGGGCGCGCGGATGGCAGCTCGCAGCGGCCTCGGCGTCTGCACGCGAACCAGTTCGCGCACGTCGAGGCTGAAGCCAACCGCCGGACGGTTGCGGCCGAACACCGCGCCGACCTCGTCGTAGCGGCCGCCGCGCACCAGCGCATCGCTCGCGCCCTCGGTGTAGATGCCGAAGCGCATGCCGCTGTAGTACGCATAGCCGCGCAGGTCGGCCAGGTCGAAGCTGACGCGGGCGTTCTCGATGCGCTCTGCAAGCTGCTTCAAGTCGGACAGCGCTTGCTGCACCGGCGCCGTGGCCGGCAGCACACTGGCCGCCTCGTCGAGAATCGATGCGTCGCCGTACAACTGCACGAGTGCGAGCAGGCCTTCGCGCGAAGCCGCAGGAAAGCCGGCAGTGAGCTGGCGCAATGCACTCGCGTCTTTTGCCGCAAGCGCTGCATGCACGCGCGAGATGGCGGCCGCATCGAGCGGCACGCCGTCGAACAGCGAGCGCACGATGCGCGCATCGGCCAGATCGACGATGACGCTGTGCCCCATACCGCCGGCCGCATGGAGACAGTCGAGCGCCAGGCGCAGGACCTCGGTGTCGGCTTCAACGCCGGCATGGCCATAGATCTCGGCGCCGAACTGCAGCGGCTCGCGGGTGGCATGCGGGCGATCGGGACGGGTGTGCACCACCGGTCCGCAATAGCACAGGCGCGCGACGCCGCGGCGATTGAGCAGATGTGCATCGATGCGTGCAACCTGCGGCGTGGTGTCCGCGCGCAGTCCCATGCTGCGGCCGGAAAGTTGGTCGACGAGCTTGAAAGTCTGCAGGTCGAGCGCTTCGCCCGTGCCGGAAAGCAGGGATTCCAGGTGCTCCAGCAGCGGCGGCATCACCAGCTCGTAGCCGTAGCCGCGGGCGGTGTCGAGCAGCTGGCGTCGAAGTTCTTCGATGTGGCGCGCCTCGGAAGGCAGCACATCGGCAATGTGATCCGGGAGGACCCAGGCGGACATGGGGATCGGGAGCTTGGTTAAACCGGGATTCTACCGGGCAGTGTCAGCCGAGAACCCAAAGCAGGGCCAGCCCAGCAGGATGCTGCACAGGCCGAAGAAGCGCAATTGGCGTCGCGCAACTGCATCAGCTGCCCGAAGCCGCGCCGCCAACCGCCGGGCGATACGAAGGGCAAGATGCCCTCGATCACCAGCACGAGGGCGAGCGCGCTCCAAACGGTCTCTGCACTCACACAGGGCCGTGGTCAGCGGCGCGGAGGTGCGGCGCTTGCAGTGCCGGAACCGGACCCCTGCATCGCGCGGAAGACGTCCGACGACGGGTCGAGCACCATCACGTCGCTCTTCTTGTTGAAGCTCTGCTTGTAGGCATCGAGGCTACGGTAAAACTGGGCGAACTGCGGGTCGCGGCCGAAGGCCGCCGCATAAGCGGCCGCAGCCTGCGCATCGCCCTCGCCCTTGATCTTCTGCGCGTCGCGATACGCATTGGCCACGGTGACCTCGCGCTGCCGGTCGGCATCGGCACGAATCTTTTCGCCTTCGGCGAAGCCGGTCGAACGCAGTTCGTTGGCGACGCGCTTTCGCTCGGCTTCCATGCGGCGATACACCGACTCGGTGATCGCCTCGACGTAGTCGACCCGCGTGATGCGCACGTCGATGATGTCCACACCCCAGGGCTTCGCGCCCTTCACGACCGCCAGCACCTCGCGCTGCACGTCGGCCATCAACGCCTCGCGTCGAACGGAGATGAGGTCCCGCACGGTGCGCTTGTTGACGTTTTCCTGGAACGCATTGCGCACCACGCGGTTGAGTTGCACCGCGCCGGCGTTCTCGTCCAGGCCGACGTTGCGGATGTATTCCGACGGATTGGTGATGCGCCAGCGCACATACCAGTCGATCACCACGCGCTGCTTTTCCGCGGTCAGCATCGGTTCGGGGTCGAGGCTTGCAAGCGTGAGAAGACGCTTGTCGAGATACGACACATTCTGGAATGGGGGCGGCAGCTTGAAGCTCAGGCCGGGTTCGGTGATCACTTCCTTGATCTGCCCGAGTGCGTAGACCACGCCGAACTGGCGCTGGTCGACGACGAAGAGCGTCGAGCTCAGCAGCGCGAGCGCCACCAGGATCGACGATGCGATGAATCCAATTCTGTTCATTGTCTTTTCCTCAGCGAGGGTCGCGGTCGCGCGAACGGCCATCGCGCGCACGGGCGTCGCCCGCAGCGGGCGCCACCGGAATCACGGACGATTGGGGCGCTGCGGTGCCGGCAACGTTGGGACTTGCGCCATCGACCGGCGTACCCGCGGCGTTTTGGCCCGTCATCTGCATCAGCTTGTCGAGTGGGAGGTAGAGCAGGTTCGAACCCTGCTTGGTATCGACCAGCACCTTGGTCGTGCTGCTGTAGATCTGCTGCATCGCATCGGTGTACATACGGTCGCGGGTGACCTGTGGCGCTTTCTGGTATTCGGTTAGGACAGAGGCGAAGCGCTGCGCATCGCCTTGTGCCTGAGCGACGATACGCGCCTTGTACGCTTCGGACTCTTCCTTGAGGCGCGAAGCAGTACCGGTGGCACGCGGCACTACGTCGTTGGCATAGGCTTGCGCCTCGTTCTTGGCACGTTCGCGCTCCTGGCCGGCCTTGAGCACGTCGTCGAACGAGGCCTGCACCTGCTCGGGAGGCCGCACCCCGCCTTGCTGCAGGTTGATGCCGACCACTTCCACCCCGATCTTGTACCGGTCGAGAATGGACTGCATCAGCGTTCTAACGCGCGGCGCAATCTGGTCGCGCTCTTCCGCCAATGCCGCATCCATCTTCATGCCACCAACCACCTCGCGAACCGCCGTCTCGGCAACCTGCACCACCGTGTCGGTTGGGTTCTTGCTCTCATACAGATAGGCGCGTGCGTCGCTCAATCGATACTGCACGGCGAACTTGATTTCGACGATGTTCTCGTCTTCGGTCAGCATGGCGGATTCGCGCAGCCCGGTCGAGCGCACGATGGTGTCGCGCCCGACGTCGGTCGACCGGATCTGCGTCACGACCACGAGTTCGTGCCGCTGAATCGGATAAGGCAGCCGCCAGTTGAAGCCGGCGCCCACGGTTTCCTTGTAGCGGCCGAATTGCGTGATGACGGCCTGCTGCCCTTCGTTGACGATGAAGAACCCTGTGCCGAGCCAGATGAGCACTGCGACTGCCGCCACCAGACCAAGGCCGACGCCCGCGTTCTTCATGTCGGGCTTGAGTCCGCCTCCGCCGCCGCCGCCGTTCGGACGATTGTTGCCTCCGCGGCCCCCGCCAAAAAGCCCGCCGAGCTTGCGGTTGAAGTCGCGCCAGAGCTCATCGAGATCCGGTGGCCCTGGATTGGCACTCTGCCCGCGCGGGCGATTGTTGTTGCCAGAAGGCGGTGCCGGCGGCGGCGCCGGATCGTCGTCGGGACGGCTGGCAGCCGGTCGCTCGCCATTCGACGACGGCTCATCGCTGCGGCCCCATCGTCCGTCGTTCAGGTTGAACATGCCCTGAAACCGTCTCCACACTGGCTTTGCATTCATTCGGTTCTGTTCTCTCGTCAGTGGGGGCGATTGTGCCCAATCAGTTGGCAGCATCGTGCAATCGGGGGTCGCTGTCTGGGGTCATCGCGTCTTCGGTGGGACGCGTCCGTTGTGCGAGTTCGGCGCGCAATGCAGGGATGCCTTCGCCGGTCCGGGCGCTCAGGAAAACCCGAGCCACCTGCACGCCATCGACATCGATGTCATCGCGCAGATGCAGGGGGTGCTGCGCGGTTTCAAGTGCATCCAGCTTGTTGAACACCAAAAGCTGCGGCACCGCGTCGGCTCCAATTTCCTTCAGCACCGCCTCCACCTCCGCCATCTGCTCAGGATGATGCGGGTTGGCCGCATCCACCACATGCAGCAGCAGGTCGGAGTCGACCGCTTCCTGCAGCGTCGCCTTGAATGCATCGATCAAACCGTGCGGCAAGTCGCGGATGAATCCGACCGTGTCGGAAATCGACACCTTGCGGCGCGCATCACCCAGGTAGAGGTGCCGCGTGGTGGTGTCCAGCGTCGCGAACAACTGGTCGGCCGCATAGGCGCGGGCCTTGACCAGCGCATTGAACAGCGAGGACTTGCCGGCGTTGGTATAGCCGACGAGCGAAATGTTGAAGGTGTCACGCCGCTCCCGCTGGCGGCGTTGAGTACCGCGCTGGCGCTGCACCTTGGCGAGCCGCTCGCGCGTGCGCTTGATCGACTCGCCGATCATCCGGCGGTCGAGCTCGATCTGCGTTTCGCCCGGGCCGCCGCGCGTACCGATGCCGCCGCGTTGGCGCTCCAGGTGGGACCACCGCCGCACCAGCCGCGTACTGAGGTACTGGAGCCGGGCCAATTCGACCTGCAGCTTGCCTTCGTGCGAACGAGCGCGCTGCGCGAAGATTTCGAGAATGAGGAATGTGCGGTCGTACACCGCGATGCCGAGTTGGCGCTCGAGGTTGCGCTGCTGCCCCGGGCTCAGCGTCTGGTCGAAGACCACCTCGCTGGCGCGATGCAGATCGGCCAACTCGCGAATCTCATCGGCTTTGCCGGAGCCCACGAACAGCGCTGCATCCGGCGCCTTGCGCTTGCAGATCAGCCGCGCTACGGGTTCGAGGCCGGCGGTCTGCGCGAGCAGTCCGAGTTCTTCCAATTCGGCGTCGAAATGGGGGAAGCCGAAATCAACGCCGACGAGCACGACGGCGCCGTCTTTCCGGGAAATCAGTTCAGACAACCGAAATCACGTTTGAAAGAATACGCGGCGGGCAGCCCGCCGCGCTCCGGGCCATTCAAGCGGCAGCGTCGTCGCTCTCGGCAGCCGAGAAATTGACCGCTCGGCCTGGCACGATCGTAGAAATCGCATGCTTGTAGACCATTTGCGTCACCGTATTGCGAAGCAAAACGACGTACTGGTCGAACGACTCGATCTGACCTTGAAGCTTGATGCCGTTGACCAGATAGATCGAAACTGGCACATGCTCGCGACGCAAGGTGTTCAGGAACGGGTCTTGTAGAAGTTGCCCTTTGTTGCTCACGATATTCTCCGTGTTCAAGAGTAGTTGTTGGACTGGTTACCTTAACACAGCACTTTTGCACTGCAGCATCGGCCACCAATGGCCTTCCTAAAATAACGGCACTTAAAAGCAGGAACTTTGCCAGCGAGACCCGCTCATCAGCGGCCATTGGAAGTCAACTGCGCGCGTCGAAGCGTCAGTCGCTCTTGTCGGCGTAGGGGTTGCGCGAGGTCTTCAGGTCGATGCGCAGGGGTGTGCCGACCAAGTCGAACTCCTTGCGGAATCGTCCTTCGAGGAAGCGCTTGTAGGCCTCCGTGACGTGTTCGAGCGAATTGCCGTGGATCACGATCAGGGGCGGATTCATCCCGCCTTGATGGGCGTAGCGCAGCTTGGGGCGGAACATGCCGGATCGTTTGGGCGCCTGGAACTGCACCGCTTCAAGCAGCAGCCGGGTCAGAACCGGCGTCGACATCTTGCGGGTGGCCGATTTGTGGGCCTGGGCAATGGCCTGCCACACCGGGCCCAGTCCCTGGCGCTTGATGGCCGAAATGAAGTGCAGCGAAGCGAATTTCAGGAACGGGAGCCGCGTTTCGATCTGGCGCTGGATCTGCTCGCGCTGATAGCTGTCGACAACGTCCCACTTGTTGATGGCGATCACCACGGCGCGACCGCTTTCGAGAATGTAGCCGGCGATGTGTGCGTCCTGGTCCGTCACGCCCTGGGTGGCATCGAGGAGCAGCAGGACCACGTTGGCCGATTCAATCGCCTGCAGCGTCTTGACCACCGAGAACTTCTCGATCGCCTCGAAGACCTTGCCTTTGCGGCGAAGTCCGGCGGTGTCGATCAATTCGAAGCGCTGCCCGTTGCGCTCGAAAGGCACTGTGATCGCATCGCGCGTGGTACCGGGCAGGTCGAAGGCAACCAGGCGCTCCTCGCCGAGCCATGTGTTGATGAGCGTCGACTTGCCGACGTTGGGACGGCCCGCCACCGCGAGCTTGATCGGCTTGTTGGCGTCTTCTTCTTCCGCATCGTCCTCGGGCTCAGGCAGCTTCAAAGGTTCGAGCGCGAGTTCGACCAGGTCGCGGATGCCCTGCCCGTGCGAGGCCGAGATGCCGTGCACGTCGCCGAAGCCGAGTTCGTAGAAATCGACAAGCCTCGTGCCGTCGTGCATACCCTCGGCCTTGTTGGCGACGAGTACGCAGGGCTTGCCGAGCCGGCGCAGTTCATTGGCGATGTCGTGGTCCTGCGCAGAAAGGCCTTCGCGCGCATCGACAACGAACACAACGACGTCGGCCTCAGCCACGGCCTGACGCGTCTGCCGCGCCATCTCCTTGAAGATGCCGCTACCCGCATCGGGCTCGAAGCCGCCGGTGTCGATCACGATGAATTCGTGCCGCCCCTGGCGGCCATTGCCGTAATGGCGGTCGCGGGTAAGCCCGGCGTAGTCGGCCACGATCGCATCGCGCGTCTGGGTGAGGCGGTTGAACAGCGTCGATTTACCGACGTTGGGACGCCCGACCAAGGCAATGACCGGTTTCATGGTCGGACTTTCAATTTCTTATTCAGGTCGATAACCGAACACGCCGCCCTTGCGGGTGACGATCACGACCGTATTGCCGGACAGCGCCGGTGTCGCCGCGATGGCAGAACCATCGGGCGTCAGGCGGTTCAGCTGCGCGCCGTCCTCGCGCGAAATCAAATGCACGAGGCCGGTGCTGTCGCCGATGATCAGCGAGCGGCCCACCGCGAGCGGTGCGGTCAGCGTGCGGTACTTGAGTCGTTCGGATTGCCACGCGCGCTCGCCGTCGGCGCGGCGCCAGGCCACCACGTTGCCGTTGTCTTCGGTGCCGTAGACGAACCGCTCGTCGCCGCTCACGCCTTCAGCGGCCGATGCCGGCTTGCTCCAGAGCAGCAGGCCGCGTGCTGTGTCGACGCAGCCCACGCTTGCATAGTAGGCACGCGCGCAGACGATATCGCCCTGCCGGCTCACGCTGCCGGTCAGGTCGACCAGACGTTCCACGTCGTTGGTGCCGCGGGGCGCGGCGATCGGCGACTCCCAACGCGACACGCCGTTGGCCGGATTGATGCCGGCCAGTCGGCCGCCAATGCCCGCAACCAGCGTATCGCCCACGGCAATCAGCACGCCGGGCTTCTTCAAGACCAGGTTTTCGGCGGCACGCTGCTGCGACCACAGGCGGCGCCCGCTCTGGCCGTCCCAGGCGCTGGTCGTGCGGTCTGCCGTCTGCACGAAGACACGACGGCCGGCCACCAGGGGCGCGGTGTACGACTGCGCGGTGAGCCGCTGCTTCCAGAGGATCTTGCCGTTCTGCATTGCGACCAGCTCGTTGCCGGTGGTGACGACCGCGACCATTGAGCCGTCGCTGCCGGCCCCGGAGACCAGCGGCGCGCCGGCGCTCGCGCGCCAGACTTCCTGGCCCGAGCGCGCGTCGATCATGACCACCGTGCCATTGGCGCCGGCAACCGTCACCATGTCGCCGCTCACACCGGTGGTCAAGGGAAAGCTCACCTCCGGGATTTGCACATTCCAGGCCTGCCGCACGCCCAGCACGGAAACATTGGGCGGCAACTCTGCAGGCTTTGGCTTGGGCGTGCTCGAGCAGGCAGCAAGCACCGCAATCAGTGCCGCGGCGGTTGCGGCGCGCCAAGGCGTGCGGCGGGCGATGCGAAACGCTTCATCGAATTCATGGTGTGGTCTTGGCTGCGGATGCCGCGCTGGGCGTCGGGGTCAAACTTGTCGGGTCGACGCCGACGGCGTTGAGTTTGATCTCCACGAGCCGGCGATAGTCGGTGCGAGGCTCGAAGGCTGTCCAGGCTTTCTGGTATTCGGCCCTGGCCTCGTCGCGCTTGCCCTGGGCCAGGTGGATGTCGCCCTTGCGGTCGGCCACCAGCGCTTCGAACTCCTTCGGCACGTCGCCCGAGCTGCTTCAGCGCCTCGTCATACGACTTGGCTTCCAGCAATTCACCGGCCAGGCGCGCTTTGCGTGGTTCGGTAGCCGACATCGACGGCGTCCGCCGCAACCCAGGCGAGTGCAGCGCGCGAAGCGTCGGCATTGCCTTTTCATACAGCGTTTTCGCGGCCAGCAAGCCTGCTTGCTGCGCATACGCGGTGCCGGCGAAGTTCGCCTTCATGTCCGCGAGGGCACGTTCGATCCGGGCCGTGTCACCCGCCTGCGCGCTGCGCTCGACTTCGTCGTAGAGCAAGGCTGCGCGCGCGGCCTTGTCGCGCTGCAGGTACTGCCAGCCGTTCCAGGCCACGAAGGCGCCGGCCACAAGCAGCACCGCCCAGGTGATCAGGGTGCCGTAGGTGTTCCAGAAATGCTTGAGCTGGTCGAGCTGTTCCTGTTCTTCGAGGTCGAGATGAGTTGCCATGCGCTGTCAGTCGTTGGGAGCCGGGGATTGTAGGGTGACGGCCCAGGCGGAAACCTCGGCCAGTGCGCGGGCGATCTGGGCGCCGCCGCCGTCGCGCAGTGCCTTGACGGTGACCTCGCCACGCATGAGCTCGTCCGCGCCAAACACCAGCGCATGACGGGCGCCGCTGGCATCGGCCTTCTTGAACTGCGACTTGAAACTGCCGAGTCCATCGGCCGTCGCGGCATGCATCTGCACACGCACGCCGGCATCGCGCAACTGCTGCAGCGTGCGCAGCGCCACCGGCATCGCAGCGGTATCGGGAATGACTGCATAGGCGTCGGGCACTGGCATCGGTATGTTGGTGCCCTGTTCCTTCACGAGTTCGAGCACGCGCTCGACGCCGAGTGCCCAGCCGACCGCAGGTGCGGCCTTGCCGCCGATCTGGACGATGAGATCGTCATAGCGGCCGCCGGCGCACACGGTGCCCTGCGCGCCGAGCCGGTCGGTGACAAACTCGAACACCGTCAGGTTGTAGTAGTCGAGACCGCGAACCAGGCGCGGGTTGATGGTGTAGGCGACGCCATTGGCATCCAGGATGCCCCGCAGCCCGTCGAAGTGGGCCATCGATTCCTTGCTGAGAAAGTCGATCAGGTTCGGCGCCGATTCGACCACCTCTTTCATCGATGGATTCTTGGTGTCGAGGATGCGAAGTGGATTGCTGCGCAGGCGCCGCTTCGCATCGTCGTCAAGCTTGTCGGCATGCCGTTCGAAGTGCCCGATGAGTTGGGTCCGATGCAGCGCGCGTTCGGCCGGCTGGCCCAGGCTGTTGAGTTCGAGCCGCACGTCGGCGAGGCCCAGCGCCTTCCAGAGCGCGCTGGCCAGGAGTATCAGTTCGGCATCGACGTCCGGCCCCGGGAAGCCCAGCGCTTCGGCGCCGATCTGATGGAACTGGCGGTAACGCCCGCGCTGCGGGCGCTCGTGGCGAAACATCGGGCCCGCGTACCAGAGCCGCTTGCCGCCGTCGTAAAGCAGCGAATGCTCAGTCACGGCGCGCACCACGCTCGCGGTGTTCTCCGGACGCAGCGTCAGTGCCTCGCCGTTGAGCTTGTCCTCGAATGAGTACATCTCCTTTTCGACGATGTCCGTGACTTCGCCAATGCCGCGCACGAACAGCGCCGTGTGTTCGAGGATCGGCGTGCGGATATTGCGGTAGGCATAGCGCGCCATGAGATCGCGCACGATGGCCTCCAGCCATTCCCATCGCGCAGATTCGGGCGGCAGGATGTCGTTCATGCCTTTGACGGCATTCAATTTGTCGGCCATGTTCTGTGGGTCAGGCGACTTCGATGGCCTGGCCGCCGAAGCGCTTCTCGATGTAGTTTTCAACCAGCTGATGAAACTCGTTGGCGATGTTGTCTCCGCGCAGTGTGAGCGCCTTCTCGCCGTCGATGAAGACCGGCGCCGCCGGCGCTTCGCCGGTTCCCGGCAGGCTGATGCCGATATCGGCATGCTTGCTCTCCCCCGGCCCGTTGA
>JBBJMS010000207.1:0-5768 GCA_037720315.1 Variovorax sp. | reverse complement strand
CTGCGGCATCTGGTGGAGGAGATCGGCGAGAGCTGCAACCTCACTGCACTTTCCGGCAGCGAGGTGGTCTATCTCGACCGGGTCGAAACCGCCGCCCCGCTGCGCTTCTATCTGCACCCGGGTTCGCGCGTGCCGGTGCACTGCTCGGCCAGCGGCAAGATCTTTCTGGCGCAGATGAGCCCCGCGCAACGCCGCCGGCTGCTCGCGAACGTGCCGCTGGAGGCCTACACGCCCAAGACGCTGACCGACCTGGAGAGCATCGAACGCGAAGTGCAGCGGGTGCGCAAGGAGGGCTACGCGCTCGACGACGAGGAGTTCCTGCCCGGCCTGCTGTGCATCGCCGCACTGGTGCCCGCGGAGAGCGGAGCGTCCAACCTCTGCATCGCGGTGCAGGCCCCGAGCATGCGGCTGGGTGTCGACCGCGCACGCCAACTGCTGCCGGCCCTGCAGCGCGCCGCGCAGGCGCTCGCCCGCATCGATGCCGACGCCGAAGTGCAGCGCCCGCCGCAACGAAAGAACGCATGATCGAAACCGCCGCCCTCAAGCCTGAACGCATGCTCAGCGTGCGCGATGTGTTCGGCATCGACACCGACCTCATGGTGCCGGCCTTCAACGAGCGCGACGACCATGTGCCCGAGGTCGATGCGGTCTATCGCTTTAACGCCGACGTCACGCTGGCAATCCTCGCCGGCTTCACCCGCGACCGCCGGGTGATGGTCCAAGGCCTGCACGGCACCGGCAAGTCGACCCACATCGAGCAGGTCGCCGCGCGGTTGAACTGGCCGTGCGTGCGGCTCAACCTCGACGGCCACATCAGCCGGCTCGACCTGGTCGGCAAGGACGCCGTGGTGCTGCGCGAGGGGCAGCAGGTCACCGAGTTCCAGGAAGGCATCGTGCCGTGGTCGCTGCAGCGGCCCGTGGCACTGGTGTTCGACGAATACGACGCCGGCCGGCCCGACGTGATGTTCGTCATCCAGCGCATCCTGGAGCGCGACGGCAAGTTCACGCTGATGGACCAGAACCGGTGCTCGCCCGCACCTTACTCGACTCTTCGCCACCGCCAACACGGTCGGGCTCGGCAACCTCAACGGGCTCTACCACGGCGCGCAGCGGCTGAACCATGCGCAGATCGACCGCTGGAACATCGTTGCTTCGCTCGACTACCTGCCGGCCGCCGAAGAGATCGCGATCGTGCAGGCGCGAGTGCCTTCGCTGGCCGACACATCGGGGCACGCGCTGGTGCGCGCCATGGTGGCGGTGGCCGATCTCACTCGCAAGGGCTTCGCGGCGGGCGACCTGTCGACGCTGATGTCTCCGCGCACGGTGATCACCTGGGCCGAGAACGTCGAGATCTTTCGCGATCCGGCACTTGCGTTCCGCCTGTCGTTCGTCAACAAGTGCGACGACGCCGAGCGGCCGCTGGTGGCCGAGTACTTCCAGCGTTGCTTCAACCAGGAACTGAAGGAGTCGCACCAGCTGTCCGGCGGCGCCGGATGACCGACGCGCAGCGCCGGGCCAGGCAGGAAGAGCTCGTTGCCGAGCTCTGTGCCGGTCTGGTGCGCGCCTACAGCGGCGAGGCCGACCTGCACTTCCGGGGCCGGCGCCTGCACCGCGGCCGCCAGCCGCTGCCGTGGTTGCACCGCACCTTCATCCGTCCCCCGACACCGACGACTTCACGTCGTTCCGCGGCGTCGCCGACGGCTTCGCCCTGCGGATCACCGCCTCCGACGGAGCCTTGCACGAGCGCCTGAAGCCCGGCAGCCGGTCGAACGCATGGTGTTCGAGATGCTCGAGCAGTTCCGGGTCGAGGCACTGGCGCCCGAAGCCATGCCCGGCATGCGGCACAACCTGCGGCACCGCCATGAGCAATGGTCGCTCTCGTTCCATCACCGGGCTCACCGACACCGCGCGCGGCCTGCTGCTCTACGCGGTTGCACAGATCTGCCGCGCCCGCGTCGCGGGCCAGCAGGTGGTCGAGGAAACCGAAGACATGCTCGAAGCCACCCGCTTCGCGCTGGCTCCACTGATCGGCCACGCACTCGCCGGCCTGCGCCGGGACCGCACCGACCAGGCGGCCTATGCGGTGCACGCGGCCTCCATCGCGCGCACCGTGGCGGCAATGCTGCAATCGAGCGATGCAGACGACGACGTCGACGCGGGCGAAGCCGAGCGCGACGACAAGCGCAGCGTGTTCAGCCTGGTGGCCGACATGGACCAGGAGATCGTCGAGCGCTTCACCACCGCAGTCTCGGGGCGAAGCGCGCTGCAGGATGCAGCGGGCGGCGGCTATCGCATCTTCACCACCGCCTACGACCGCGAGCTGCCCGCAGCGTCGCTGGTACGCAAGGAGCTGCTTGCAGAACTGCGCGAGAAGCTCGACCGCCGGATCGCAGCGCAGGGCGTCAACATCGCGCGGCTGGCGCGCATGCTGCGCTCGCTCCTGGCCGAGCCCGAGCGCGACGGTTGGGACGGCGCTCAGGAAGAAGGTCACAGCGACGGCCGCCGGCTGGCCCAGCGGGGGGCCACGCCCGCCGAGCGCCGGCTGTTCCGCATCGAGCGCATCGAGCCGGCGGCCGATTGCGTCGTCTCGTTCCTGATCGACTGCTCGGGCTCGATGAAGGAGCATGCAGCGCCGGTCGCCATGCTGGTCGACGTGATGGCGCGTGCGCTCGAACAGGCCGGCGTGTCGAGCGAGGTGCTCGGCTTCACCACCGGCGCCTGGAACGGCGGGCGCGCCCGGCGCGACTGGCTGCGCGCCGGAAAGCCGGCCCATCCCGGGCGGCTGAACGAACGCAGCCATCTGGTCTTCAAGGACGGCGATACCTCGTGGAGGCGCGCACGGCCGGCCATCGCCGCGCTGCAGAAGGGCGACCTGTTTCGCGAAGGCTTCGACGGCGAAGCGGTGGACTGGGCCTGCCAGCGCCTGTTGCGACGCAACGAGAACCGCAAGCTGCTGCTGGTGATCTCGGACGGCTCGCCGATGGACAGCGCCACCCATCTGGCAAACGATGCGAACTACCTCGACCACCACCTGAGCGACGTGGTCGCCCGGCACGAGCAGTCGGGCAACGTGGAAATCGCCGGCATCGGCGTCGGGCTGGATCTGAGCACTTTCTATAGCCGCAGCCATGTAATCGACCTTGCAGGGGCCAGCGGCAATTCGATGTTTGCCGAGATCGTCGGCCTGATGCAGCGCCGCAGGCGCTAGGCGCAACCGGCGCGCGGCGCAGCGCGGACCCGATTGACAGTCCGGCGCAAGGTGTCTAGAGTTGTTCCATATATCTGAACGTTGTTCCAACATAGAGAACAAATGGACTCCACACTCGCCAAGGGGCTTGCCGCACTCGAATGGATGGCGCGCCAGCAGCGCGACTGCCGCGTGACCGACCTTGCCCAGGCGCTCGGCATCGCGCGCAGCAATGCGCATCGAACGCTGCAGACCCTGGTCGAGTGCGGCTGGGCGGTGCAGGACGTGGCGACAAGCGCCTACCGTCCGAGCCTGCGGCTGTTCGAGCTTGGCGCACTGGTGTCGGAGGTGGCGGACATCAGCGCGCTGTTGCGCCCTCACCTGGCCGCATTGGCGCAGGCCACCGGCGAAACGATCCACCTCGCGACGCTCGACGGCGCCGAGATCGTCTATCTCGACAAGTTCGACAGCCCGTTGCCGGTGGCGGCGTATTCGCGCGTCGGCGGTCGGGCACCGGCGTCCTGCGTGGCTTCGGGCAAGGCACTGCTGGCGGCGGCCGGGCTCGACGTCGCGTCGTTGCGGCTGCGGCTCGGCAAACTGGTGGCCCACACGCCCAACAGCATCACCGGTTTCGACGCACTGCACGCCGAGCTGGAGCGCATTCGGGCGCGCGGCCATGCCGAGAACCGCGAAGAGTGGCGGCTCGGCGTCTGCGGCCTCGGCGTACCGGTCTTCAACGCGCGGGGCGAAGCGGTCGCGGCACTCGGCATGAGTGTTCCTTCGATCCGCTTCGCGCGCACCCAGGCGCGCGGACTCGCCGAGCAGATCATGGCCTGCGCGGGCGAGGCGAGCGCCACGCTCGGCTACCGGGCCGGGCCCAGGCCGGGCGCGCATCTTCCGACGATCACCCCAAAGAAAAGGAGACTTGAATGAAGAGCATCGAAATCTGTCTGCGCGCCATACTGGTTGCCGCGGCTTGCGCGGCACCCTTCGCAGTCCAGGCGCAGGGCGGCGGCGACTACCCGACCAAGCCGATCAAGATGATCGTGCCGTATCCGCCCGGCGGCGGCACCGACGTGATCGCGCGCATCGTGCAGGAGCGATTCCAGTCGCTCCTGGGCCAGCCGATGGTGATCGACAACCGCGGCGGCGCTGCAGGTTCGATCGGCACCGAGATCGCGGCCAAGTCTGCGCCCGACGGCTACACGGTGCTTTTCACCCTCTCGTCGCACACCATCAATCCCGCCATCTATCCCAAGCTGCCTTTCGATACCGCCAAGGACTTCGAGCCAGTCGCCACGGTGGCCTCGCTGCCGCAGATCCTGGTGGCGAACCCGCAGTTCGCACCCAGCACCGTGGCCGAGCTGGTCGCCCTGGCCAAGGCCAAGCCGAACACGGTCTCGTTCGCGACGGTGGGCAACGGTTCGCCCGGGCACCTCGCCGGCGAACTGCTCAAGCTGCGCACCGGCACGCAGATGACGCATGTGCCCTACCGAGGCGGCGGCCCGGCCGTCAGCGACGTGCTGGGCGGACAGGTGCCGCTGCTGTGGGTGTCGATTCCCGCGGCGGCGCAGTACGTGAAGGCAGGCAAGCTGAAGGCACTGGCGGTTTCGACGCTGAAGCGCAGCGCGGCTTTCCCGGATGTGCCGACGATGCAGGAAGCGGGCGTTCCTGATTTCGAGGTCGACTCGTGGTACGCGATGTTCGTTCCGGCGAAGACGCCGCGCGCCGCGATCGACAAGCTCAATCGCGTCATCAACACTGTGGTGCGTGAGCCCGAAATCCGCGACAAGCTCCTGGCGCAGGGCAGCGAAGGCGTCGGCGGCACGCCCGACCAGCTCGGCGCCGTGGTGGCCGCCGAGTTGGTGAAATGGAACAAGCTGGCGAAGGAAGCCGGCATAAAAGTGGACTGATCCCTCATGCAATCTTCATCCTCCCCCACACCGGCTGCGAGCCCAATCGCCGAACTGGTGGCGCGCGCCCGGGCGGCGCAGCGCATCTACGAGACCTGGTCGCAGGAACAGGTCGACACCGCCGTCGTGGCCGCCGGCTGGGCCATCATCGAGCCGGCGCGCAATCGCGAACTGGCCGAGCTGGCGGTGGCGGACACGGGCGTGGGCAACGTCGAGGACAAGGTACGTAAGAACCACCGCAAGACCTTCGGGCTCCTGCGCGACCTGCGCGATGCGCGCTCGGTCGGGGTGATCTCCGAAGACAGCGCACGCGGCATCGTGGAGATCGCCCGGCCGGTGGGCGTGGTGTGCGCGGTCACGCCGTCGACCAACCCGGGCGCGACCCCGGCCAACAAGATCATCAATGCACTCAAGGGCCGCAACGCGGTGATCGTGGCACCCTCGCCCAAGGGCTGGTCCACCGCCGCCCGGCTGATCGAGTTCATCCATGCGCAGTTCGATCGCATCGGCGCGCCGCGCGACCTGGTGCAACTGCTCCCCTCCCCGGTCAACAAGCAGGCCACGGCCGAACTGATGCGCCTGTGCGACCTGGTGGTGGCAACCGGCTCGCAGGCGAACGTGCGCGCCGCCTATGCGAGCGGCACGCCGGCCTTCGGGGTGGGCGCGGG
>JBBJMS010000206.1:0-5776 GCA_037720315.1 Variovorax sp. | reverse complement strand
CGCTGGAACGCGGTGAAGGACCAGCGGCCGAGGCCGGTCGCGGCATCGGGCGTGAGGTTGGTGGTGTAGAGGGTGCCGAAGGGCGTCTCCATCGCCCGGCCGCCGGCGTTGGGTGCGCCGCCGGCTGCGGTGTGGCAGACGGCGCAATCGCCGATGGCGGCGAGCACGCGGCCGCGTTCGATGGTCGATGCGCTGTAGGCAGGCGCGCTGAAGGCAACGGGCGCGATGACGGAGCGCCAGCCCATGAGGCCGGCGATGACGCCGATGCCGCCGAGAACGAGGGCAATCGCGCTGACGGTCTTGCTCCTTCCCCCTCCGGGGGAAGGCTGGGATGGGGGCACGGCAGCGCGATTGCCAGGTGGGCGCGCGCCCTCACCCCGACCCTGTCCCGGAGGGAGAGGGAGCAATGCAGCCAGCACCATCTCGGGCGTGAACGGCGGCGCTCTGAACCGCACGCCGGTCGCATCGAAGATCGCGTTCGCGATCGCGGCGGTGCCGGGCACCGACGACGACTCGCCCGCACCCATCGACGGCTCTCCCGGGCGCTGCATGTGCACGATCTCGATCACCGGCACTTCGCGGAAGTTGACGATCGGGTAGCTGCCCCATTCGCGGCTCGCCACCACGCCGGGGTCGGGTGCGTCCTGGGGCGCGAACCGCACGCGCTCCTTCAGCGCGCGGCTGGTGGTCTGGATCACGTTGCCGTGGATCTGGTGCTCGACGCCGGCCGGGTTCACCATCAGGCCCGCGTCGTGCCCCACCACCACGCGCCGCACATGCACTTCGCCGGTCTTGCGATTGACCTCGACATCGGCCACCCATGCGGACCAGGCCGCGCCGAAGCCCGGCCACTTGCTGTGCACGTAGCGGGCGTAGGCAAAGCCCTGGCCGAACAGCACGTCGCCGCCGGGGCCGAGGTTGCCATCCGCTTGTTCCTGCGGGCCGGTGCGCATGCGCCAGCCCGCGCTCTGCGCCGTCTCGCGCACCAGCTCGGCCGCGCGCGGATCGTGCAGGTGCCGCAGCCGAAACGCGACCGGGTCGACGCCCGCCGCAGTGGCCAATTCGTCGACATACGACTCGTGCGCGAAGGCGTTGGGCAGCGCCGACACGCCGCGCAGCCACGAGGCGCGCACGATCGGCGCCATGTCGTTCACCTTGACCCGCAGGTTGCGCCAGGCGTAGGGCGGGCGGGCGGTGCGGTCGCCCATCTCGAAGGCCTGCGCCACCGGTTCGATGGTTCGGGTGAGCAGCAGCGCCAGCGTGGGCGCGCCGTTGGATGGATAGGAGGTCTCGAAGTCGTAGGCGGCGACATCGCCCGCGGCGTCGAGTCCACCGGCGACCTGCATCAGCTGCGCCGCGCCCTTCGGCTCCCACGCGTGCTCCTGCGCGCGGGTGAGCTGCACCCGCACCGGCACGCCGGCCGCGCGTGCGAGCAGCGCCGCATCGGCCGCGACGTCGTCGGCGCCGTTGCGGCCGTAGCAGCCGGCGGCTTCCATGCGCACCACGTCGACCGCCATGTCGTCCAGGTCCATCAGGCGGGCAAGGTCGGTGCGCAGCACATGCGGGTTCTGCGTGCCGGCCCACACGCGCAGGCGGATGCCTTCGCCGCTTTCAGGCTGCCAGTCGGCCAGCGCGCAGGAAGGCCCGATCGACGCATGCATCTGATAGGGCCATACATAAGTTCGGCGCATCGGCTGGGCGGCCGCCGCCAGCGCGGCATCGACATCGCCCTCGTCCACCAGCAGCCGCTGCGTCGACGGGTTGGCGCGGATGGCGCCTTCAAGATCGTCCAGCGACGGCAGGCCGGGCCATGCCTTCCAGACCACGCGCAACTCGCGCAGCGCCTGCTCGGCATGTTCCTCGCGCTCGGCCACGACGCCGACGAAGTCGCGGATCACGACCACCGCGCGAATGCCGGGGATGTGCGCGATGGACGACTCGTCCACCGACTGGAGCGTGTTGCCGATGTAGTCGCCATGGTCGGCGCCGGCATAGGGCGGACGCACCACCCGGCCGTGCAGCATGCCGGGCACGCGCATGTCGTGCACGAACACCTGCTCGCCGGCAAGCTTGGCCGGGATGTCGACGCGCGGCACCGAGGTGCCGACGATGCGGTAGTCCTGCGGATCTTTCGGCCGCGCACCGCCGTCGAGCTGGAGCACGGTGCGCGCGCCCGCGACCAGCTCGCCGAACGCGATGCCGAAGGCCGGGTCGTCGTCGGCGAGGATGCGCCCGTCCCGCGCCGACAGCCGCACGGGCTCGATGCCGAAACGCTCGGCGCACTGCCCGATGAGCCAGGCGCGGGCCTGCGCAGAGGCCAGCCGCAGCGGCGCCGCGTGGATCTGGAGCGACGTGCTGGCGATGGTCGCGCCCTGGTTCGGCGCGCGGGCGGTGTCGCCCAGCACCATGCGGACCTGCGCCAGCGGGAGGTCGAGTTCTTCGGCCACGATCTGCGCCAGCGCGGTCTGCAGGCCGGTGCCCAGGTCGACGTGCCCGTTCAGCGCGGTGACGCTGCCGTCGTCCCACAGCGCGAGCAGGATCTCGGGGCCCTCGGCCGGATTGCCCGACACGAGCGCGGGCTGGCCCACGGCCGGCGGCGGCGCGGGCGGCGTCGGCCGCGTCACCACGAGCACGCCGTCGGCCCGCATGAAATCGCTTCGATTGCGCGGCAGGTCGGCGCGCCGCGTCACTGGGCTGCGTCCTCGCTGGCCATCAGCCGCGCAGCACGATGCACGGCGTCGACGATCTCGACATGCGTGCCGCAGCGGCACAGGTTGCCCGACAACTCGCTGCGGATTTCGGCATCGCTCGGATGCGGATTGCGCGCCAGCAGCGCGGCTGCCTGCATCACCATGCCGTTCAAGCAGTAGCCGCACTGCGCCGCCTGCGCGTCTTCGAAGCCCTGCTGCACCGGATGCCACTTTCCGATCGAGCCGAGGCCTTCGAGGGTGGTGATCGCGCGGCCGGCCACGCCATGCGCGGGAATGACGCAGGCGCGCGCGGCGATGCCGTCGACCCACACCGTGCAGGCGCCGCACTGGCCGAGTCCGCAGCCGTACTTGGGGCCGTTCAGCGCCAGGTCGTTGCGCAGCACATGGAGCAGCGTCGCCTCGCGCGGCACGGCGAGTTCGACGCTGCGACCGTTGACCGTCAGGGCGAACTCGTGCGGCATCCGCGGGCGTGCGTCAGGCGCTCGCGATTTCTGTGGACTGGATGCGCTTGACACCCTTGGCAGTCATCTGCTTCCAGGCCGCGGCGAGCGAACCGTTGAGGTCGATGGCGCGCGTCGCGTCTTCGATCACGTACACCTCGAAGCCCGCCTTGCGCGCGTCGAGCGCGGTCCACGCCACGCAGAAATCGGTGGCGAGGCCGGTGACGAACACCGTCTTGATGCCGCGCTGCTTCAGGTAGCCGCCCAGCCCGGTGGCGGTCTTGCGGTCGGCCTCCTCGAAAGCCGAATAGCTGTCGACGCCCTTGTTGAAGCCCTTGCGGATGATCACCTGCGCGGTCGGCAGCTTGAGGTCCTTGTGCAGCGCCGCGTCTTCGGTGCCCTGCACGCAATGGTCGGGCCACAGCACCTGGCTGCCGTAGCTCATCTTGATGCTGCTGAAGGGCTTCTGCCCCGCGTGCGTGCTGGCGAACGATGCGTGACCCTGCGTGTGCCAGTCCTGCGTGACGACCACGTTGGCGAACGCGCCAGCCAGCGCATTGATGACCGGCACCACCTCGGCGCCGCCCTTGACCGGCAGCGTGCCGCCGTCGACGAAGCAGTTCTGCACGTCGACCACGATCAGCGCGGCACTCGCCGCCGGCTTGACCTTGCCCGCCGCAAAGAGCGGCACCGAAAGTCCGGCGAGGCCGAGAGCGGCGGCGGACTGGAGGAAGGTTCTGCGGTGCGTGTGCTGGTGCATGGTGTGTGCTCCTCGTGGGTTGAAAAGATACGGTCTAAACGCTCAGATACGCGCGCCGCACCTCGTCGTTGGCGGCGAGTTCGGCCATCGGCGCCTGGTAGCGGATCTGCCCTTTTTCGAGCACGTAGGCGCGGTCGGACACCGGCTCGGCGAAGTGCATGTTCTGCTCCGACAGCAGGATGCTCACGCCCTGCGCCTTCAGCTCCAGGATCATGTTGGCCATCTGCTCGACGATGACCGGCGCCACTCCTTCCGAAGGTTCGTCGAGCAGCACCAGATAGGGGTTGCCCATCAGCGTGCGGGCCACCGTCAGCATCTGCTGCTCGCCGCCGCTCATGCGCCCGCCGGGCCGGTGGGGCATCTCGCCCAGGTTCGGGAACAGCTTGAACAGGCGCTCGGGCGTCCACAGCGGCGCACCGGTGCCATCGGCCCAGCGGCGCGCGGGCTGCTTGCCGACCTCGAGGTTCTCCATCACCGTGAGATCGGTGAACACGCGCCGGTCTTCGGGCACGAAGCCGAGGCCCAGCTTGGCCGCCAGGTGCGGCTCGCTCTTGGAGATGTCGTGGCCCAGAAAACGGATGCTGCCCCGACGCTTGGCGAGCATCCCGATCAGCGTCTTGAGCGTGGTCGACTTGCCGGCGCCGTTGCGGCCCATGAGCGCGACCACTTCGCCGCGCCGCACTTCGAGGTCGACGTCGTAGAGGATCTGCGCCGCGCCGTACCAGGCCGCAAGCGCCTTGGCTTCGAGAATGACTTCGTGCGTGGTGCTCATGCCGCGGCTCCGGTGACGGCCGCCACGGCCGCGGCCTTTTCGGCGATCTTCTCGAAGGTCTTGCCGCTGCCGAAATAGACCTCCTGCACTTTCGGATCGTCGCGGATCTCGAGCGGCTTGCCTTGGGCGATGAGCCTGCCGCGCGCCAGCACGATCATGCGGTCGGCATAGGCGAACACCACGTCCATGCTGTGCTCGGTGAAGAGCACCGCCATGCCGCGCTCGATCACCAGCTGCTTGGTCAATGCCATCAGCGCGTTGCGTTCCTTCGGCGCCATGCCGGCGGTGGGCTCGTCCATCAGCAGCAGCTTCGGCGCGTTGGCCATCGCGATGGCGAGTTCGACGCGCTTCACGTCGCCGTAGGCAAGCACGCTGCAGGGCCGGTCGGCCTGGGGCTTCATGCCGACCTGGTCGAGCAACGCCAGCGCCTCGTCGCGCTTGTGGTCGGCGGCGCGGCGCCAGGTCGAGAACAGCTTTCCGTCGTGCGACAACAGCGCCATCTGCACGTTCTCGACCACGGTAAGCGAAGCGAAGGTCTCGGCGATCTGGAACGTGCGGCCCACGCCCATGCGCCATATCGCGCGCGGCCTGCGGCCGATGAGTTCCTCGCCGTCGAGCAGGATCGATCCGCGGTCGGCCTTGAGCTGCCCGTTGACCATGTTGAAGGTGGTCGACTTGCCTGCGCCGTTCGGCCCGATGAGCGCGAGCAGTTCGCCCGGCGCGAGGTCGAAGCTGATGCCGTCGACGGCGTTCACGCCGCCGAAGGATTTGCCGAGTTCGTGGACTTTGAGGAGGCTCATGGGGTCTTGTTGCCTGTCACTCCGGGAGCGTTGGAGTGAACGGCACTTCTGTTTTCTCTTCTTGGGCTTGAGGCCGGGTCTCGCCCCGGCGGGCGACTCACTTTTCTTTGCGTCGCCAAAGAAAAGTAAGCAAAAGAAAGGCGACCCCACTGTGCGCGTCCCGCAGCGAAGCTGCGGGCAACCTGCGGAGTTTGCGGCCCGCCCCCGTTTCGCGAGCAACGCAGGTTGCCCCCGAAGGGGGCCGCAGACAGTGGGGTCGCCTTTTCTTTGGCTACTTTCTTTTGGCGACGCAA
>JBBJMS010000058.1:0-18888 GCA_037720315.1 Variovorax sp. | reverse complement strand
TGCCAGGGCGGCCACGATCCGGTTCCTCCCAAGGCACAGCGCGCATCGCGACGCGCCGGTGCGCTGTTCTCCTTCCTCTCCTCCGACGACAAGAAGTCTTCTTCATGAACGATATCCGCCGCACCATCCTGTGGGTGATTTTTGGTTTCTCGCTGGTGCTGCTCTGGGACCAATGGCAGGTCTACAACGGCCGGAATCCGACGTTTCTGCCTTCGACCAAGCCTCCGGTAAGTGCTGCCCCGGCACCCGCCCCCGCCGGCGCCGGATCGGGCTCCGTGCCGCCGGCGAGTGCCGCGGCGACGGGCGCCACCGCCGGCGCGGCTGCGGTTCCAGGCGGCATCACGACAGCACCCGCAGGGAGCGAACGGGTCGTCGTCAGCACCGACGTCCTCAAGCTGACCTTCGACACCGAAGGCGGCTCCCTGGTGCAGAGCGAGTTCAGACAGCATGACGACCTGGCCGAGAAGGACAAGCCGTTCATCCTGCTGGACCAGAGTCCGAACCGCTTCTATGTCGCGCAGACCGGGTTGATCGGCGGCGCGTTCCCGACGCACAAGACGCCCATGACCTTCACCGGCGAGCGTTCGTTGAAGGACGGCGCCAACGAGCTGGTGCTGCGCTTCGAATCTGCCGATGTTGGCGGCGTGAAGCTGGTGAAGACCTGGACCCTGAAGCGCGGCGCCTACGACATGGCAGTGCGCCATGAGATCGTCAACGCCGGCACGCAGACGGTGTCGCCACAGCTTTATCTGCAGCTCGTGCGCGATGGCAACAAGCCGCCCGGCGAGTCGTCGTTCTACTCGACCTTCACGGGACCTGCGGTCTACACGGAAGCCAAGAAGTTCCAGAAGGTCGACTTTGCCGACATCGAAAAAGGCAACGCCGACTTCGTCAAGCAATCGACCAACGGCTACGTGGCCATGGTGCAGCACTACTTTGCCAGCGCCTGGCTGCTGGGCGACGGCATCCCGCGCGACCTGTTCGCGCGCAAGGTCGACAACAACATGTATTCGGTCGGCATGATCACCTCGGTCGGCGCGCTGGCGCCCGGCGCCAGCAAGGCCATCGATGCCGAGCTCTTCGTCGGTCCACAGGCCGAGAAAACGCTCGAAGCCGTCGCGCCCGGGCTCGAGCTGGTCAAGGACTACGGCATCTTCACCATCATTTCCAAGCCGCTCTACTGGCTGCTCGACAAGCTGCACGGCTTTCTTGGCAACTGGGGCTGGGCGATCGTCGCGCTGGTCGTGGTGCTGAAGGCCGCGTTCTACTGGCTCAACGCCAAGGCCTACGCCAGCATGGCGAAGATGAAGGCCGTCGGTCCAAAGGTGGCGGAGATGCGCGAGCGGCTGAAAGACAAGCCGCAGGAGATGCAGCAGGAGATGATGCGCATCTACCGCGAGGAAAAGGTCAACCCGATGGGCGGCTGCTTCCCGATCGTCGTTCAAATACCGGTGTTCATCGCTCTGTACTGGGTACTGCTGTCGTCGGTAGAAATGCGGCACGCGCCGTGGATCGGCTGGATCAAGGACCTTTCAGCGCCCGACCCCTGGTACATCCTGCCGGTGGTGATGACCGCCACCTCGCTGTTCCAGACGTGGCTTAATCCGACGCCGCCGGACCCGATGCAGGCCAAGCTGATGTGGATCATGCCGCTTGCATTCAGCGTGATGTTCATCTTCTTCCCGGCCGGCCTGGTGCTCTACTGGATCACCAACAACGTGCTGTCCATTGCGCAGCAGTGGTTCATCAACAAGCGCCTCGGCGTGCTCGGCAAGTAGCGGCCGAGTAGATTCACAAACGAACCAAGGGCCGCGCAAGCGGCCCTTTTTGCTGGAAGATCCGACTCCCATGCTCGCGCGCACCACCGATCCCATCGCCGCCATCGCCACGGCCGCAGGCCGCGGCGCCATAGGCATCGTGCGGGTGTCCGGCGCGCGGCTGGCGCCGTTGGTCGAGGCGCTCTGCGGGCGGCACCTGGAGCCGCGCGAGGCCACCTACCTGCCATTTCGCGACGCTGGCGGAAGCCCGATCGACCATGGACTCGCAATCCGTTTTCCGGCGCCGCATTCGTTCACCGGCGAAGACGTGCTCGAACTCCAGGCACACGGCGGCACCGTCGTGCTCCAGCTGCTGCTGGCACGCTGCCTGGAGGCTGCGGCGGAGATCGATCCTGTCACCGGCGGTCCCCGGCTGGCGCGCCTGCGCGTGGCCGAGCCGGGCGAGTTCAGCCTGCGCGCGTTCCTGAACGGAAAGATCGACCTGGCGCAGGCCGAGGCCATCGCCGACCTCATCGACGCCAGCACCGAAGCAGCCGCACGCAGCGCCGGTCGCTCGCTGTCGGGTGCGTTCTCGCATGAGATCCATCTGCTGCGCGATGCGTTGATTCGCTTGCGCATGCTGGTCGAGGCGACGCTCGATTTTCCGGAAGAAGAAATCGACTTCCTGCAGCAGTCCGATGCGAAGGGGCAGCTCGCGTCGCTCCAGTCCGGGCTGGCTGCGGTGCGGCAGCGCGCGCACCAGGGCGCACTGCTGCGCGATGGGATCAAGATCGTGATTGCAGGCCAGCCAAACGCCGGCAAGAGCTCATTGCTGAATGCCTTGGCGGGCGCCGAACTGGCCATCGTGAGCGCGATTGCGGGCACCACGCGCGACGTGGTCTCGCAGACCATCCAGATCCAGGGCGTGCCGCTCCATGTGGCCGACACCGCCGGCTTGCGCGAAAGCGGCGACGAGGTGGAGCAGATTGGCGTGGCGCGTGCTTGGAATCAGATCGAAGGCGCCGACGCCGTGCTGTTCCTGCACGACCTGACGCGCTGCGAGGCGGTCGAGTACGCCGCGGCGGACGCCGAAATTGGGCGTCTGCTGCGCGAGAAGCTGACTCGTACCGTGCCGGTGATCGATGTATGGAGCAAGCAGGACGCGGCGTCCTCACGAGAATTGCCGACCGGCATTCCGCTGTCCGCAAAAACCGGCTTCGGCCTCGAAGCGCTCAGGCAGAGGCTGCTCGAAGTGGCCGGCTGGCAGGCGAAGCCCGAAGGCGTTTTTTTGGCCCGTGCGCGCCATGTGCAGGCGCTGTCGCGGGTGGATCTGCATCTGGCTGCGGCGGCCGAACACTTGGCCGGGCGTGCCCAGGCGCTGGATCTGCTCGCCGAAGAACTGCGCCTGGCGCAGAACGCGCTCAACGAAATCACGGGCGAGTTCGGCGCGGACGATCTGCTGGGTGTGATCTTTTCCCGCTTTTGCATCGGCAAGTAGTAGCAAAGTTCTATAAAACGCGACTTTGATCGGCGGCCGCCAGACCGATCGCAGATACTCGGCAGGCACTGTAAGGTTTTGCAACATGTCATCTCCCAACATTCAGGATCTTTGCCGCGCGATTGCGCAGAACACCAGCTACGACGCGTTCGTGCCTGCGTTCAATCCGCAGCAGTGGGAAACGCTGTCGAGCTACCTGCAGCCATTCGATCTGGCCGCGGGGCAGGTTCTGATCGACCAGGGCGCCAATGACCGCACGATCTTCGTCATCGAGAGCGGCGCGCTCAGCGTGCACCTGATGGGCGAGCAGGGCCAGATGCGCCTCGCGATCCTGAATCCCGGATCGGTGGTTGGCGAAGGCGCCTTCTTCTCCCGGTTGCCGCGTTCGGCCAACGTGGTCGCCACTGGTGCCGCGCGCGTCTGGCGCTTGACTTCGATTCGATTCAGCGAAATGTCGAACCGGCAGCCGACCCTCGCGCTGGAGTTGGTGCTCGCGCTCGGCGCCGTGATCGCCAAGCGCATGGTCAACAAGCCCAAGCGCATCGCGGTGACCTGAGGCAGATGGCTGTGTTGTGTGGGTCGTGCCGCACGGAAAACCGGGTCGGCGCGAAGTTCTGCAAAGGCTGCGGCCACAGGCTGGCGCCGGCGACATCAGCAAACCCCCCGAGCGGCGCATCAAAGCCAATTAGCAGCGACTGGCCCGATACCGACCGGATGTTGCCGAGCACGGCACCGCCTCCGGTGTCGCAAGGCCAGCCACCAGCGCCACGGGCGACTGCCCCAGCAAAGAAAAAACCCTCGGGCCGAAAGTCGGTCATGGCCGGCATCGCCGGCCTGATGCTGGCCGTGGCGCTTGCAGTTGGCGGGGGCTGGTACGCGTACAGCAATCGAACGGTGTCCGCTGCGCCCGCAGCTGCACAGATGGTTCCGGATGCACCGGCTGTCGAGACGGCGGCCCCGGCGCCTTTGCCGCCCGAACAGCCGATCGCGCCACCTCCAGCACCACCTCCAGCACCACCTCCAGCACAGCCTCCAGCAGCGCCGCCCCCACAAGCCGAGGCCGCCAAGCCGATTGGCGCGGCCGCGCGCAAGCCGCGAAAACCGCCACCGCCCGCCGCACCGGCCGCAGTGCCTCTACCCGCCGCGGCAGCGCCGCCGCAGCCGAGTCCGCCTCCAGCGCTGGAAATCGCGCCCGCGCCGCCCAGTCCGGCGGCGGCATGCGTCGGTCAAGGCTTCTTCGCGCGGGCGCGCTGCATGGCTGCCCAGTGCGCGAAGGACGACTTGCGCAGCCACGCCCAATGCGATGCCGTCCGGCGCCAGCAGAAGGTCGACGAAGAACGTCGCAACCCCAGTCTTCTCAACTGACAGCAGAAAAGAACCTGGTCTTTCAGCCTTTCTGCAGCTTCTCGATCGCCACGGCAAGCGCGCCGGGCCGCCCGGAAAGCACCAGCGTATCGCCGTCGGCAAGCACCGCCTCTTCGTTGTCGTCTGCGTGGCCGTCGCGCCGCCGCAAGCTCGCCACCCGCACGCCGACGGCCTCCAGCGAGGCGCGGTCCAGGCGCCGGCCGACGGCGCGCACGCCCGCGGTGAGCGTGAATGTGTTGAGCCGCTCGTGGTCGTGTTCGTCCGCGTTGTCGTCGTCGGCACCGTGAAAGTAGCCGCGCAGCAGGTTGTAGCGCGCATCGCGTTGGTCCTGCACCACGCGTATCACCCGCCGCATCGGCACGCCGACCAGTGCCAGCGCATGGCTCGCCAGCATCAGCGAGCCTTCGATCGCTTCGGGCACCACTTCGGTCGCACCGGCGGCCTGCAGTTTTTCGAGGTCGCGGTCGTCCTGCGTCCGCACGATCACCGGCACCTGCGGCGCATGGGCGCGGGTGTTGGCAAGCACCTTGAGCGCGCCGGGCACATCCAGGTAGGTGACAACCACCGCGCTGGCCCGCGCGAGCCCGGCCGCCATCAGCGCCTGCAGGCGAGCGGCATCGCCGAACACCACCGAGTCGCCGGCCGCGGCCGCCTGGTGAACGCGGTCCGGGTCGAGGTCGAGCGCCAGGTAAGGGATTCCTTCTCGCTCCAGCATGCGCGCCAGGTTCTGGCCGCAGCGGCCGTAGCCGCAGATGATCACGTGCCGAGCAGTGTTGATGGTCTTGCGTGCAATCGTCGTCATCTGCAGTGACTGCTGCAGCCAGTCGCTCGCCACCAGCTTTCGCACGATAGCGTTGCTGTACATGATGATGAACGGCGTTGCCAGCATCGACAGGACCATCGACGCCAGCACCGGGTTCGCCAGCCAGGGCGGAAGCAGTGCGTTGGCCTGCGCCAGCGTCAGCAGCACGAAGCCGAATTCACCCGCTTGCGCCAGGTACAAGCCCGTGCGCAGCGACACGCCGGCCGTGGCGCCGAGCGCGCGCGCGAGCAGCGTCACCAAAAGCAGCTTGAATCCCAGCGGCAACAAGAGCAGCAAGGCGACCAGCGCCCATCGATCGACCACGATGTGCCAGTCGAGCGACATGCCGATCGTGATGAAGAACAGGCCGAGCAGGATGTCGTGAAATGGCCGGATGTCGGTTTCGACCTGGTGCTTGAACTCGGTTTCGGAGACCAGCATGCCGGCGATGAACGCGCCGAGCGCAAGACTCAGTCCGGCGTGTTCCGTGAGCCACGCGAGCCCGAGCGTGACGAGCAGAAGGTTGAGCATGAACAGCTCCTCGCTGCGCCGCCTGGCGACCAGCGTGAGCCACCATCGCATCACCCGCGGACCGCCGTAGAGCAACAACCCCACCAGAAAGGCAGCCTTGAGCATCGCGATGCCCAGCGCCTTCAGCATCGTCTCGGGCGGTGCGCCCAGCGCCGGAATCAGCACCAGCAGCGGCACCACGGCGAGGTCCTGGAACAGCAGCACGCCCATCACCCGCCGGCCGTGCTCGCTGTCGAGCTCGAGCCGCTCGGACATCAGCTTGACCACGATCGCGGTGCTGCTCATGGTGAGCGCGCCCGCGAGTGCCAACATGGTTTGCCAGCCGAGCTGCCAGGCCGGCGGAATCTGCGAAGCGACCAGCAAGGCGCCGCCGGTTGCGATCGCCATCGTCAGCATGACCTGCAGCAGCCCGAGGCCGAACACATGCCGGCGCATGGCCCGCAGCTTGGGCAGGTTGAACTCCAGTCCGATCACGAACATCAGGAACACCACGCCGAACTCGCCGAGATGCCGGATGGCTTGTGTGTCCTGGGCAAAGGCCAGCGCATGCGGCCCGATCAGCACGCCGGCCAGCAAATAGCCGAGCATCGGCGGCAGCTTCAGATACCTGCAGATGACGACGCCGACCACCGCGGCCAGCAGGTACATCAGCGTGAGATCGAAGGACGACATCGGCCGATGCTACTGAATGCGGCCCTCGATCCGGGCTTTCGATCGACGGCCGATAAAATCCGCCGATGAGTTCCCGCCCCGATCCGGCCGCTGCGGCCCAACCCGACGCCATGCTTGAGCGGGCACGAATCACTTTCGACATCGAGGCGGCGGCAGTGCTCGGGCTCAAGCAGCGCGTTGGCGCCAGCTTCGTGGAAGCGGTGCGCAAGATCCTCGAGGGGCGCGGCCGCGTGGTCGTGAGGGGCATGGGCAAGAGCGGCCATGTGGGCCGCAAGAACGCCGCAACGCTGGCCTCGACCGGCACGCCTGCGATGTTCGTGCCCCCGGGCGAGGCGAGCCACGGCGACCTCGGCATGATCAAGGCGGTCGACCTGGTGCTGGCCATCTCCAACAGCGGCGAGGTCGCGGAACTGACCGTGCTGCTCCCCGTCGTCAAGCGCCAGGGCGTGCCGCTGATCGCCATGACCGGCCGCGCCGACTCCACGCTGGCGCGCCACGCCGACATCGTGCTGGACAGCAGCGTCGAGAAAGAGGCGTGCCCGCTGAACCTGGCACCGACCGCCAGCACCACCGCGCAGATGGCGCTGGGCGACGCGCTCGCCGTCGCGCTGCTCGACGCGCGAGGCTTCGGCACCGAAGACTTCGCACGCTCGCATCCGGGCGGCGCGCTGGGCCGCAAGCTGCTCACGCATGTCGGTGACGTCATGCGCACCGGCGACGAGGTGCCGCGCGTCGGCCCCGGCGCCGGCCTGAGCGAACTCATGCGCGAAATGAGCAGCAAGGGGCTGGGCGCCACGGCCGTGGTCGACGACGCGGGCCGTGCCATCGGTATCTTCACCGACGGCGATCTGCGCCGGCAGGTCGAGACCGGCGCCGACCTTCGGGCGCTGACCGCTGGCGACGTGATGCTTTCCGGTCCGCGCACGCTGCGCGCCGACGCGCTGGCTGCGGAGGCGGCCGAACTGATGGAGCAGCACCGCATCACCAGCGTGCTGGTGGTCGACGCGGCGGGCCTCCTGATCGGAGCGCTCACCATCAACGACCTGATGCGCGCGAAGGTCATCTGATGGCGCTCGCTTTCGAGCCGCAGACGCTGCTGGCCGCGCAGGACGTCCGCATCGCCTTCTTCGACGTCGACGGCGTGCTGACCGACGGTGGCGTCTACTTCAGCGAACACGGCGAGACGCTCAAGCGCTTCAGCATCCTCGACGGCTACGGCTTGAAGCTGCTGCGCGCTGCCGGCATCACGCCGGCGGTTATCACCGGCCGGGATTCGAAGCCGCTGCGGGTGCGGTTGCAGGCCTTGGGCATCGACCATGTGCGCTACGGCACCGAAGACAAGCTGCCTGCGGCGCAGCCATCCTCGACACGCTGGGCTTCGACTGGCGGCAGGCGGCGGCCATCGGCGACGACTGGCCCGACCTCCCGGTGCTCATGCGCGCCGGATTCGCCGCCGCGCCGGCCAACGCGCATGCCGGTGCGAGCCATCGCGCACCATGTGACCACCGCGCGCGGCGGCGACGGTGCGGCCCGCGAGTTCTGCGATCTGCTGCTCACCGCGGGCGGCCACTATCGCCGGCTGCTGGATGCGGTGCGGGGTCCTGAGGCATGAAGGCTCGCGATCTGCTGCGCGACGGCCTGGACCGCGTCACCATCTACCTGCCGATCATCCTGACGGCGGCGTTGGCGCTCGGCACCTATTGGCTGGTGCGTAATGCACCCAAGCTCATCGAACCGACCGCCAAAGAAGCGCCGCGCCACGAGCCCGATTTCTTCATGCGCGGCTTCGTGATCAAGAGCTTCCTGCCCAGCGGCGAACTGCGCAGTGAGTTGTCCGGCTCCGAAGGGCGGCACTATCCCGACACCGACACGATGGAAGTCGACCAGGTGCGCTTGCGTTCGGTGTCGCCTGAAGGGCTGACCACGCATGCCACCGCCAACCGCGGTCTCTCGAATGGCGACGGCAGCGAAGTACAGCTGTTCGGCAATGCCGTCGTGGTGCGCGAAGCCGCGACTTCGGCCGACGGCCAGGCCGTGCCGCGGCTGGAGTTCCGTGGCGAGTTTCTGCACGCCTTTCTGGACACCGAACGCGTCAAGTCGAACAAGCCGGTCACGCTCATTCGCGGGACCGACCAGTTCACTGCCGACACGATGGACTACGACAGCCTGACCGGCGTTGCCAATCTGCAGGGCCGGGTGCGCGGCCTGCTCATGCCATCGGCGACCCCGCCGGGAGCAAATCGCTGATGCCGGCGCCGCTGATCTTGGTAACCGGCGCGTCCAGCGGCATCGGCCAGGCGCTGGCGGCCCGCTTCTACCGGGCGGGCTACAGCCTGGCGCTGGTAGCACGCCGCACGGCCGAGATCGAGGCCTGGGTCGCCGCCCGCGGCATTGACGCGGACCGATGCCGGGTCTATGGCGCCGACGTCTCGCAAACCGACAGCATCGTCGCTGCCGGCGCGGCCTGCCTGGCGCGCCAGGGCCTGCCGGACGTGGTGATCGCGAACGCCGGCCTGAGCATCGGCATCGACACCGCGGATCGGGGCGATCTCGACGTACTGGCACAAACCTTCGCCACCAACAACGTCGGGTTGGCGGCCACATTTCATCCGTTCGTCTCGGCGATGTCGGAACGCGGCAGCGGGCGCCTGGTCGGGGTCGCCAGCGTCGCCGCGATCCGCGGACTGCCGGGCCACGGCGCCTACTGCGCCAGCAAGGCCGGAGTGGTGGCGTACTGCGAAAGCCTGCGCGGCGAGTTGCGTTCGAGCGGCGTCAAGGTCGTCACCCTGTGCCCCGGCTATGTCGACACCCCGCTGACGCAGGGCAACCGCTACGGCATGCCGTTCCTGATGCAGGCCGACGATTTCGCCGACAAGGCGTTCCGCGCGATCGAGGACGGCGCCAGCTACCGGGTGATTCCCTGGCAGATGGGCGTTGTCGCGAAGCTGATGCGCCTGATGCCGAACGCGCTGTTCGACCGCGCGGTGCAGGGCCGCGCGCGCAAGAAGCGGCTGCGAGAGTAAACCGGTGTCATGAAAAAGGCTCCGGGAGGAGCCTTTTCAATCGCTGATTGGACGGCGAACTCAGTACCCGCTGTTTCCGCCGCCATTGTTGCCGCCGCCGCCGCCGTAACCGCCGCGTCCGCCGCCGCGAGGGCCGGCACCGTAGGGACTACGGAAGCCACCATCGCCGCTGCCACCGCCGCCGCCACTACGGCCACCACCACCGTATCCGCCGCCGCCCCCGCCGCCACCGCTGCTGCCACCACCACCATAGCCGCCGCTCCCGCCGCCGCCGCCACCATAACCGCCGCTGCGCGGCGGGCGAGCTTCCATCGGACGGGCTTCGTTCACCACGATGCTGCGGCCGCCGAGATCCTGGCCGTTCAAGCCCCGAATGGCTTCCTGCGCCTCTGCGTCGCTGCCCATCTCGACGAAACCGAAGCCCTTGGAGCGGCCGGTATCGCGTTCCATCATCACCTTGGCGCTGGTCACTGCACCGAATTGGCCGAACGCCTGCTCGAGATCCCCGTCGCGTGCCGAATAAGGCAAGTTGCCGACGTACAGTTTGTTGCCCATCGAAGGACTCCTATAAACACATCAATAAAAGCGATGGAGTCCCGAAAGCATCGCTCAAACGAGAACCGTCGAGCCGCGCGAAACTGACCGATCACCGAGTCGCTCAACACCAGAATTTGAAGTGAGGCTCCTGATTATGTGGGGAATCAGCGGCCTCAAAAGAGATTCTGCAGCGCTCCGTAGCCCTGAAAAAGCGCCAACGAAGTTTGCGCACGCTTACCAAGAAAAAGCCGTGGCCGGCTACAATCCCGCCCGTCATTGGGGAGTAGCCGCCCTCCACCGCGAGAGGGGTTTGCGTCAACACACTTGACCTGCAGCGTGCAGGCCATGGCGCAGACAGTGTTCGACCTGGCGAGACCTTTGACCGTGCGACTTCGGATATCGGCCGAAGGTGTCGCACGGTCAATTGCGTCCTTCGGCCCAAGGAACCTTCTCCCGTGCAAGCTTTTTTCGTTTCGACCGGCGTGGTCGGCATCGCCGAAATGGGCGACAAGACCCAGTTGCTAGCCTTGCTGCTGGCCGCACGCTTCCGCAAGCCCTGGCCGATCGTGCTGGGCATCTTTACTGCCACCGTGCTGAACCATGCGCTCGCGGGCGCACTGGGCAACTGGGTCACCCATGCGATCGGGCCGGCCGCGCTGCGCTGGATTCTCGGCATCTCATTCATCGCGATGGCGGTCTGGATGATGGTCCCGGACAAGCTCGATGCCAACGAGCTGCCGAAGTCAGCGCCTTTCGGCGTGCTTGGCGTGTTTGGCACCACGCTCATCGCTTTCTTCCTGGCGGAGATGGGCGACAAGACGCAGATCGCGACGATCGTGCTCGCCGCGCGCTATGCCGACGCCTATGTGTGGGTGGTCCTCGGCACCACGATGGGCATGATGCTGGCCAACGCGCCGGTGGTGTGGCTGGGCGAGCGAATCGTGAAGCGGGTGCCGATCAAGCTGGTCCACGGCATCTCGGCGGCGCTGTTCCTCGTGCTGGGCATGGCGGCGTTGATCCGCTGGAATTGACAGACATATACTTGCCGCCACGCGCCGATTTGCACCAGCTTGCGGGCGCTTAACAAATGCAGCTAAAGACGGATGCCGACCCGGCTCGTTTTTGGCGAGGCCGGGTTTTCTTCTCTTCATGTCGTTGGTCGTCTCTTCGCAATCGATGCAGTTCGCAGGCCCGCTGGGCTTGAGCAGCGGTGCGTCGATTTCCGGCTACACGCTCGCCTACGAGACTTACGGCACGCTCAATGCACAGCGCAGCAACGCCGTGCTCGTCTGCCATGCGCTCAATGCCTCGCACCACGTCGCCGGCGTGTACGCGGGCCAGGACCGCTCCGAAGGCTGGTGGGACAACATGATCGGTCCGGGCAAGCCGGTCGACACCGACCGCTTCTTCGTGATCGGCATCAACAATCTCGGCTCGTGTTTCGGGTCGACCGGGCCGATGCATGCCGATCCGGCGACGGGGCGAATCTACGGCGCGGACTTCCCGGTGGTCACGGTCGAAGACTGGGTGCATGCGCAGGCCGCATTGCTCGACGCGCTGGGCATCGACACGCTGGCCGCGGTCATGGGCGGCAGCCTCGGCGGCATGCAGGCACTCTCGTGGTCGCTGCAATATCCCCAACGCGTGCGGCACGCGGTGGTGATCGCCAGCGCCCCCAGCCTCACGGCGCAGAACATCGCCTTCAACGAGGTCGCGCGAAGGGCGATCGTGACCGACCCGGACTTCAACGGCGGGCACTTCTACGAGCACGGCGTCATCCCCAAGCGGGGGCTCCGGATCGCCCGGATGATCGGCCACATCACCTACCAGAGTGACGACGTGATGAACGAGAAATTCGGCCGCGCGCTACGCAGCGCGGTCGAAGGTGCAGCAGCCACGGACTACCGCTATTCGACGCAGGAGGTGGAGTTCCAGATCGAGAGCTACCTGCGCCACAACGGCGACAAGTTCAGCGAGTACTTCGATGCCAACACCTACCTGTTGATCACGCGTGCGCTCGACTACTTCGACCCGGCGCGCGCACATGGCGGCGACCTTCGTGCCGCACTGGCGAAGGCGGCGGCCAAGTTTTTGCTTGTGAGCTTCACCACCGACTGGCGCTTCGCACCGGCGCGCAGCCGCGAAATCGTGAAGGCGCTACTCGACAACAAGCGCAACGTCAGTTATGCGGAGATCGACGCGCCGCACGGGCACGATGCGTTCCTGCTCGACGATGTGCGCTACATGGGCGTGGTGCGCTCCTACTTCGAACGCATCGCGAACGAGCCCGCCACGGGGGGCATCCCTGCATGAGCGATCTGGCCAGCCAGCGCGTCATCGCCCGCTTGGTGCCCGAGGGCTCCCGCGTGCTCGACCTCGGCTGCGGCGACGGCGCGCTGCTCGACCTGCTGCAGCGCGAGCGCGGCTGCAGCGGCTACGGCGTCGAGATCGCGGACGGCAACGTGCTGCACTGCATCCGGCGCGGCGTGGACGTGATCCAGCTCAATCTGGACGAAGGCCTTTCGCTCTTCGACGACGCGTCCTTCGACGTGGTGCTGCAGATCGACACGCTGCAGCATCTGCGCAATGCCGAGGTGATGCTGCGCGAGACCGCGCGCGTCGGGCGCATCGGCATCGTCGCGTTCCCCAACTTCGCCCATTGGCCCAACCGTGTCAGCATTGCGCGCGGCCGCATGCCCGTGACGCGGCGGCTGCCTTACCAGTGGTACGACACGCCGAACATACGCGTCGGCACCTTCAAGGATTTCGAAGTGCTGGCGCACAAGAATCGGCTGCGCATTCTGGACGGTTTCGGTCTGCAGGAAGGCGCCGAGGTGCGCTGGCTGCCAAATGCATTTGCCGGCACCGCCGTGTTCAAGTTCGAACGCGAGTTCTGATACCGCGCCGCCGGACCGCCGGCGTGAGGCGGCGGCGCTGGGGCACCTCTGTTGCCGGAGCCGAAATCGCCATCAAACCACGGGCAGCGACCGGCCCCGCCACCGGCGCCTCGTCCGGTCCGCGCCGCGCCATCTCGGCGGTGACGATGCCGGTCGGCACCGCCAGCACGCCCCAGCCCAGCAGCATCATCACCGAGGCGATCGCGCGGCCGAAGTCGGTCTTCGGCACCAGGTCGCCGAAGCCCACCGTCGCAATGGTCGAGATCGCCCAGTAGATCGCCACCGGAATGCTGGTGAAGCCGTGCGTCGGGCCTTCGACCACGTACATCAGCGTTCCCATCACCAACACCACCAGCATCACGAAGCCGACGAACACGGTGATCTTCCGGCGGCTGGCCGCCACCGCAGTAACCAGCCCGCGGTACTCGACCGAATAGCGCGACAGCTTGAAGATCCGGAACACGCGCACCAGACGCAAGATGCGAACGTCGACCAGATAGGCGGTTTCGGGCGCCAGCGCCACGAGGAATGTCGGCAGCAGCGCCAGCAGATCGATCACGCCGTAGAAGCTGGTCGCGTCGCGAAGCGGCCGGTTCACGCACAGCAGCCGGCCGATGTATTCCAGCGTGAAGATCCCGGTGAAGATCCATTCGAACACGCCGAATACATGGCCGGCACGCTGCCGGATCGGCTGCACGCTGTCGAGGATTACCACCGAGACGCTGACCACGATCACCATGATCAGCATCAGGTCGAACAGCTTTCCGGCGCGCGAATCCGACTCGAAGATGACGGAGAAAAGTGCGCGGCGCCAACCGTGCGAGGGTTTGCCGAAGCGTGCGTCTTCGTGAATCTCGTCAGGCGCCGAGCCGGTGCTGGCAGGGATTGGAGTCATCGTTCAAGGCCTCGATATCGAAGCCCCGGATTGTCATCGCGCAATTCCAGGAGCGCGAAAGTTCACAAGAAGAAGCCGCGAGACGTATCCAGTTACGTTTATTGCGCAATGAAGTGCCGCGATCCGTAAGTGCGTTCTTACGATAGGCGTTTTGAGGAGTTCTCCCATTGGCCACACAGTCCCCCTTCTTCGGCAAGCGTGAACGCGACGCCGACACCCCGACCTCCCGACCCGCACCGCTGGTGGGTTCCGGCACCAATCTTTCGGGCACGCCCGTCAGCCCTGCCAACCTCGCCGCGCAAACTGCCAATCTGGCATCGAGCGCTCCCAAGGAAGGCGGCGGCGGCAGCAAGCTCACGGTCGGCCCGAACATCAAGCTGAAGGGCGTCGAAATCACCGATTGCGACACGCTGGTGGTCGAAGGACTGGTCGAGGCCACGATGGACTCGCGCGTGATGCAGATCGCCGAACAGGGCGCCTTCAAGGGCTCCGCCGAGATCGACATCGCCGAAATCCGTGGGTTGTTCGACGGCAACCTCACGGTGCGCGAAAAGCTGGTCATCCACTCGACCGGCAAGGTCAGCGGCAAGATCCGCTACGGCAAGATCGTGGTCGAAGAAGGCGGTCAGCTGTCCGGGGAAATCAGCTTCGGTACCGCACCAGCGGCCGCCGGCACCGGCAAGGCCGCGTGGCAGCCGCAGGCGGCTGCCACCGCCTGAGCACGCTTAGGAAGCCAGTCGCTCGATCAAGGCACCCGCCGCGGCGGGTGCCTTTTCTTTTGCGCCGTTGATGAAGTAGACGAACACGTCGCGCGGGGCTGTTTTTTTGGCGGACGCGCCCTGTTCGACACGGGGCAGCGCATCGGGCAAGCCGCCGGCGGCCCAGACCTTCGCGGACTCGGCCCATGCATCGAGCGCCTTCGGCGCGTAGCCGCTCTTCAGCTTGGCGTCGCTGTTCATGAGCCGTGCGTAAACAAAGTCGCCGGTCAGATCGGCGAAGGACGGAAACTTGTCCGAGTCGGTGAACACGGTGGCGGCACCGTGCTTGCGGGCCAATGCGAGATACGCCGGCGTCATGAAGCTCGGATGCCGCACATCCATCACATGGCGCAAGGAGCGGCTGCCTTCCTTCTTGGGCAACAGGTCCAGGAATGCAGCGAAGTCATCGGGTTCGAAGGCCTTGGTCGGCATGAACTGCCAGACGATCGGCCCCAGCTTGTCGCCAAGTTCGGCAATGCCGCTTTGCACGAAGCGCGCAATCGATTCGCCCGCCGTCGACAACAGCTTGCGGTTGGTCGCGAAGCGCGATGCCTTGAGCGAGAACACGAAGTCCTCGGGCGTCTCGTCATGCCACTTCTTGAAGGTCGGCGGCTTGAAGCTGCTGTAGTAGGTGCCGTTCACCTCGATGGCGCTCAGCTGCCGGCTCGCATAGCCGAGCTCCTTGCTCTGCGCCAGCCCGGCGGGATAGAAGTTGTCGCGCCACGGTGCGTAGGTCCAACCGCCGATGCCGACGCGTATGCGCTGGTCGCTGTTGCTGTTGCTGTTGCTGTTGCTGTTGCTCATGCGCGGAGATTAGCGCAGCGCCTGCGCGTGCGGCGGCACGCGCCCATAATTGAAGTCCACTTTTTCCACCCGGCGGAGAGCCCCATGAACGCACCCCTGCATCGCGAAATGCCCCCTGGCCTGCTCGACGCCGAGCGGGCGCTGTCCGATGTCTCCTCGAAGTGGGACGACGACATCGTTGCGCAGCTCAGCGACTACATCGCGATCCCGGCCAAGTCGCCCGGCTTCGACAAGGAATGGCTCGCGAACGGCTACCTCGAAACCGTGCTGCGCAATGCGCATGCGTGGGTCGAGGCCCAGAAGGTAGAAGGCCTGAAGCTCGAAATCGTCCGGCTCGAAGGCCGCACCCCGGTGCTGTTCTTCGAGGTGCCGGCCACCGGCACCGCCATGAGCGAAACCGTCCTGATGTATGGCCATCTCGACAAGCAGCCGGAGTTCACCGGCTGGCGCAGCGACCTCGGACCGTGGACTCCCAAGTACGAAGGCGGCCTGCTCTACGGCCGCGGCGGCGCCGACGACGGCTATGCGGTGTACGCCAGCATCGCGGCGCTGCAGGCGCTCAAGGCGCAGGGCGCCGCGCATCCGCGCATCGTCGGGCTCATCGAGACCTGCGAGGAGTCGGGTTCTTACGACCTGCTTCCGTATGTCGACGCGTTGCGCACCCGGCTCGGCGACGTGGGCCTGGTGATCTGCCTCGACTCGGGTGCCGGCAACTACGACCAGTTGTGGCTTACCACTTCGCTGCGCGGCATGGCCAGCGGAACGCTGAAGGTCGAGGTGCTGACCGAAGGCGTGCACTCCGGCGACGCATCGGGCCTGGTGCCGTCGAGCTTTCGCATCATGCGGCAGGTGCTCGACCGGCTCGAAGACAGCAAGACCGGGCGCCTGCTGCCCGAGAGCTTTCATTGCGAGATGCCCGCCGAGCGGCTGCAGCAGGCCCGCGCCACGGCCGACATCCTCGGCGACGAGGTGCACAAGCGTTTTCCTTGGGCGCACTACGACTGCGGCGGCTCGACCGCATTCGCGTTGCCGACCACCACCGATCCGGTCGAGGCGCTGATCGCCCGCACCTGGAAGCCGACGCTGTCGGTCACCGGTGCCGAAGGCTTTCCGGCCTTGAAGGACGCGGGCAACGTGCTGCGTCCGTACACCGCATTCAAGCTCTCGCTGCGCCTGCCGCCGCTGGTCGATGCCGGTGCGGCGGTGCAGGAGCTGAAGGCGCTGCTGGAAGACAACGCGCCCTACCAGGCCAGGGTCACTTTCGAAAGTGGCGGCGGCGCCACCGGCTGGAACGCACCCGGCACCGCGCCCTGGTTCGAACGCGCGCTCGATGCGGCGTCGCGCGCGCACTTCGGCTCGGGCTGCGGCTACATCGGCCAGGGCGGCACGATTCCGCTGATGAACATGCTGAGCACCGGCTTCCCCAAGGCGCAGATGATGGTCTGCGGCGTGCTTGGGCCGAAGAGCAATGCGCACGGCCCAAACGAGTTCCTGCATGTCCCTTATGCGAAGAAGCTGACCGCGGCCGTGGCCGAGGTGATTGCTGCGCTGCCGGCCGCCCACGCCGAGGCCTGATGCCGGCTACCGTGCGTCGGCCGCGGCCAGCCGTCGTCGGTGCGCCAGCCACAGCAGCCCGAAACCGGTCAACGCGATCGGCACCAGCGAGCCGAAGTTCAACAGCCGCCACCCCTGCGTGGTGACGAGTACGCCGGAGGCGAATGAACTGAGCGCGAGCGTCGCGAACACGCAGAAGTTGAGCGCACCCTGCGCCCGGTCGCGCTCTTCCGGCGTGTAGGCGGTTAGCGAGAGCGTGGTGCTGCCGGTGAACAGGAAGTTCCAGCCCACGCCGAGCAAAAACAGCGCCACCAGAAACTGGTGCAGGTCGACACCCGAAAGCGCCACCGCGATGCAGGCCAGGTTGAGCGCGAGGCCGACGCCCATCACCGGCAGCGCGCCGAAGCGGCGGATCAGGTGGCCCGTGAAGAAGCCCGGCGCGAACATGCCGATCACATGCCATTCGAGCACCAGCGCGATGTCCTCGAACGGCAGGCTGCAGATCTGCATCGCGATCGGGGTTGCTGCCATCAGCAGGTTCATCACGCCGAAGCCGAGCGCGCCGGATGCGGCGGCGACGATGAAGATCGGCTGCCGCGCGATCTCGGCCAGCGAGCGGCCTTGCGCCGTGGCGCTTCGTGCCGGCGGCGCGGGGAACTCGATGAACTGCATCAACACCATCGCGAGCAGCGCCACGCCGGCAAGGGAAAGATAAGCGCCGGCGAAGGGCACCTCGAACCAATTGCGCGTGGCAACGGCGAGGTTGGGGCCTGCAACCGCGCCGATCAGCCCGCCTGCCATCACCAGCGAAACCGCCTTCTCACGCCAGTCGGGCGTTGCGAGTTCGGCGGCCGCAAAACGGTAGAGGCCGGCATTCGCGTTGTAGTAGCCGGCGATCACCGTGGCGAGGCAGAGCAGCCAGAAGTCCTTCCAGAGGGCAGCCTGCGCGCAGAGCAGCGCCGAGCCCAATGCCACGGCCAGCCCGATCTGGAACGAGCGCCGGCGCCCGAAGCGCTGTTGCGTGCGTGCCACCAGGCCGGTGGCCAGCGCGCCGCCGACCACATAGCCCATCACCGGCAGCGTGGCCATCCAGCCGCGCGGCGCGAGCGAGAGGCCGACCAGTCCGTTGATGGCGATGAAAGTGACGTTGTTGGTCAGGAACAAGCCCTGGCAAACCGCGAGCAGCCAAAGGTGGCGGTTCATCTGCCAGCGAGCCATGCAAGGGCGACCAGCGCCGCCGTCTCGGCGCGCAACACGCGCGGGCCGAGCGAAAGCGGTGCGAATCCGCGGGCGATCGCCTGCTGTTCTTCGGCGGCGCTGAGCCCGCCCTCGGGGCCGCTGAGCACGCATGCCGCACGGCCGGCCAGGGCCGCGCCAGCGCCTGGTTCGGCGCCGGCAATCAGGCTCAGCACGAAGCACTCGGCGTCGTCCGCGGGCGGCGTGCCGATCCAGTCGCCGAAGGCCCGCACCGGGTGGATCGCCGGCACGCGGTTTCGGCCGCACTGTTCGCAGGCGGCCACCGCGATGGCCTCCCAGTGGGTCCGCTTCTTTTCGGCCCGCTCGCCGGCCAGCCGCAGCACGCCATGGGCCGTCATCAGCGGCTGGATGCTTGCGACTCCGAGTTCGGTGGCCTTCTCGACCAGCCAGTCCATGCGTTCGTTGGCCGGCATGCCGACCGCGAGGTGGACCCTTCGCGCGGTTTCGCGCTCGACGCCCCCATGCGCGCCGACCTGCACCGCAACCTCGCTGCGGCTCATGCGTTCGACCGTCGCGGCATATTCGCCGCCGGCACCGT